>NZ_JAASHM010000011.1 GCF_019734195.1 Clostridium sp. K13 | reverse complement strand
AATAAATTAATATATTTTATATTATATTACATATTTGTATAAAATTAAAGACTGTTGACACTTTGTCAACAGTCTGATAAAAAATACTCACAATAAAATTTATTGTGAGTATTTTTTATGATAATAATTAATTTAGATATTTATTTAAATCATCCATATTTTCTATTGTAAAAATATTCAAAGCAACATTAATAATTTTACTAGTATCTAAATCTTCAAGTTTATTCAGTTGTAAATCAGAAATTTTACCAAGTTTCTTTTTTAACAACTTAATTAGCAATAAATATTGCCCGCGTTCTATACCAATTTCTACACCTTCTTTATATAAATCAAAATTAAGCATTATATATACCTCTCATAAATGAATTTAATTATATTACATAAGTAAATACACAGATAAAGTGACTTAAGCTACCAAGTAATATGAAAATATGAAATATTTCATGAAATCCCCAATTGCCTATTTTTAATTTTTCAGACTTAGTAGCATAAATAATACCACCTATTGTATAAAGAATTCCTCCAAGAACTAGCCAAAATAAACTTATTCCAGGTAAAATTGCAGCTAAAGGTTTAATCATAAATAAAGCAGCCCATCCCATTCCGATATACATAGCACTATCTACCCAACAAGGACAATTAAACCAGCAAAGTTTAAAGATAATTCCTGCAATAGCAAGAGTAATCATTATTATGAACATAGTAATACCGAACTTACCACCAATAGAAAGCAAGCAGAATGGTGCATAAGATCCAGCAATTAGGACAAAGATCATTGAATGATCAAGTTTTTTAAATATAGAAATTACTTTTTCAGAAGAAATTATTCCATGATAAGTTCCAGAAGTTGTATATAAAAGAATTAAACTAATTCCAAAAATAGCTACAGATAATATTGCAATACTAGATGCGTTTGATGATATAGCCTTAATTAGCATTGCTATTAAAGCAATAAAAGATAATCCAGCACCTGCAAAATGAGTTATAGAGTTAATTGGTTCTCTCAATTTTTTATACATAATGAACACCTCTCAATTCAATATGTAGTTTTTAAAACTACATGATATTATATTAATATTATTTATTATATGTGCAAAAGAGTCAAAGTTTATAATAGGAGATTTAAGGAAATTATCATTAAATACATCTGTTTTTCTTGCAAATATTAGAAAATACTATTATTATTAAAATATAATAGTGATAAGAGATGGTTTTTAAAACTATATGGAGGATGTCATGGAAATATTAGATATATTAAATAATTTACAATTACAAAGCAATATAAAATTAGATGAAATACCAGAGATAGATTTATATATGGATCAAGTAATACAGTTATTTGAATCAAAATTAAATGAACAAAAAAGAAATGAAGATGAAAAAATATTAACAAAAACTATGATTAATAATTATGCTAAAGGTAAATTACTATTACCAATAAAAAATAAGAAGTATTCAAAGGAACATATAATATTAATGTCTTTAATTTATAATTTAAAAGGTGTTTTATCAATTAATGATATAAAGCTATGTTTAGATCAAATTATAAATAAATCAGAAGAAGATAATTATCCACTAAGAGAATTATATTCTTGTTTTTTAGATGATTGTAGCAATGATGAAAATAATTTTATAGTTGATGTAAATAATAAAATAGAAAAAATAAGTAATAAAGTTGATGAAAATAAAGAGTTAGATGGTGATTTTGAAAAGAAATTTTTAATATTATGTTCTTTAGTAAATATGAGTAATATGTATAGAAGAATGAGTGAAAAGTTAATTGATGAATTTTTTGCTGAACAGGAGTAATTTATGAAAAATCTTAATGATTTAAAAAGAGAATTAGATAGAATTAATGGTCGTGGGTATAAATGCTATAAAGAGTTAGAAGGACAATATAAATTTAATAATTATGTATTAAGTATAGATCATGTTCAAGGAGATCCTTTTGCATCACCTTCGAGAGTTAGAGTAATAGTTGAAAATAAAGTTAATAAATTTCCAGGGCAATTATTTAATGAGAAATACAAAAGAATTGCATTATGTGATTTTTTAAATAGATTATTTAGTAAAAATATATATAAATATAGTGAAAAAATATTTGGGTCAAGGAAGAGTGGGCTTTTAGAAATAAGTAGATGTACTCAACAAATATTGGAAAGAACTTCAATAATAATTGATAGTGATAAAGTTGAAGCTAGGTTTTATATAGGATTTCCTGCTAGGGGAAGAAGTGTATTATCTGCTGAATTAGAAAAAATATTATTTAATGTTTTACCTAACATAGTAGAAAATACTTTAATTTATAATAATATAAATACTAAAGCTTTAAGTGATAGACTAGATTTAGTTGAGGATCAAGAGTTTATTAGATGTGAGCTTAATAAGAGAAAATTAGTAGCATTTGTAGCTAATAATTCCGTTTTACCAAGAGAAAGTGGTGTTTCACAGAAACCATTAAAAAGTGGTAAGAAGTTTATATCACCTAAGGAGTTAGAAGTAGAATTTAATCTACCTAACAAAGGAATAATTAAGGGAATGGGAATTCCAGAAGGAATAACATTAATAATTGGTGGAGGATATCATGGAAAATCAACATTACTTAGAGCCTTAGAGTTAGGTGTATATAACCATATTGAAGGCGATGGAAGGGAATTTGTTATTACAGATAATACTGCGTTAAAGGTTAGAGCTGAAGATGGAAGGGCAATAACTAAAACAGATATATCATTATTTATAAATAATCTCCCTAATGGAAAAGATACAGTAAATTTCTATACAGAAAATGCAAGTGGAAGTACATCACAAGCAGCTAATATAGTAGAAGGAATTGAAAGTGATACAAAATTATTTTTAATTGACGAAGATACATCAGCAACTAATTTTATGATTAGAGATAGTATTATGCAACAACTTGTAGCAAAGGATAAGGAGCCAATAACACCATTTATTGATGTTGCAAGAAGTCTTTATAATAAAAAAGGTATATCTACAATTTTAGTAGCTGGGAGCTCAGGAGATTTCTTTGATATTGCGGATTTAGTTATTCAAATGGACAATTATGAACCTTTTGAAGTAACAGAAAAGGCTAAAGCTTTAAGTAAAGGAAATATAGAACATACTAAAGAAATAAATATTAATATAGATTTTAATAGAGTAATTCTTAAAGGAACAATAGAAAGTGGACCTAAAGGAGTTAAAGTTAAAACATTAGGGAAAGATGGAATTTCTATTAATAGAGAAAACATAGATTTATGCGCTGTTGAACAAATAGTAGATAGTGAACAGTTAAATACCATTGGTGCCATAATGAAATATGTTGAAAATAATTTTATGGGAAAAGATCTAACATTAATTGAAATTACAGATAAAATTATTAAAGAAATAAATACTAAACTTATTGGAATTGACAATGCTAGAGGTGGCTATGGAAGTCTTGCTATGGTTAGAAAGCAAGAAATTATATGTGCATATAATAGATATAGAAAATTAAGGTTAAAGTAAATTGAGGGTAGATAAATTTGTATTTATCTACTCTCAATACATTTATAAATGCTATTTGATTAAATTTATAATTTCATCTATTTTTTTCGCACCAAAATATATTTTTTCATCATTTACTATTATTGCAGGAACACTCATAACTTTAAATTTATCTTTTATTTCCTTAAAGTTAGATATATCTATCATTTCAGACTCAATATTTTTATTATTTATAGCGATCTTTTGAGCTGATACAACAACATCAGGGCATAAGTGGCAAGATAATGATACACAAACTTTAATATTAGTAGAGTTAGAAATTTCATTAATATTAATTAAAGTTTCTTCTGGAATTTGTTGACCAGGCCCAGCTAAATTATACATTGCTAAAATAAATGAATTTAATTCATGTCCCCCTGGTACTCCATGGAATTTTACACCACTATAGTTATTTTCTTTATCTAAAAGTGCTACTACTGGATATTTATTTGCATTTATTTTAGTTTCAATATCTAAATTTTCACCAACTTTATATATTTCAGTAGATATCTTTTCACCTAAATCACCGATATCTAATATTAAATCTTTTAATTCAATAGATTTAGTATTTGATTCATCTACAATTGATACAAGAGTAATTTTATTTTCAAATTTTTCTAAAATACCTTTAAGTTGATTTCTTAAAGAATCATTTAAAAGAGAACTTTTTCTAGAAACATTACCTAAAGAATTATTTTCAATAATTTTATTTTCTTTAACAGGTTTCTTAGGGGAATAAGTATCTTCTTTAATTCCTAATTTTTCTTTTAATTCAATAACATATCTTTCTGCGGTTGTTGCCGCAATTGCACCATCAGCTACAGCAGTAACAATTTGTCTTAATTGCTTAGGTCTTAAATCTCCAGCAACGTATATTCCATCAATATTAGTTTCCATATTTTCATTAGTTAAAATATAACCGAATTTATCTAAATCTAATATATTTTTAAATAAGTTGCTTTTAGGAGCATATCCAACGAAAACAAATATTCCAAAAGCGTTATCTTCTTTTTTTGCATGATATTCAAAAGTTTCACCAGTTTTATTATTGATAAACTTTGCATAGTTTACCATTTCTTCACCGTTAGCTTCAAGGATTTCTGTATTAAATTTAACTTCAATTTTAGGATGAGATAAAACTTTATCTGCAATTGATTTTGCACATGTAAATTCAGGCTCTCTTGCTATTACAGTAACTTTTGAAGCAAATTTAGTTAGGAATATAGCTTCTTCAGCAGATGCAAATCCAGCGCCTATTACAAATACCTCTAATCCCTCAAAGAATTGTCCATCACAAGTTGAACAATAAGCAACACCTCTACCAGTAAATTCTTCTTCACCTTTAAATCCAAGTTTTCTAGGAGAAGCTCCAGTTGCTATTATTACCGACCTACCTTTTACTTCGCCTTTATCTGTTTTTAAAGTTTTAATTTCGCCTTCTAAATCTACTTCAGTAACTTCAGCAGACATAAAGTTTACCCCAAAGTCTTCAGCTTGTTCTCTCATTTCAGACATTAGCTTTGGGCCGTTACTATCTCTTGCACCAGGATAATTAGAAATTTCAAAGGTTTTATTTACTTGACCACCTATTTCAGATTTTTCTATGATAAGTGTATTTAATTTAGCTCTTCCTGCATAAATACTTGCTGAAAGACCAGCAGGACCTCCACCTATTATTAATAAATCATATATATCATTCATTTAATATACCTCCTAACATTAAATATTTTGCATTAATATCAAAACATTTTTAAATTATCAATTTTAAATAATTTAAGGATATCTTGAGAATAATAAGATTTGAATAAAAAGAGTGGATGTACCACTCTTTTTATTTATTAAAGCTTTCCTACTAAATCTAAGCTTGGTGTTAATGTTTCTTCACCTGGTTGCCATTTAGCTGGGCAAACTTGATCTCCGTGTTCTGCAACGAATTGAGCAGCTTGAACTTTTCTTAATAATTCTTCAGCACTTCTTCCGATTCCTAAATCATGGATTTCGTATGCTTTAATTTCACCTTCTGGATTAATAACAAATGATCCTCTTAAAGCTAAACCTTCTTCTTCAATCATAACTTCGAAATCTCTAGCTAATTTACCAGTTGGATCAGCTAACATAGGATATTTAATTTTTCCAATTGTATCAGATGTATCAGCCCATGCTTTATGAACGAAGTGAGTATCTGTAGATACTGAGTAAACTTCGCAACCGATTTCTTGGAATTTAGCATAGTTATCAGCTAATTCTCCTAATTCTGTTGGACAAACAAATGTAAAATCTGCTGGATAAAATACTACTACAGACCAGTGACCTTTTAATGAATCTGAAGTAACTTCTACGAATTCCCCATTGTGATATGCTTGAACCTTAAAATCTGAAACTTTTTTATTTATTAATGACATAATAAAACCTCCTGATATTTCATTTCAAATGATAGTTATTATCATTTATCTCTTGTAACTAATAATAATTATTACCTAATAAAAAGTCAAGGGTTTTTAAATAAATTTTTTATTTTATGAAAAAATAGTTAAAAAGATAATATTTGGAAAAATTATCTAGTATATTTAAAAGAAATATGGTAATATTAATACTATAAGGAATTTATTTACAATAAGGCTTGTTGGTCAAGAGGTCAAGACGTCACCCTCTCACGGTGAAATCAGGGGTTCGATTCCCCTACAGGTCACCATTATCAAGGATTTAGGAGTTAAACAAATTTGTTTGCTCCTTTTTTTTATTAAAAAAAGCTGTCGCATTTGCGACAGCTTTTATATATTTTAATAAATAAGGTTTGCTATTAAAACTATAACTGGTAAAGTTATTAAAGTTCTTTCTATAAAAATAATTATTAATTCTTTTATATTTATTGGAATTTTTGAACCTAATAAAACTCCACCAACTTCAGACATATATACAAGTTGAGTTACAGAAACTGCAGCAACTATAAATCTTGTCATCTCACTAGTGATAGTTGTTGAAGCAACAACTGAAGGTAATAGCATATCTGCAAAACCAACTACTAATGTTTGAGAGGCTTGAAGCGCTTCAGGCACTTGTAATAATTGAAGTATTGGAACAAAAGGTAAACCTAAAATTCTAAATAAAGGAGTATAAGTTGCTATTATAAGAGCAATTGTTGCCATACACATAACAACTGGAAGAACACCAATCCACATATCTAAAACATTTTTAGAACCATCAACAAAGAATTCTTTAATACTAGAATTCTTTCTAGCCTTTGTTATAGCTTGCTCATATCCCCATGATAAAGAAGTATGTCCTTCTGGAATAGATTCATCTATTTTTGTAGTTTCACCATTATAATAAGTATCTTTCTTTTTTGATAATGGATAAATTCTTGGAACTATTACAGCAGCAACTATACCAGCAAAAGTAACAGTTAAATAGAATGGTACAAACATATTACCAAGTCCAACAGTATTTATTACAACTAAACTAAATGTTATTGAAACAGCAGAGAATGTAGTACTTATAGTAGCTGCCTCTCTTTCTGTATAGAATCCATCTTCATATTGTTTATTAGTTAACATTATTCCTAATGTACCATCACCTAACCAAGAAGTAATACAGTCAATTGATGAACGTCCAGGTAACTTAAATACTGGTCTCATTACTTTAGTTAATAAAGAACCAAAGAACTCTAATAAACCAAAGTTAAGTAATAATGGCAAGAATAATCCTGCAAATAAGAATATAGAGAATAATACAGTTAAAAGGTCGTATAATACAAATGAACCAGTATCTGCACTTATTATCATTTCAGGGCCTACTTGAAATACTGCAAGAACTCCAAATATTCCACCAAGAATTCTAGCTGTTAACCATAAAGGTGTAGTATTAAAAAGTGAATTTAAGAATTTATTATTAGTAATAAATCTAGGTTTAAATAACGTAGTTACTAAACTAAGTACAGCAGAAATAGTTAATGTTCCGGTAATTATATATACTAGATATTCACCAAGAAAATCTACTAACATTCCTGAGAAAATAGCTATTGGAATTGTTACATCACCTTCATGCTTTAGTGGAATCATAAATAATAGAACACCAATTAGTGAAGGAATTATAAATTTTAAGTTATCTTTTAATGTAACTTTATTATTATCATCAAATGGTTTGAATTTTGAAATTTCCATTTTATCTCCTTTATATATATACATAATTTTTTTATATTTATTCAACTACATTAATTTTAAATGCAAGAATATTAAAAATCAATACTTTTGATGCATAAAAATTAAAAAAAATCTTATAAAATTTAATTTTTATGCAAAAACATTAAATTTTATAGATTTTTTATTCAAATTTATGGGCATAAAACATTTTAAAAGGAATATAAGGACATAAATGTAAAGGAAATTTTTATAGCAAATATTAATAAAGATAATTATAATATAAAAATAACAAGCTATGATTTGGGAGATGATTAAAGTGAATTTCAGGGAGCAAATGAAAAATTGTAATAGAATAGTAGTTAAGGTTGGAACCTCAACTCTTACATATGATAATGGAAATATAAATTTAACAAGAATAGAAAAGCTAACAAGAGTATTATCGGATTTAATGAATTCAGGTAAAGAAGTTGTTCTTGTTACATCAGGAGCAGTTGGAGTTGGTGTTAACAAATTAAAATTAAAGGAAAAGCCAAAGAGTATAAAAGAAAAACAAGCTGTTGCTGCAGTAGGACAATGTGAGCTTATGCATATATATAGTAAATTGTTTGGTGAATATAGTCATATAGTAGGGCAAGTATTATTAACTAGGGATGTTATAGAAGATGATCATATAAGAGAAAATGTTGTTAATACATTTGAAACTTTATTAGAGAATGGAATAATACCAATAGTTAATGAAAATGATACTGTTGCTATAGATGAGATAGAAAATATAGTTAGGTTTGGAGATAATGATAATTTATCTGCAATAGTTGCACAATTAGTATCGGCAGATTTATTAATTATATTATCTGACATTGATGGATTCTATGATTCAGATCCAAGAAAAAATCCTAATTCTAAGTTAATAAGAGTTGTAGAAGAAATTACACCAGAATTAGAAGCATGTGCTGGTGGTGCAGGAAGTTCACTTGGAACAGGTGGAATGGCTACTAAATTAACAGCAGCTAAAAGAGCTACAATGGCAGGATGTAATATGATATTAGCAAATGGAGATGATCCAGCAATATTAATGGATATAACTGAAGGTAAAGAAATTGGAACATTATTTATAAAAAAATAATAAGAGGGGGGTTAGGTAACAATGAATGAATTAATTATTAAAGGTAAAAAAGCAAAAGAAGTTTCTTTTATACTAGGGAATTTAAGTACTGCTGAAAAAAATAAAGGCTTAAATGCAATGGCTGATTTTTTAGTTAATAATAAGGAAGAAATTATTAACGCTAATAAAATTGATTTACAAAAGGCCATGGAAAAAGGTACTTCAAAGTCTATGCTTGATAGATTAGCTTTAAATGAAGAAAGAATAGAAGGAATGGCAAATGGATTAAGACAAGTTATATCACTGCCTGATCCTGTTGGAGAAGTTTTAGGAATGTGGACTAGACCTAATGGATTACAAATTGGGCAAAAAAGAGTACCATTAGGAGTTATAGGAATAATATATGAAGCAAGACCTAATGTAACAAGTGATGCTGCTGGGCTTTGCTTTAAGGCTGGTAATGCAGTTATTTTAAGAGGTGGTAGTGAAGCTATAAACTCTAATAAATCTATAGTTAAAGTTTTAAGAGAAGGACTTAAGTCTGTAGAACTTCCAGAGGATTCAATTCAATTAATTGAGGATACTAGCAGAGAAGTTGCCACTGAAATGATGAGATTAAATGAGTATATAGATGTTTTAATTCCAAGAGGTGGAGCAGGTCTTATTCAAGCAGTAGTAAAAAATGCAACTGTTCCTGTAATTGAAACTGGAACAGGAAACTGTCATATATATGTTGATGAATATGCTGATTTTGAAATGGCTAAAGATATAGTAATTAATGCAAAAACTTCAAGACCATCTGTATGTAATGCAGCTGAAAAATTATTAGTTAATGAAAATATAGCTAAGGAGTTTATGCCAATAATATTAAAAGCCTTAAGAGAAAAAGATGTAGAGATTAGAGGAGATGAATCTTCTATTGCTTATGATTCATCAATAATAAAAGCAAATGATGAAGAGTGGTATAATGAATACTTAGATTATAAAATTGGAGTAAAAGTAGTCGGAAATATAGATGAAGCTATTAACATAATTAATAAATTTGGATCAGGTCATTCAGAGGCTATAGTAACTAGAGATTATGAAAATTCTCAAAAGTTCTTACAAAAAGTAAATGCAGCAGCCGTTTATGTAAATGCCTCAACAAGATTTACTGATGGAGAAGAGTTTGGATTTGGAGCTGAAATAGGAATTAGTACTCAAAAACTTCATGCAAGAGGACCTATGGGCCTTAAGGAGCTTACTACTATTAAATATATTATTTATGGAAATGGACAAATAAGATAATTAATAAGTTAAGATGCCTTCAGCATAATTAAGAAATTAAAATGTTGGAGGCATAATTTTAGCGTTCTATTTTAAATAATGTATAGGAGGGTAAATAATATGAATTTTGAGATAAAGAGATTTAATGAATTAAATGTTGATGAAATGTATGAAATTGCTAAATCTAGATTTGAAGTTTTTGTTTGTGAACAGAAAATAGTCGAAGAGCAGGATTTTGATGATAAGGATAAGAATTGCTATCATATAATGTTAAAAGAAGATGGAAGAATTGTTGCTTATAGTAGAATAGTGCCTAAGGGCATTGCATATGATTATGTTTCTGTAGGAAGAGTTTTAGTGCTTTCAAGTCATAGAAGAAAAGGCATAGCTCAAAAAATGATGAGAGTAGCATTAGATTTTATAAAAAATAATTTAGATGAAAATATTGTGGTATTATCTGGGCAGCTTTATGCAAAAGGCTTATATGAAAGCGTAGGTTTTAAGGTTATATCTGATATTTATGATGAAGTCAATATTCCTCATGTTAAGATGAAAGTAGAACTATAAAAATTTATGTACAAATTTACAAATCGATACATATCATATAGTAGGAGAAATAGTCGAGAAGGAATACTATATGACCTATGTATTGATTTTTTGTTTAATAGTAGTGGCAATTGTTCTTGGTATATTTGCAATAATGGATCTGTATGGGGATAAGTATATCTTAGATTTAAAAGACCTTCCGATAGATTGTGATACTGTAATTATTTTAGGGGCAGGTGTAAGGCACGATGGAAATCCCTGCGATTTATTAGCTGATAGACTAGATACAGGAGCTAAAGTATATGTAAGAAGAATTTGTAAAACTATTTTATTAACTGGTGATAATAGTGGTGAATCGTATAATGAGCCTGCAGTAATGAAAAATTGGATTATGAAAAATTATACGGAAGCAAATGTTAGAAGCGAAGATTTATTAATAGATAATTGTGGCTTTTGTACTTATGATAGTATTAATAGAGCAAAAAATAAATTTAATATAAAAAGTGCTATAATATCAACTAATAGATATCATTTGCCAAGAGCTATTTTTATTGCAAGAAGATTTGGAATAGAAGCTTATGGTATTGCCTCAGATATGAGGGAATATGATAGGATGAAAAGATATAGAAGAAGAGAGCGTTTAGCTCAAATTAAAGATTTCTTTTTATGCCTTATAAAGATACATTAATAATGTATCTTTATAAGGCTATTTTTAGTTTTAAATTAATGCTTATATCCACTTCCAGCACCTGTTTGTGCCTTTATTTCGTGAAGATTAAGTTTTTTAGAAGTATTAATAATTAAATCATTAATTTTATGACTTTTATGAGTATAAGTTTTATCTGTGTCATTATTTATAGTAGTTGACATATTTACTTTATCAATGTGTTTATATCCATTTCCCACACCAGTTTGAGCTTTGATTTTATGAAGATTAACGCTTCCTTTAGTATTTGTTATTATTTCATATAGTTTTTCAAGTTTAGGTGAGTTGTTAGATATATTATTATCTACATTTACAATAGTATGTCTATGTCCATTTCCAGCACCAGTTTTAGCTTTGATTTCATGTAAATTTAATGTATATCCATATTTATTAATAACTTCATTTATTTTTCTGCTTTTTTCCATAATAGCCTCCTAAAAATAAAATATAATTTTTATTTTTTTTTATTTATATATTTTAAATTATAATTTTCTAAAGTTTAATCATCATATCTATCATTAACATCATGATCATCATAATGAGTATCATTAATGTCATCATTATCGTGTTGATCATCATTGTCATCAATATCATTAATATCGTCTTGATCGTCAAACATATCGTCATTATCATCTTGATCGTCATATAGATCATCATTATCTATATCTAAGCCAGATTCAAATTCTTTTGCATCAATAATATTGTCAATTATGTCTTCATAATTATGACCAAATTTATTTTCTAATTCATTTTCTAAAATTTCATCCCATTCTTCACCATTTTTTTCGTATAAATCTATTGCCCAGTTTGAACCATAAGTATTGTTTATATAATTTTCTATTTCTGATTTGATGTTATTATTTACTGGTTGTACATTTACGCTGTTTCTATTTATTTCACCATTATTTGTTGTAGCCCAAGCTGTTGCTCCAACTCCACCACATATTGCTGTTAATACTAAACCTATCATTAATTTTTTCATAATTTAATTCCTCCATTTTTTCTTATATTATTAATTACAATTATTATTTTTGTTTTAGGTACTTTTTTAAATAATTTTTTAATTTTATATTTTTAAATAAATAGTTAATTGTTAGTGTTGTTAATTTTGTCATTATTAGATACAATGCATAAATTCTATTTAGGTACTTTTTTAAAAAATTTTTATTTTATAAAATTTATATTTTTTTAGTACTAATCTTGTCATTATTAAATACAATATGTAATTTTAATTTAGGTACTTTTTTTAAAATTTTTTATTATATAAGTATTAAGTTTTTTGTTTTAAGAACTTTGTCATTATTAAATACAATGTATAATTTAATTTTAGGGACCTTTTTAATAAAAAAATAAAAATGTATTATTGGAGGGAAAAATGAGGACTTTCAACAAAGAATATGTATTAATTACAGGGGCTAGCTCTGGAATAGGGTATGAATTAGCAAAATTATATGCTAGAAGTGGGCAAAATTTAATATTAATTGCTAGGAATATAGATAGATTAAAAAAAGTAGAGTCTGAATTAAATAAATATAATGTAGAAATAAAAATTTTGAGCTTAGATATATCGAAGAATTATGATATAGAAAAACTATTTAATTATGTAGAAATAAATAATTTAAATATAAATACTTTGATTAATAATGCGGGTATAGGAACATTTGGAGACTTTAAAGAGATAGAGTGGGAAAAGGAAGAAGCATTAATTGATATAAATATAAAATCATTAACTAGATTAACAAAGTATTTTTTACCTAAAATTATAGGAAATAAAAATGGTGGAATTTTAAATGTTGCTTCTACAGCAGCTTTTTGTTCAGGACCTAGAATGGCAACTTATTATGCATCAAAAGCATATGTGCTTAATTTAACAGAAGCTATATATGAAGAGTGTAAAGATACTGGAATAAAGGTTTCATGCCTTTGTCCAGGACCAGTAAAAACAGGATTTCAAGGTAAAGCTGGTATTAATAAAAGTGAATCAGCTAAAAAGTATTTAATGGATGCAGAAGAGGTTGCAAAGATTACGTATAAAGAATTTAATAAAGGCAAGCTTATTATAATTCCAGGAGTGAAAAATAAATTATTAGTTCTAGGGAATAAATTTTTGCCAGAAAGCATTTCAAGAAAAATAATATTAAAGACTAATAAGAAATAAGGAGATAATAATATATGAAGATTTTTGATGGATATTTATTAGTTTCAGATATGGATGGAACACTTTTAAATAGTAAAGGAAAATTATCTGAAGAGAATAAGAAAGCTATAGAGTATTTTGTAGATAATGGAGGACATTTTACTTTAGCTACAGGCCGTATGATGCCATCTATAAAAAGACATATTCATAAAATGAAAGTTACATTACCTGTAATTATGTATAATGGAACGAAAGTATATGATTTTAATGAGGAAAAAATAATTTGGGAAAAGTTTTTAGAGGAAGAAAGAAAAAATATAGTTAAAGCTGTAAAAGAATTCGATAAAAATGTAGGAATTGAAATATATAGTGATGAAACAGTATATATTTATCAACAATGTAGTAGAACTGAGAGGTTTAGCAAGCTTGGATATGATGTAATTTATGATATTGATGATAGCATTTGGAGTAAGAAGTGGACTAAAGCCTTAATTATTGGAGAAAAGGAAGAATTAGATTCTGTAGAATCATATTTAAAGAATTGTTATAGAGATAATGATATTGTAAGAAGTGCTGATGTATATTTAGAAATAATACCAAAGGAAATTTCTAAAGGACAAGCATTAAATAAACTAATTGAGCATAAAGGTATGAGTGAATTTACTGTAGTTACTGTTGGAGATAATATGAATGATGTAGAACTTTTAGAAGAGGCTGATTATGGATTTTGCATAGGAAATGGTAGTGAAGAGTTAAAAAATAAATCAAAGTACATAGCACCAAGTAATGATGATAACCCAATAGAATTTATAGTAAGGTGGATTGAAAATTTAAAATAATGTTATATTAGTAAGAATTAATATAATATATGAAGGTTAAGAATAAAAGCACTAATCAATTGCATAAATATTCATAAAAATGTATAATTATAAAAAATACACAATGAAATAATTGGAATAAAAGTGTGCAATTAACTGAATATATAAAATATCCGAATATAATCAATTTAATATTGACAATAATTCGAGCTGAATATACAATAATATACAAAGATATAGAATAAATTAATTAGTTAAAAAGTACACTTTAAATTGGTCCAGAGAGGCCAGAAAGGAGTATGTAGGTATGTTATACGTAAATAGCAATAGTTACATCGATTTATCAAAAGAATTTTCTAAAGTAGATTTTAAATATAATAAGGATAGTATGGAGAGATTACATAGTTAAATGTCTCCCTACTATCCTTTTCTTATAAATTCATTAATATATAGTGAATTTATAAGAAAATATATTTAAGGTTAAAGAGCTTTTAGAAAGTGTATTTTTAGCTGTTATATACATAAATTTCAGGAGGGCTAGGAATGAAAGCAAGGCTTATATTAGAAAATGGTATGACTTTTGAAGGTAAGGCATTTGGATACTTAAAAGATAGCGTAGGAGAAGTTGTATTTACAACTGGAATGACAGGATATCAAGAGGTATTAACAGATCCATCATACTATGGTCAAATTGTTACTATGACATATCCGTTAATCGGGAACTATGGAATTAATTTAGAAGATAATGAATCTGATACACCAAAAGTAAGAGGATTTATAGTAAGAGAAAAATGTAGTTTCCCAAATAACTTTAGATGTGAAATTGGGTTAGAAGATTATTTAAAACAAAATAAAATAATTGGATTAGAAGGAATAGATACAAGAGCTTTAACTAAAGTATTAAGAAATAATGGGACAATGAGGGGAATAATTTCATTAGAACATGAAACTTTAGAAGAAGTTAAAGAAAAAATAAGTGCTTTTTCAAATAAAGAAGCAGTTAGTATAGTTTCAACTAAGGAACCATACACAATTGAAGGAACAGGAAAGCATGTTGCAATAATGGATTTTGGTATAAAAACTAATATAATTAGAAATTTCAAAAAGAGAAATTGTAAAATAACAGTTTTCCCAATGACTGCTACTGCAGAAGAAGTATTATCAGTAAATCCTGATTTAGTATTTTTATCAAATGGCCCTGGGGATCCAGAGGATTTAACAGATGTAATAGAAAATGTTAAAAGAATAGTTGGAATTAAACCTATAGTTGGAATTTGTTTAGGTCATCAATTATTAGCATTAACTTTAGGTGGAACTACTACTAAATTAAAGTTTGGACATAGAGGATGTAACCATCCAGTTAAAGACTTAGAAAGAAATAGAGTTCATATTACTTCTCAAAATCATGGATATGTAGTTGATGAATTACCAGAGGGTGTTGTAGCAACGCACTTAAATATCAATGACGGAACAGTAGAGGGTATGAAACATACTACTTTACCAATATACTCAGTTCAATTCCATCCAGAGGCTGCAGCAGGTCCAAAGGATAGTGAATATATATTTGACAGATTTATGGAATATGCACTATAGGAGGGTTTAGAAAATGCCATTAAATAAAGATATTAAAAAAGTTTTAGTTATAGGATCAGGACCAATAGTTATCGGGCAAGCTGCTGAGTTTGACTATTCAGGAACTCAAGCCTGTCAGGCTTTAAAGGAAGAAGGAATAGAAGTTGTATTAGTTAACTCTAACCCAGCTACTATAATGACTGACAAAGAAGTTGCAGATAAAATTTATATAGAACCATTAACAGTAGAGTTTGTAGAAAAAGTAATAGCAAAAGAAAGACCAGATAGCTTACTTGCAGGTATGGGGGGTCAAACAGGACTTAACCTAGCAGTTGATTTACACGATGCAGGAATATTAGAAAAATATGACGTTAAGGTTATAGGAACATCAATAGCTTCTATCAAAGAAGGTGAAGATAGAGAGTTATTTAGAGATATGATGTACAGAATTAATGAGCCAGTTATTACATCAGAAATAGTAACTGACATGGAAGCTGGTATGGCATTTGCAAATAAGATTGGATATCCAGTTATAGTAAGACCTGCTTATACATTAGGAGGATCTGGCGGTGGAATAGCTGAAAATGAAGAAGAATTAAAAGTTATTCTTGCATCAGGATTACAATTAAGTACTATAGGGCAAGTTTTATTAGAAAAATCAGTTAAGGGATGGAAAGAAGTAGAGTACGAAGTAATGAGAGACTCTTACGGAAACTGTATAACTGTATGTAACATGGAAAATATTGATCCAGTAGGAATTCATACAGGAGATAGTATAGTTGTAGCTCCATCACAAACTTTATCAGATAAAGAATATCAAATGTTAAGAACTGCATCAATTAACATTATTAATGCTGTAGGAATTGAAGGTGGATGTAACGTACAATTTGCTTTAAATCCAAATTCATTTGAATATGCAGTTATTGAAATCAACCCTAGAGTTTCAAGATCTTCAGCTTTAGCATCAAAAGCTACTGGATATCCAATAGCAAAGCTTGCAGCTAAGATAGCTTTAGGATATGGATTAGATGAAATTAAAAATGCAGTAACTCAAAAGACTTATGCATGTTTTGAGCCAACATTAGACTACGTAGTAGTTAAGATTCCAAAATGGCCTTTCGATAAGTTCTTTACAGCTGATAGAGCTTTAGGAACAAAAATGATGGCAACAGGAGAAATAATGGCTATAGGTGCTAACTTAGAGTCAGCATTATTAAAAGGTATAAGAAGTTTAGAAATAGGAAAATATTCTTTAGACCATCCAAAGTTTAAAGAAATGAGTATCCAAGAATTAAAAGAAGCTGTAATGAAACCAGATGATGAAAGATTATTTGCTCTTACAGAAATGATAAGAAGAGATTACAGAATTGAAAGCATAGCTAAAATTACTGGAATAGATATATTCTTCTTAGAAAAATTCAAATGGATAGTACATGAAGAAACTAGATTAAAATTAAGCAAAATAGATGATTTAGATAAAGAATGGTTATTAAACCTTAAGAGAAAAGGATTCTCAGATAAGGCTATAGCTGATATGTTAAAAGTTAGCCCAGATGATATCTATAGATTAAGAAACATCTGGAACATAAAACCAGCTTACAAGATGGTTGATACTTGTGGAGGAGAATTCGAAGCATTATCACCATACTATTACTCAACTTATGAACAATATGATGAAGTTGAAGTATCAGATAAGAAAAAAGTTATAGTAATAGGTTCAGGACCAATAAGAATAGGTCAAGGTATAGAGTTTGACTATGCTTCAGTTCACTGTGTAATGGCATTAAAGAAGATGGGAATTGAAACTATAATAGTTAATAACAACCCAGAAACAGTAAGTACTGATTTCAATATTTCAGATAAACTTTACTTCGAACCATTAACAGAAGAAGATGTATTAAACATCATTGAAAAAGAAAAACCATATGGAGTTATTCTTCAATTCGGTGGTCAAACAGCAATTAAGCTTGCAAACTTCTTAAAAGAAAAAGGAATTAAAACTTTAGGAACTACAGCAGATCAAATAGATATGGCTGAAGATAGAGAAAAGTTTGAAGAATTACTTGAAAAGTTTGATATAGCAAGACCTAAGGGTAAAGGTGTTTGGACTTTAGAAGAAGGTATAGAAGAAGCAAATAGATTAAGATATCCGGTACTTGTTAGACCTTCATATGTATTAGGTGGTCAAGGTATGGAAATAACTCATGATGAAGAAGAGTTAACTTATTACTTAAGTAATGCATTTAAAAAGGATACGAAAAACCCAATACTTATAGATAAATACTTAATGGGTAGAGAAATAGAAGTAGATGCTATATCTGATGGAGAAAATATCTTAATACCAGGTATAATGGAACATTTAGAAAGAGCTGGGGTTCACTCAGGAGACTCTGTAACAATGTATCCAAGCCAAAATATTAGTGATGAAATTAAAGCAAAAGTTTTAGATTACACTAAGAAATTAGCTTTAGCTATAGGAATTAAGGGAATGATAAACATTCAATTCATAGAGTTTGAAGGAAATCTTTATGTAATTGAAGTTAATCCAAGAGCTTCAAGAACAGTTCCATATATCAGTAAGGTAAGTGGAGTTCCAATAGTAGATTTAGCTACTAAAGTTATGCTTGGAGAAAAGTTAGTTGACTTAGGATATGGAGTAGATGTTTATCCAGAACCAGAATTAGTATCAGTTAAAGTTCCAGTATTCTCAACTCAAAAGTTACCAAAGGTTGAAGTATCTTTAGGACCTGAAATGAAATCTACAGGAGAAGTTTTGGGTGTAGGTAGAGATGTTAAGGAAGCTTTATATAAAGGATTTGTTGGTGGTAGCATGTATCCATTAATGGAAAAAGGAAAGATTTTAGCTACTATTAATAAGCATGATAAGGCAGAGTTCTTACCAATAGCTAAGGATTTAGCTAAGGCTGGATATAAGTTTATTGCAACTGAAGGAACTTGCAAGCTATTAAGAGAAGCAGGTATAGATTGTGAAGAAGTAAGAAGACTTAATGAAGAAGAGCCAAATATATTAGATGTTGTTAAGAATAAAGAAGTTGATTTAGTAGTAAATACTCCAACTAAGGGTAATGACTCTAAGAGAGATGGATTCTTAATTAGAAGAGCTGCTATAGAAAGAAATATAGGAGTTATAACAGCGTTAGATACATTAAGAGCGATTGCTGATGTTAAGGTATCTGAAATTGATAAAAGAGATTTAGAAGTATTTAATATAGCTGAATAATGTAAGAAATTAATAAATAAAAAAGAGGATTCAAATTTGAATCCTCTTTTTTATTTTAAATTGCATTACTTCAATAATAAATTATATGAAATAGAGTAAGTTATTGAGATTGCTCAGGCTGTAAATTATCTTGATTATTTGATGTAGAAGTATTCGTACTGCTATTGTCTTCTTTATAGTTATAACTATTAACTTTAGAATCAATATAGTTATCAAGTATATTGATTTCTTCAGGTAATTCACCTATAACTTCTTTAGGTGGAATATATGCCTCTATTTCTGTATCTAATATAGGTAATTTTTCTTTTAAAGAAATAGATAGGTTTGTAGCTGCTTTAGTTTTTGTAAAATCAATTATAAATATTGAGATAATAGCAACTAATAAAATAATAATAGATATATTTTGAAATTTATCAGTTTTAAAATTCATAATATTAGTTCTTTCTTTTATGATAAATTATTCTTTAGTATGGATAATATTCTATAAAATTAAAGAAAACCCTCTAAAAAAGTAAAAAAATGTTGACCAAGAACAAATGTTCTGGTATTATTTACTTAAGAAATGAACGTTTGTTCGGAGGTGCGGTATGAAAGGTAATAGAGGAATATTTGTAAAAGTTAATTATAAAAATATCGGGGAACTTAATAGTTTTATTTACGATAGCATGAATGGTGTAAATAAAAATAAAGATAAGTATGTTATGTGTGCAGGAAAATATAATAAAGATGGATGGACAATGGTCTTTAAAGCAAAAAGTATTAGAGAGGCAGAAGAACTATTAAGTATAAATTCTGCTAAGAGAGAGCTGGATAAAAAGAAGCATATATTACAATCACAATTACTTGAAAATGATAGAGTATCAATTCCCTCTTGGATGTCTAATAACTAATAGTTTTTTATTGAAAGAAAAACACACAATAATTTATATATAATATTAATTTGAAAGTAGATTTACTATTAATTAAGGTATAAAATAAAATTAAGGAATATATAAATTGGAGTGAGAGAACTTGAATAAAAAGGATTTGCCAATAGGTTTTTTAGATTCTGGCGTAGGTGGACTAAGTGTACTTAGAGAAGCTATAAAGATAATGCCTAATGAAAATTATATATATTTTGGAGATTCAAAAAATGCTCCATATGGTGTGAAGCCAACAAAAGAAATTAGAGATTTAACTTTTAATGTTGTTGATTTTTTAATTGAAAAGGGAATAAAGGGATTAGTAGTTGCTTGCAATACAGCAACAAGTGCAGCTGTAAGCGAATTAAGGAGGGTATATCCGGATATACCTTTAGTTGGAATAGAGCCTGCAATAAAGCCTGCTGTAGAGTTAAATAGAAGTGGAAAAATATTAATAATGGCAACACCTATGACTATTAAACAAGAGAAGTTTAATTTGTTACTTAATAAATATAAGGAAAAGGCTGAAATAGTTCCAATACCCTGTGCTGGTCTTATGGAGTTTATAGAAGATGGCGTTTTGAGTGGAGAAGAACTAGAGGAATATTTAGAAGAAAAACTAAGTATATATGATAAAAGTGAAATAAGTTCTATAGTACTTGGATGTACTCATTATCCTTTTGTTAAAGATGTAATAGCTAAAATTGTTGGAAGTAATGTTATTATAATGGATGGTGGAGAGGGAACTGCTAGAGAAATAAAAAGAAGATTAAGAGAAAAAAATCTATTAACGGATAGGATTAAAAAAGGGAATGTAGATATATATAATTCTTTAGATGAAAAAAAGGTTATTGATTTAAGTTGGAAGTTAATTCAACAACCATAAAGAAACGCCAAAAGGCGTTTTTTTTATTAAAATTAAAAAAAAGGAAATTATTTAAAAAATAATTGTTAAATCATTGACAATATTCTGAAAATTGTATATATTATTATTGTAGAAAGAATTTTCAGAATATTTAAAAAAGGAGATTGGGGTAATGAGTATGAATATAAAAATAAAGGATTTCTTAGGAGAGAGATATTCAATAGAGGATGCTATCTTATTAAGGGAGATAGTAAAAAATAATTTAGATAATGGTGTAAGTTTAGATTTTTATGGATTAGATAGAATTCCATCAACTTTTTTAACTTGTCTATTTAGTGATTTAATAAATAAATTCGGAAGAGATTATATTTTTAAGCAAATAGATGTTAAAAATTTATCAAACTATAATGATTATTCAAGAGTAGTTTTAGGAACTGCTTTTCAACAATAAATAAAACCTTGAATTAAATATATTTTAAAGTTTCGTTCTTTAATTAGTTAAAATCTCATTAGCTTCGATTTTCGAGGCTTTTTTTCTTTTAAGTGGACCTCAAAAGTTTAATTTCATAACTTAAATACTTATTTTAGTGTTACTTATTCAATTATAATAGAGATAGTTTAAGTAAAAATTTATATAAAATTTTTATAAAACATTGAATTAGTGTATAGAAATATGATAATAATAAATTATACCAAAAAATGAAAGTGAGGTAATTAATATGAAAAACCCTATAGTAACTATAGAAATGGAAAATGGAGATATAATGAAAGCGGAGTTATATCCAGAAGTAGCTCCAAATACAGTTAGAAATTTTGTTGATTTAATAAATAGAGGATTTTATGATGGATTAATATTCCATAGAGTAATACCAGGATTCATGATTCAAGGTGGATGTCCAGAGGGAATGGGAATTGGAGGTCCTGGATATAGTATAAAAGGTGAATTCTCAAGAAATGGAGTTGCAAATAACTTAAAACATACAAAAGGTGTTTTATCTATGGCTAGAGCAATGCACCCAGATTCAGCAGGTAGTCAATTCTTTATAATGGTTGAAGATGCACCACACCTAGATGGACAATATGCTTCATTTGGAAAGCTTATAGAGGGATTAGATGTTGCTACAAAGATAGTTAACACTAAGAGAGATTATAGTGATAAACCATATGAGGATCAAGTAATGAAGAAAGTAACTGTAGATACTTTTGGAGAAAAATTTGAAGAACCTCAAATAATAGAAGACTAATTAGAAAAGTTTGTAAGAGTGTTAGGCTGTATTAAATACGATGTGAATATTTTTATTTTCACATTAAGTTTTAATGCAGCCTAAAATTAAATCTTCATGTATAAAAGGGGTGTTGGTATGCTTGATAATAATAAATGTATTTTAGTATATGGATTATCTAATATAGAGTTATTAAACTTAAGTGAGCTTGGATATAAGATAATAGAAATAACTCCTGAAATGTGCGAAATGACATTAATGGATGTATTAAAAGGTACTAGATTAGATATATTTAATTGCAATCCAATTAAGGAGAAGGTAATATTATATAATAATTTATCAGAGAATGAACTTAGAAAGGCAATAATTGATACTAGGCAAAAGATCAAGGATGGAATCTTAGCTGTAGTAACTGAGCAGTCAATTAATTGGAAGATAAATCATCTTATTAAGCATTTAAAAGATGAGAAAGAATGGTATTCAAAAGTTAGAAAGGAAAAGGACAATGAGTAGAGTTGGTGAAAAAATAAAAGAAGCTAGAGTAAAATCTGGTATGACACAAAAGGCATTTGCAAAGAAGTTAGGTGTTGCAGAGAAATTTATAAATGAAGTTGAAACAGGAAGAAGAATTGTACAAGAATCATTTATAGATAAGGCTGCTAAAATTTTAAAAGTAGATTTAAATGATGTAAGTATGGTTGTAACTGATGAAGCATTAATGGAAGAGAGAAAAACTTATGCTGCAGTTAATAAGAAGCCATCAAAAATTGAAACAGAGGAAGTATGGGATAATGCATTTTCATCTGTTTTAAAGAATGTTCCAATTTATGATTATAGTTTAAAAAATGTTAAGGGGAAAATAGAGTTACCTATTCATTCAAATAAGGTAGAAGGTTTTCCTCAAGATAAAGTTATGTATTTAGAAATTCAGGATAATGAGATGTCTGGCTTTAGAATGATGCAAGGAGATTTAGCTTTTGCACATTTAGTAAAAGAAATAAGCAATAATGGAATATTCTTGGTTGATTATAAAGGAAATAGAAAAATAAGACAAATAAAGAGCTTAGGAAATTCAAAGCTACTTCTTGTAAGTAACGGGGGAGCTCTTATGACTGAAACTGTAGAATCTAGAGAAATATCGGTAATTGCAAAGTTAGAAAGAATAGAAATTAGATTATAAAAAGGTGCCAAAGGGCACCTTTTTTATTATATAAATAATAAAATAAAAAACAATATATTAATATGTGGATAGTGTGGATAACTTAATAAAACATGTGGATAACTTTGATATTAATAATAAATTTAATAGTTCAGATATTTTAAATTAAACATATATTGATAAGAGAAATTATTACGAGGTGGTAAACATAGAAGGTAATTTAAATAATTTAGGTATATTAAAGAATATGCCAACATCAATATTATCAAAGCTTAATATATCACATAGCTTTTTAGCAACTAATAATGATTCTGAAATTGAAGTAAGTATAATTTCAGGAGCTTCTCCAAGTGAAATTTCTAAAATAGTGGAAAACTTAAATGGAAAGTATGTTGATTTGGGATATGGATATGGAATAGCAGAAATTCCAATAGAAAATCTTGTTGCTTTAGCAACTAGCCCAGAAATTCAATATATAGAACTACCTAAAAGTTTATATGCAGATGATTATGAAAGTAATAGGGCTTCTTGTATTACACAGTTAAATTCAAGTGAATTTAATGGAAAGGGAGTTTTAATTGGATTTATTGATACTGGAATAGATTATACTCATCCTGCATTTAGAAATCCTGATGGAACAACTAGAATAGAATATATATATGATTTAGATGAAGGTGGAAAGGTATATACTAAGGAGCAAATTAATGAAGCACTTAAATCATCTGATCCATATTCAATAGTTAATTCAACTGATATTACTGGACATGGAACACATGTTGTAGGAATAGCTTGTGCTGGAGGAAAAATAGATAAGCAATATTATGGTGTAGCACCTGAAAGTTCAATAGCAATGGTCAAGGTGGCTAGAAGTAGATTTGCATTAAGTACTCAAATAATGAAGGGAATAAAGTTTCTTATTGATAAGGGAAAAGAGCTAAATATGCCATTAGCTATAAATATGAGTTTAAGTACTAATGATGGAGCACATAATGGTAGTAGTTTGCTTGAACAATATATTTCAACAGTTTCTGCTACTGAAAGAGTAACAATTGTTATAGCAGCAGGAAATGAAGGTGAAGCAGCACATCATGTAGGAGGAACATTAGAAGAAGTAAATGATGTGTATTTTAATATTTCATCAGATGAATCTATAGTTGTAATAAATTTATATAAATCAATATTGCCACAATTAAGTATAGAGTTAATTTCTCCATATGGAATTGGTACTGGTGAAATATTAGTAAAAGAAGGAGTTAATGAAGGAACAATAGGAAATTCTAGATATTCCATATATTTAACTGGACCTAAGCCATTTGATGTAAGTGGAGAAATTGGAATTATATTAACTGGAATTAATGGCTTTGTATCTTCAGGACAATGGAAAATAACATTAAGAAAATTAAATAAATATGACGGAAACTTTGATATGTGGTTACCTATTTCAGAAGGATTAAATGTTAATACTAAGTTTTTAGAACCTGTTGTTTATAACACATTAGGAATACCTGCCACAGTTAAAAATGTAATATCAGTTGGAAGTTATAATTATTTAGTTGATATTATTTCACCATTTAGTGGAAGAGGAGAAAAATATAATGGACAATATATAAAGCCTGATATAGTTGCACCAGGAGAAGGAATTTATTCATCTATACCTAATAGGGCATTTGATAAAAAAACAGGAACCTCTATGGCAACACCACAAGTTACAGGTGCCGCAGCTCTTATGATGCAATGGGGAATAGTAAATGGAAATGATCCTTATTTATATGGGGAAAGAGTAAAATATTTTTTAATTCTAGGTTCAAAAAAGACTAGGCAAGATATAGAGTATCCAGATGCAGGCTGGGGATATGGTGAACTTTGTTTAAGAGAAAGTATTAATTTAGTATCTCAAACATTAGGGTTAGGTCTTAGAAATAAAGAGAGTAAAGTTATACTTATGGATGATTATCTTAAAAGAGCAGATGAAATAAATGTGGATTATAATTCAGATAGTAAAGATAAAATTTTCCTTTTAGCTGAAGTTTCAAATCAAGAAGTTTTAAAAAATTTATTGAAAATACAAGATATTGAAGGAGTAATGATATCATCAAATTTTGCGGTGATAATTACACCAGCTGATAAAGTTGACGAAGTAAAAAAATTAGCAATTAGAATAGTTAATATTGAAGTTTCTACTATATTAACATTAAATGATATTTCACCAGTAGAAGCAAGTGGAGCACCTGTATTTAATACCAATCCATATTTAAGGCTTAATGGAAGAGACGTATTGGTTGGAGTAATTGATACTGGAATAGATTATCTTAACAAAGAATTTCAAATGGAAGATGATACAACAAGAATAGTAAGGTTATGGGATCAAACTATTCAAGGAGATAAGTATATATATGGATTAAAATATGGAGTAGAATATACTGAAGATCAAATAAATCAAGCAATAAGTTTGCAAACTTCAGGTGGGGATCCATATAGTATAGTTCCATCTAAGGATGAGATTGGGCATGGTACTAAGGTAAGTGGGATTATTGGTGGAAGAGGAATAAACCCAGATTTAAAGGGAGTTGCCCCAGATTGTAAGTTTGTTATTGTTAAGTTATCTAGAACAACTAAGGTAGAACTTGATGCAGCACTTATTGATAAAATGGATGTGCCATCATATAGCCCATGGAGTGTATTGCTGGGAATAAGATATGTAGTTTCAGTTGCAAGGGAATTAAATAAGCCATTAGTTCTATTTATTCCAATGGGAAGCAATATGGGTTCTCATACTGGAAATGGAATTGATGAAAGTATTATTGATAACTATTCAACTCAAGCGGAAACTGTAATTGTTGTTCCAGTTGGAAACCAAGGAAATACAGATACTCATACTGAAGGAATAATTGAGAAAGCAGGTGATATTAAAGATATAGAAATAAGAATTGGCGAAAGGCAAAAAAACTTACCAATAACAATATGGATAAATAAACCTAATAGAGTTAAGTTATCAATAATATCACCGACAGGAGAAATAATTGATAACATAGAAGCCAAAAATACAAATAATAGAAGAATAAAATTTTTATATGAAAAAACTGAAATGATAGTTAATTTTACTTCACCTGAATTATCAACAGGTGATACACTTATTTTTATAAGAGCATATAATTTAAGACCAGGAATTTGGAAATTTAGGTTAACTGGAGAATATATAGTAGAGGGTAATTATTATGCATGGATACCTCAAAGGGAACTTATAGATGATGAAACTAAGTTTTTAAATCCAGTTGAATATACAACTATTACATTACCAAGTACTTCTAATAATGCAATTTCAGTAGGATATTATAATCAAAATAATAATTCCATTGTATCAGAATCCAGTAATGGTTATACAAGGTATGGAAATATAAAACCGGATATAGTAGCTGGAGGAAGTAATGCTTTAGTTACTATTCCAGGAGGAGCAACTTCAGTGATGAGTGGATCTTCAGTTGCAGGTGCTGTTGTGGCAGGATGTTGTGCTCTTATTCTTCAGTGGGCAGTTACTGATGGAAATTATCCAGGTATATATTCATCACAAATAAAAACATACATTATAAGTGGAGCAAAGACAAGACCTGGTGATATTTATCCTAATAGGCAATGGGGATATGGAATGTTTGATTTACAAGGTGTATTTGATTGGATAAAACAAACATATACACCTAGAATAAATACAGATTTTGAGGAGTATAGAGTTAAAAACTTATTTATTAGAAAGCCTAGAGATTTATAATAATCACTAAATATAATAAAAAAGCATATTAATAATTAATGGATTAATATATTAAGGAGTTATTATGGCTGATAAAGGTAGGTTAAAAATACAATGTTTTGTAGGTGATACTTATATACCTGTAGAGGGTGGTAAGATAACCATAGTATCATCTTCAGGTAAAACGAGTGATAATAAAGAAGTTAACTTAGTTACTAATTCATCAGGAGAATCGCAAGTTATTGAATTAAATGCACCACCACTAGAATATTCACAAGAACCATCACAACCAACACCCTACAGTTTGTATGATTTAAGAATAGATAGGGAGGGGTTTCAAACATTAGTTATTAATGGTGTTCAAATATTTCCAGGCCAAACAGCAATTCAACAATGTCAATTAATAAAATCTGATAGTAGGAATAGCAGAGCAGATGTAATAAATATAGGCCCTAATACATTAAATGGAAATTATCCAGCCAAAATTCCAGAAGAAGTTGATAAGCCTTTACCACCTCCAACTAGTGGAGTTGTACTTCCAAAGCCAGTAGTTCCAGAGTTTATAACTGTTCATACTGGAACGCCAAGCAATACTTCAGCACCTAATTATACTGTTTTGTATAAGGAGTATATTAAAAATGTAGCTTCATGTGAAATATATTCAACTTGGCCAGAAAATACTATAAGGGCTAATGTTTATGCAATAATATCATTTACATTAAATAGAATATATACGGAATGGTATAGGGGAAAAGGAAAGAATTATGATATAACTAATTCTACAGCATATGATCATGCTTTTACTTATGGAAGAAATATATATGATAGTATAAGCGCAGTTGTTGATGATATTTTTTCAAGTTATATAAGAAGAGTAGGTAGAAAGCAACCCTTATTAACACAGTATTGCGATGGAAAGAATGTTCAATGTCCAGGTTGGATGACTCAATGGGGAAGTAAATATCTTGGAGATCAAGGAAAAACTCCATATGAAATATTAACTAATTACTATGGAAATGATATTGAATTAGTTACAGCAGAAATTGTAAAAGGAAGTCCTAGTTCTTATCCAGGATATGATTTAACTATAGGCTCTAGTGGAGCTGAGGTTGAGACAATTCAAGACCAATTAAATAGAATAGCTCAAAATTATCCACTAATACCTAAGTTAGCAGTTGATGGAGTTTATGGATCAAAAACGCAAGAAGCAGTTAAGGTATTTCAAAGTATATTTAACTTACCACAAACAGGAGTTGTAGATTATGCAACTTGGTATAAAATATCAGATGTTTATGTTGGGGTAACAAGAATTGCAGAATTAAGGTCATCTATTAATCAAAAAGTATTTGTTCCACCACTATCATTTGATATTATGAATTCAAAAGAAATACCGAAAATAAACTACTTTGACGATTAATTCAAATATATTGCGAAGGAAAATAAAAGTTAAGGGCCTAATGGCCAAGGTAAAGTGATTAATATAGCTGGCGCTAATTAATCATAGGTAAGGGGTTGCTAAAGCAAACGGTAAAAAGTTAAGGCGGAAATTACTTCGTAATTTCTTTAAATATATATTTTAGAAACTTCTTATGAAGTTTCCTCCTTAACTAGCCAAAAGGCTTTTACCGTTGGCGTAGTCAACTTTTACCTTTTTGAACTAGCGGAGCGCTGTTCAAAAAAACTTAACAGGCCGAAGGCCCTTAACTAAATAAATTGCTTCGCAATTTATTCATTAAGTTCGGATTTATGTTTATAATAGAAATAAATACATTGTGTTATGAATATTAAGCTAAGTAAACCAAAAAGAGGATATAGTGTTGATATTAAATTTGAAAATCCAATTTGTGATATTGGTAGAGCTACAGCTAAAACGATAAAGATTCCTTTTTTAAATTTAATATTAAAAGTTTGTTCTAATGTTTTACTAATTGAGTAAACATCTGAAACTTCGGTAGAAAACATTTCAAGCCAAATTATTACTAGCAATAAAGCTTGTATAACAGTTCCGAATCTTTGGGCAACCAAAAGCAATGGTATTTCAAGTTCAAATATATATGGTTGATTAGCTAATAATAATAAATTGATAGCACCAGATAATAATGTTAGGCCTAAAGCTCCAAATGCAACGCCATAAACCATTATTTTAGAGTTTTTAGTTTCATTACTTAATGGAACTAATACACCAGAGCAGCAAAGTATGTTATATCCTGCATAAAGTATTGTAGAAACAAAAACTCCTTCTTTAGGAGGTTCGAAGCTAGCAATATGTTGTAATGAAATAGAATCTTTACAAAATAAAAAATATAGTACTAGAATAAGGGTGATTGTACCTAGTAAAGCTGGAACAATAAATGAATTTACTTCAATAAGACCTTCTGTATCTTTTAATAAAAATATACAAGCGATACATAGCATAATTAGAGAACCAACAATTTTTGGAATACAAAAAAACTGATTAATTAAAGCACCACTTCCAGCTAGAATGATTGATGCACTAGAAATTAAATAAAAGGTTGTTATTACTCCTGTTATTTTACCTAATAAATTAGGGCTTATTATTTTTAGAACATCACTATAAGAGTTAAGACTATATTTAATACCTATTTTAGCTATTATTGACCCCATCAATACATAAAACACTCCACAAAAGAGTATTCCCAAAAAACTAGTCAAACCAAAAGAGGTAAAAAATTGAGTAATTTCTTTACCAGAAGCAAGTCCAGCACCTACAACTGTTCCAATAAATACAACAGCAATTTGAAAAATCTTAGTGAAATCCTTTTTCACGCATATCCCCCCAATATATTTCTAATATCTAATATATAAAGGTTACAGTACAATTATTCTTTTTTTGTGAATAAGCTATATTTTATTAGGAAAAATAAATTTAAGAGTAATAAAAGTATATAAGGAGATTGATATGGTTAATTTTAAAAGAGTTTTAAGTAGCATATTGATTTTAACAATTAGTTTATTAATAGGATGTACTAAGATAAATGAGAATACGGAAGCAAACATAGATTTATTTGATGTATTCAAAGGAAAGGAGTTAGCAACTAATTATTTAATAAATATTAGAAATGGTGATATAGCAAAAGCTAATGATATTTGTGAAAGTGAGTTAATTAAGGAGAATGTTAGTATATCAGAAGGAGTTTCTGATATAACAGGATTTCAATTAGATAAAACTATAGTAAGTAGTGAGTTTGGATATTATATTTTTAATGTTATTAGAGATTCAAGTATTGAACCTAAGAGTAACTTAGAAAGCTATACTATTAAAGTAAATAGAAATGGTGAAAATTATAGTATAGGAGAAATAAATTCAAAAACAGAAAGAGAATTATATATAAGTAATAATTCATTAAGAATAATTGGAGAAAAGGGTGGTAAAAGTAGCTTAATAATAAGCTTGAATAATATTCCTAAGGATACATATTTAAGAGAAAACAAGATTATGCTATACAAGGAAAAAGTACCTAATAATAGCTTTGGAAAAGTAGTTTTGGGATTTACTGGTCAAAAGGTGGCTATTTCGACTATAGATGATAAGAATACTTTTATTTGTATTGCTTATATTGATAATTCACTGATGAAAGACGGTGTTGATGATATATCTCAAGACACAGCATCACAAGGTTCAACACTAAATAGTCTGCAAGAAGTTTTAGAAAAGCCTGTTACAAGTAAAGTTGTATCAGTAGATTTATTAAATAATATAAAAATAGATGATTTTATATTTTCTAAAGAGGATGATAATATAGCGGTTAATTATAAAAATCAGGTTGGAATAAGTAGATTAAATATATATAAAGCTGATGATGGAAAGGCTGTAGATGCTAAATTAGATGATATTTTTAATGGAGATATATATAATGTTAAGGCTGGATATTTTGATGGAGATAAATTAATAATGGATGTTTATAAATCTGATGGTAGTATTGATGATATTACAGGTAAATACAGTTTTAATATGAAAAGTGAAGAAATGATTAAATTGTAATTAGTTAATAAGTAATTTATAATATAGTAAAAAATAAAAGAGGTTAATGCTTATATGCGTTACCTCTATTTTAATTACATAGTTAATATTAAAATAAATGTATTAATATAAATAGCTATTAATATAAGGAGAAAAAAATGATAAAAGAGTGGAATGGAAAAAGATATCACAGTTTAAATTATTTCCTAAGAAATAAATTTGGAGAAAAGATATATAAAATATCACTAGATGGGGGATTTACGTGTCCTAATAGAGATGGAAAAGTTGCAAAGGGCGGTTGTACTTTTTGTAGTGCAAGAGGGTCAGGAGATTTTGCTGGGAGTAGAATACTATCTATTACAGAACAGTTTGAAGACCGAAAAGAAATGATGGAGAAAAAGTGGAAGGATGGTAAGTATATTGCTTATTTTCAGGCTTATACTAACACATATGCTCCAGTTGAAGAGTTAAGAAGAAAATATGAAGAAGCATTAGCTCAAAAAAATGTTATTGCTTTATCTATAGGAACAAGACCAGATTGTTTAGATGATGATGTTTTAGATTATCTTGAAGAAGTAAATAAAAAAACTTACCTTTGGGTTGAATTAGGACTACAAACTATAAATGATAAAACAGCACATAATTTTAATAGAGGTTATGATTTTGAAACTTTTGATAGTAGTTTAAAGAAATTACAGGAAAGAGGAATTGAAGTTGTTGTACATACTATATTTGGGCTTCCAGGAGAAACTAAAGATGATATGTTAAAGACAGTAGATTATGTTGCACATTCAGGAGCTCAAGGAGTTAAGTTTCATTTATTACATCTGATGAAGGGAACTAAGATGGTAGAGCAATATGAAAGTGGAGAATTACAACTTCTAAGTAGAGAGGATTATATCGATTTAATATGTAAGAGTGTAGCTATGATACCAGAAGATATGGTAGTTCATAGACTAACAGGTGATGCACCAAGACAAAGCTTAATTGGGCCAATGTGGAGTTTGAAAAAATGGGAAGTATTAAATGATATTGATAAAGCACTTGTAGATAATAATATTTGGCAAGGAAAAGATTTTAAATAATTTTAAATTTATAGAGATATTATAGCGACTGTACAAATAATTTTTGCAACAGTCGCTTTTTAATTTATAATATATCTAAGAGAATTTCTACTCTGTTTTATGTTAGTAGGTATAAGTTAGGTCAATAAAATTAAAGATTTATAGTGTTCCTTATGGAACAAAGAAGGATAAATTTAAGTCTAATGGATGAAGGGAGCGAATAGTTTGGAGGCTTCAGTAGATAATCTAAGTAAAGATGAATTGATAATGGAAGTTAAAAGGGCAAAAAGAGGCGATAAGGAAGCTTTTTGTAATTTAATTAGAATAAATAAGGTTGCATTATATAGAGTGGCTAAATCCATATTAAGTAAGGAAGAAGACATAGAGGATGCAGTTAGTGAGGCTGTATTAAAGGCTTATAAAAATATAAAAACATTGAAGGATGAAGTCTTTTTTAAAACTTGGTTAATAAGAATAGTTATAAATGAAAGCAATAATTTATATAAAAAACGATTAAGAGAAGTAGCGGTAGATAAAGATCACTTTAAAAACATAAAGGTTAATGATAGTTATAAAGATTTATCACTATATAATGCAATTAATTCTTTAGATGATGAACTAAGAACTACAACAATATTATTTTACTTTGAGGATATGAAATATAAGGATATAGCAAAAGTCCTTAATGTAAGGGAAGGAACTATAAAATCCAGGTTATCTAGAGCTAAAGAAAAGCTATATAATATTTTAAAGGAGGAGCTTCATGGATAAATTTGATGAATATTTAGAAAATAAAAGTGAAAATGAAAAGCAAGAGTTTGCCTTACCAAAATCTTTTGAATATAAATTTGAAGAAACTCTAGAAAATTTAGATAAGGAAAAACAAGAGAAAACTAATGGATGGTACAATAACAAGAAATTATGGACTACTGCTGCATGTTTTGCATTTATATTTATAGCTGGAATGTCAGTAAAATATGGAGTTGATTTTAATAAGTCAGATTCTATAGAAAAAAGTTTAGATAATCAAATTGCAAGATATAGTGCAGATATTCCGGAGATAGCTAGTAATAATGAATCTGAAGCTAGAAGTTCTATTGATAATGATGCACAAAAAGGAATAACAGAAGAGTTTAGTTTACAAGATACACTAGGAGATAGTTTTATAGATTCTACTAATATTGATAAAGTAATAATTAAGAATGTAATAGATGGAAACACTTATAAGTCTGTAGATAATAAAATAGATATAGATAATATTATTGAATTTATAAATAATATTTCTAAGGAAGAAGTTCCAGGACAATTATTAGGAGATTGGGATTTTTTAATTCAGACTAATGGGTTAGAAAGTAATCATACCATAATTATTAAGGATTATATTATGAATATAGATGATAAATATTATAAAATAAGTCCTGAAGATATTAATATTTTTAAAGATATGTATAATAACTTAAATTATGATAAAAATACTATACCTTATTGTAATTATTAATTTATATGTAGCTAGGTTAAGATGATGAATAAATATTTTACTTATAATACTAAGAAGATAAAATTTATAAAGGTATTAAGTTTAATAGTGATAGGAATCTTTATTATATTTTTACTTATGAAAAAATTTTCTTCAATAACGGGAAGTATTTGTTTAATAAGAGGTGTTATAGGAGTTCCATGCCCATCTTGTGGTATGAGTAGAGCTATTACAGAAGTAATTAATGGTGATATTATAAAAGCCTTTAAATTTCATCCATTATTTTGGTTACCATTTGTAGTAATGTTCTTTTTAATTCTCAAAAGAAAGTATTTCAAATTTATATTAATAATAGCAATTACATTATTAATGACAGTGTATATTTTAAGAATGTCATTTTTATTTCCTAATGTAGAACCTATGAAATATAATGAAAAAGCAATATTTAATCAGCTATAAGTTAGCAAGGGGAGTAAGATTGGTAAATTACAAGCTTAGTGAGTTACAAGTAACAAGTTAATGAATAAATTTAGCTTAAGCTGAATTTAGAATATATATTTAGAAACTTCCTAAGGAGTTTCTAACTTAACTTGCCACTTATAACTTGAAACTTGTCACTGATTCTATACTACTTGGAATATAAAGAATTTTAAGTAGTATGATTCATCAGAATTCCAAAGAATTGGATGATCTGAACTTTGAGTTCTAACTTCAATTTGTCTTAATGTTTTTCTTGCATCATGAGCAGCTTCAAGTACTGTTTTCTTTAATTGTTCTTCACTCATATAATGAGAGCATGAACAAGTAGCGAAATACCCTCCTGATTTAACCATTTTTAATCCTCTAAGGTTAATTTCTTTATAACCTCTAATTGCAGCATTAACAGTATTTCTAGATTTAGTAAATGCAGGAGGATCTAAAATAACAACATCATATTGTTTACCTTCTCTTGACCAATCTCCAAGAACATCAAAAGCATTATGGCATTCAAATTTAACTGTATCTTGTAGATTATTTAATTCTGCATTTCTTGTTGCACAATCTACAGCATGTTGAGATACATCAATTCCTAAAACTGATTTTGCACCAGCAATACCAGCATTTAAAGCAAATGAACCAGTATGAGTAAAGCAATCTAAAACATCTCTACCTTTGCAAATTTTATGCATTGCAGCTCTATTTTCTTTTTGATCTAAGAAGAATCCAGTTTTTTGGCCATTTTCTAAATCAACTATGTATTTAACTCCATTTTCAATAATTTCAACATTAGTATCAAAAGGTTCTGTTAAGAAGCCTTTAGTTTGTTCTAAGCCTTCAATTTCTCTAGTTTTTATGTCACTTCTTTCATAAACACCTTTAGCATTGTATTCTTCAACTAATATTTTAACTATTAAGTCTCTATATTTATCCATTCCTAAAGTAGAAATTTGTATTACATAATAATCTTCGAATTTATCTACCGTTAATCCAGGAAGAAAATCTGCTTCTCCAAATATAAATCTACAAGAAGAAGTATCAATAACAGTTTTTCTATAATCCCATGCAGCAGCAAATCTTTTTTTGAAGAAAGCTTCATCTATTTCTTCATTTATATCTCTTGTCATTATTCTAATTGTTATTTTACTTTTATCATTTATGTAACCCTTACCTATGAAGTAATTTTTATGATTATATACTTCAACTATGTCTCCATTTTCATAGTCACCATCATATTCATTTATTTCATCTATGTATATCCAAGGACGACCTTGCTCAGCTCTTTTGTTTTTTCCTTTATGTAAGAAAAATTTACTACTCATCATTTACATCTCCTTATTTTAAATCTTATAAAATTATAACATAACTATTAAATAACAGTGTAAATTTTACTTATAAAATAATTTACTATTTTTATATATAAATTAATATAAAAATTGTAATAAATAAGAAGAAATATATGAATTTCGTAATGATAACTTATATTAAAATAATAAAATTTGATTTTTAAATAGGTTATGACAGCAAAATGATTAAAAAGATAAAAATAGTGAATAAAGTGTTAAAAAAAATAGCAAATGATAATTGACTTAATAAAAAAGCTATTATATATTTAACAATATATAAAATGTAATAAACTGTAATACAATAAAAATAATTACATAAAAGGAACAAAATTACTGGGGGATAATTTCTATAAGTTTTTTATAGATTATTATATAAATTTTAGAAATATAAAAAAGGGGGAAATTTATTATGAAAAGAAAGATACTTGCAGTGTTATTATCGGCTACTATGTTACTAACTGTAGCAGGGTGTGGTAATAGTAAAAGCAATGAAGGAAGTAGTACTGATAATGGAACTACTAGCAGTAGCAGCAATAATACATTAGTTATTGGAACTCAAACATTTAATGGAGTATTTAATCCATTCTTTTACACGTCAGCGTACGATGCACAAGCATTTGAAACAGTTTTTACATCTGTTTGTGAAAGAGATGAAAATAATGAATTGATAGATAAGGGTGGTAGTATAACTTCAGAACAAGTAACAGCTGAAGATGGAAGTGTACAAACTTTATACACTATTAAGTTAAAGGATGGAATGACATACCATGATGGTAAGCCTGTAACTATTGATGACTTAATATTCTCTTATTATGTAAAAGCAGATCCAACATATGATGGAATGGCATCATTTGTTTCATCAATAGATATCGTAGGAATGAAGGAATACTATTATGATGATGCTGATTATTCTACAAAAGTAGCAGAAATAAATGCTCAAGCTACTGAAAAGGCTGGAACTGAAGAAGGATTTATGGAGTACTTAGTTTCAAGTAATTGTGATGGTTGGTATGCAGGAGATCCAAATGGGGATCCAGGAGATGGGACAACTTTCGTTGAGTATTTAAAAAATGAAGGATATGATGCTGATAGTGTTGCATCAAATAGTGATGAATTCTTAAAATTATTAGCAAAATGTGAATATGAAAAGTATAAAGATAATTATGATGCAGTTTCTTGGTGGGTAGATAAATTATCTGAAGAATATATTAGTGCAGGTCTTGCTGATGGAATAAACGTTGAAACAATAACAGGTATTGAAAAAGTTGATGATTTAACTTGTACAGTATTAGTTAATGGAATAAATATTACAGCTGACCGTCAATTAACTTTAGATCCTATAACTCCAAAACACTACTATGGTGAAGGGTTTACTAAAGGTGACTTATCAATGGTAAAAGCTAAGAATGATTCACCAATGGGGTCTGGACCATATAAATGGGTTGGATATGATAACAACGTAGTATCTGTTACTAAATTTGATGACTATTTCTTAGGTACTCCTAAGATTGAAAATATTAAATATCAAGTTGTTGATGAAGAGCAAAAGGTAAATGCTGTTATTTCAGGTGATATAGATATTACAGATCCAAGTGCTTCCTTAGAAATAATGGAAGAATTAGAAGCTAATGAAATTGAATACTCTTTAATTGGTAATCCAGGGTATGGATATATTGCAATTTCTGCTAAGAGAATTCCAGATTTAAAGGTTCGTGAGGGTTTAATGCACTTAATGACTAGAGAGCAAGCTATTGCTACTTATTATGGTGAATTAGCTGAAGTTATTGAAAGACCAATGACTCCAACATTAGCTGAGTACCCACAAGATGCTAAAGAATATTGGGGATATGATAAAGATAAGGCTTTAGAATGTTTCAAGGAAGCTGGGTATGAACAAGTTGATGGTAAATTAGTTAAAGATGGAAAACAACTTAGTGTTGAAGTTGGTATTGGTAGTGCGTCATCACATCCTTCTACACCAATATTAACTCAAATGAAATCTGACATGGAAGAATTAGGAGCTGAGTTAGTTGTTAGTGACCTTGATTTCTCAATTTTAAATAATCGTCAACAAAATGATGATATAGATATGTGGGTTATGGCTTGGGGTAATTCTAATGACTGTGATTTAACTCAATTATTCGGTAGTGAATTTGTAAAAGCTGGTGGTTCTAATAGAACTTGGGTACAAGATGAAAAAGTAGATGCTTTATTAAAAGAAGTAATGCAGACTCTTGATTTTGATGAAAGAAAAGCATTAGTAGAAGAAGAGTTAGATCAAATTATGAGTTGGGCTACTTATATGCCAGTTTATCAACGTAAAAACTTATGGATTTACAACGGGGATACAGTTAATGTAGATACAATTCCAGAAAATACTTCAACTTACTATAACTATGTAAATGAAATTCATTTATTAGAGTTAAAGTAGTTTTATAGTATTTAGGTATGAGGATGTTTTAATTAGCATCCTCATATTTTAATATATATGAATTGAAATTAGATAGTTATAGAGTTTATTAATTATGGTTAATATTTTAATAATTTTTAATATAAACGAAAGAGGTGGATTATGAAGCAATATATTATACGTCGTGTGTTAATTAGTATTGTAGTTCTTTTTGGAGTATCTTTTTTAATCTATGGAATATTACGTTCTATGCCTGGAGACTTCGTTGAGCAAATGACTTCAGGAAATCCTAGTATAACTGCAGAGCAAAAAGAATTATTGAGGGAATCTTATGGTTTAAATGGTGGTGTTATTGAAGGTTATGTGAGTTGGATTAAAAATGCTGTTAAGGGTGATTTTGGGACATCTTTTCTTTATTCAAAGCCTGTTACAGAGGTAATATCAAGTAGAATGTGGACATCTTTTTCATTAGCAGCAATAGCTTTTGTTATAGAGCTTTGTATTGCTATTCCATTAGGAATTATATCAGCAACGAAACAATATACAAAAACGGATTACGCTATAGTTTTCTTAGCTTTAGCAGGTATATCTTTACCAAGTTTCTTCCTAGCAGCAGTATTACAAAGAGTTTTTGCAATGGGATTAGGTTGGTTACCTTTATCAGGTATGGTTACAGCTAGAGAAAATTTTACAGGATTTAGATTAACATTAGATATTGGGTATCATTTTATTCTGCCTATTACAGTATTTGCAATTATAGGTATGGGTAGTTGGTTAAGATATGTTAGAACTAATATGCTAGAAGTTTTAAATGCAGATTATATAAGAACTGCACGTGCAAAAGGATTATCAGAACATAAAGTTATATATAAACATGGATTTAGAAACACATTAATTCCAATAGTAACATTCATTGGTGGTACAATACCAAGTTTATTTGCTGGAGCTATTATAGCTGAAGGTATATTCTCAATTCCAGGTTTGGGAAAAGCTGCTCTTGATGCAGTTAATAGTAAGGATTTACCTTTCTTAATGGGATATTTAATGTTTATGGCAGTACTTACGCTAGTTGGAACATTAATTTCTGATATTCTGTATGCAGTAGTTGATCCGAGAGTTAGATATAATTAGGAGGGGTTTTGATGTTAACTTCAGAGAAAATTAAAAATACAAATCAAGCTAATCAAGAAGAACAAGATATATTTGAACAAAATCAAATAATTCAAACTCCAGGTCAATTAATAATGAAAAGATTTTTAAGAAATAAACTAGCTATTTTAGGAGTATGTATTATTTTAGCAATTTCCCTATTCTCATTTGTAGGACCATTTTTTTCACCCTATGGAGAATATGAAATATTTTATATAAATCAAACAACTGGCGAAGAAATAAGAATGACAGATACAGATAAGATTAAAGAAAAAAATGTAGGTGTTAATGTTAAAGCGCCTATGTCAGCAGCTCATCCATTAGGAACAGATGCTGATGGACGTGATGTATTAACTAGGCTTATGTATGGTGGAAGAATCTCACTTGTATTTAGTGTTGTTGTAACAATTATAGAGCTATTATTAGGAGTAACTCTAGGAGGCGTAGCAGGATATTATGGTGGGAAAATAGATATGATAATTATGAGATTAGTAGATATTTTTTACTGTATACCATTTTTCCCGTTAATGTTAGTTACCGCATCATTAATGTCGGCATTTGGAATTAAGCCACAATCAAAAATTTATTTTTTAATGATAGTAATGGGAGTATTTAATTGGTCTGGTGTTGCTAGAATGGTACGTGGACAAATACTATCTATTCGTGAAATGGACTATATGCAAGCAGCAGAGGCTTGTGGACTTAGTGTACCACGTAAAATATTTAAGCATTTAATACCAAATGTTACTCCAGTAATTATTGTAATGGCAACTATGGACCTTGGTTCATTTATATTAACGGAATCTGCATTAAGCTTCTTGGGAGTAGGACTTGCATTCCCATATGCTTCACTAGGTAATATGGTTAATGCAGTTAATAGTTCTATAATAATGAAAAACTATTTAAATATCTGGTTACCACCAGGAATATTAATTTTATTTATAGTTATGGCGTTTAACTTTATTGGTGATGGTTTGCGTGATGCATTTGATCCAAGGATGAAAAGGTAGGTGAGCTTAGATGGAAATGACAAAAAAAGAATTTAATAAACAACAAAAAGCTAAAATGAAAGAAATTAAAAAATTCAATGCTAAGATGTATAAAAAGTATAATAAAGAAAAGAAAATGAAGAATGTACCAGAGTCTTATTATACAACTACTATGAGTGATGAAAATAATATATTAGAGTTTAATAATTTACAAACTCATTTCTTTACTGATACAGGAACTGTAAAAGCTGTTGATGGTGTATCTTTTAGTATTCCTAAAGGGGCAACTGTGGGGCTTGTTGGAGAATCAGGTTGTGGAAAATCTGTAACAAGCTTATCTATAATGAGATTATTACAAGGACCTCAAGGTCAAATTGTAGGTGGAGAAATAAAATTTAATTGTAAAAATAGAGGGAAAGCAATAGATATTACTAAATTACCCTTAACAGAAATGCAAAAAATTCGAGGAAATGAAATTTCGATGATTTTCCAAGAGCCTATGTCAAGTTTAAATCCTGTATTTACTATAGGTGATCAATTAGCAGAACCAATAGTGTTACATAATCCAAAAATGAAAAAGGATGAAGTTAATACAAAGGTAATTGATTTATTAAAATTAGTAGGTATAGCTAATCCAGAAGGAATAGTTAAGAGATATCCCCATGAACTAAGTGGAGGAATGAAGCAAAGAATAGTAATTGCAATGGCATTATCTTGTAATCCACAATTAATTGTTGCTGATGAGCCAACTACTGCTCTTGATGTTACTATTCAAGCACAGGTTTTAGAGTTACTTCATGATTTAAAGTGTAAAATTAATGCCTCTATTATGCTTATTACTCATGATCTTGGAGTTGTAGCTAGCATGTGTGATTATGTTGTAGTTATGTATGCAGGTAGAGTCATTGAAAAGGGAACGGTACATGAAATATTTAAAGATCCTAAACATCCTTATACAATAGGGTTAATAAAATCATTACCAAGTATGAACTCGGAAAATGAAAAATTATATTCTATTCCAGGAAATGTCCCTAATCCAATTAATATGCCAAATCATTGCTATTTTAAAAATCGTTGTGATAAATGTTTTGATACATGTTTTGGTGATTATCCTTCTATTAAGAAAATAACAGAAACACATGAAGTAAGTTGTCATCTTTATGAGTAAGGCAGAAAGGTAGGTAAAACATGAGTAACGAAAATATTTTAGAAGTTAGAAACTTAAAAAAGCATTTTCCTATAAAGGCAGGAGTATTTCAGCATGTTGTTGGACATGTTAAATCAGTAGATGGTGTATCTTTTGAAATAAAAAAGGGACAAACATTTGGATTAGTTGGTGAATCAGGATGTGGTAAGACTACAACAGGAAGAACTATATTAAGATTAACAGAACCTACTGAGGGTGAAGCTATATTAAATGGAAAAGATATTTTTAAAATGTCTAAAAAGGAACTTCAAAAAATTAGACCAGAGGTTCAAATTATTTTCCAAGATCCATATTCATCATTAGATCCACGTATGCCAGTTGGTGAAATCATAGGTGAAGCAGTAAGAGCTCATAATATAGTTCCTAAAGAACAATACAGAGATTATATAATGCAAATAATGAAGGACTGTGGTTTAAGACCTTATCATATTGATCGTTACCCACATGAATTTTCAGGTGGACAACGTCAGCGTATTTGTATTGCTCGTGCATTAGCACTTAATCCAAGTTTAATAATTGCTGATGAACCAGTTAGTGCATTAGATGTGTCTATTCAAGCTCAAATAATAAATTTAATGAAAGAGCTTCAAGAAAAGAGAGGCATATCATATCTTTTCATATCCCATGATTTATCAGTAGTAAAATATATTTCTGATGTCATAGGTGTAATGTACTTAGGTAATTTAGTTGAAATGGCACCTAAAGATGAACTTTTTGATAATCCTCTACATCCATATACGCAAGCATTATTAAGTGCAGTTCCAATTCCTGATCCTGATTTTAAAATGAATAGAACTATATTAGAAGGAGATCTTCCATCTCCAGCTAATCCACCAGTTGGATGTAAGTTTAATACACGTTGCTCTAAGTGTATGGATATATGTAAAAAAGAGCAACCAGAATTAAAGTTAAAAAAGAATGGACATAAAATAGCTTGTCATTTATATGATAATAAATAGTTTAATATTATATAACGAAAGGTCACAGAAAAAATCTGTGGCTTTTTGTAATTATTTTAAGTGAAATATATAATCTATATAGAATAAATTTTAGATAGGTAGATTAAGTATGAATTATGTTTATGTTTTAAGATGTAGTGATAATAGTTTATATACTGGATGGACAAATAATCTGGAGAGAAGAATTAAGGCACATTCAAATGGAAGAGGCGCAAAATATACAAGGGCTAGATTACCAGTTGAATTAGTTTATTTTGAAGAATTTGAAGATAAAATAGAAGCTATGAAAAGAGAGTATGCAATTAAACAGTTAAAAAGAAGTGAAAAATTAATGCTAATAAATAAATGTAGTAAAGTGGATGAAGCTTGAAGCTTACACTGCTAAAGGTGAACTAGTAATTTAAAACTATTAGTTCACCTTAAATTTTGCAATAAAAAACCACTTACAAGGTAAGTGGTTTAAATCGTTAAACTTATAGGGGAGTTTTGGATTGGGTATTATTTTGAATAATCGTTAATTAAATTCTGAATCTTTGATTTACATCTAAATCCATGACAACTTCCAGTACATGCTCCTGTTATTTTAGAAACTTCTTCTACGGTATGGGCACCGTTTTTAATAGCTTCCTTAATTTTGGCCCTAGATATAGACTTACAAGTGCAAACTTTTGTTATTTTATCAAGGATATCAGCATTTAAATTATTTTCCATAACAGATCCTCCAAAATACAAAGATATTAGGAAACACAAAAATTAATTATTAGGGAAATTAATTTTATGTAATACGTTTCAACACCTATATTAAATCATAGTATACTAAAATAGTCAACATTAAATATTAAATAATAATAATTATTATTTAAGTGGAGAATAAGAGTGTAAAGTGAATAGTGGAGGTTGGAAACCTATAGTCTTCTTAAAAGTATATTTTTTTCAATTTAAGTCTTGCTGAATTTGTTGCTTCATTCTTCACTTTTACTTTTTCTTTAAATAAACTTTTGGGTGCAATTGACAACCCATAATTAATTAATATATAATAAATTCATTAAAGACTATGATTAGGATAAGTACTTTAGTTTATTCTTTTAAGAGAGTGATTGGTTGGTGTAAAATCATAAGATAACTTAAGGAAAATCACCTAGGAGTTTGAGGCTGAAAGTTTTTACGATTAAGCTATCACGTTAGCCCGCGTTAAGGGATAGGATATGAAAGTATCTGAATTATAGCTCATAGCATAATTATGAGTTTATTAACCTTAGGTGGTATAGCGAATTCACTTCGTCCTTTTGGGATGGAGTTTTTTTTATTTTAAAATAAAGGATTAAAATATGTCTTTAAGAGAATAATTTTAATAGCTAATAAACGTAGAGAAAGGAGAATTCTTATGTACAAAAAAGTAGAACTACCAAATGGTTTTGTTGGTCTTGAAAAAGAAGTAGCAAATCTTTGGACTGCAAGAAATGTTATAAAAAAGAATTTTGATATGAATCAAGATGGTGAATACTTCACTTTCTATGATGGTCCACCAACAGCAAATGGTAGACCTCACGTTGGACACGTGTTAACAAGAGTTATGAAGGATATTATCCCAAGATACAAGGTTATGAAGGGATATAAAGTTATAAGAAAAGCAGGATGGGATACTCACGGTCTTCCAGTAGAGCTTGAAATAGAAAAGAAGCTTGGTATTTCAGGTAAGGAACAAATCGAAGAGTATGGTGTAGAGAAGTTCGTTAAAGAATGTAAAGAAAGCGTATTTACTTATGTAAGTATGTGGGAAAAAATGACTAATCAAATTGGCTATTGGGTTGACATGGAAAATCCATATGTAACTTATCACAATCCATATATTGAATCAGTTTGGTGGGCATTAAAACAAATGTGGGATAAAGGTCTTTTATATGAAGGACATAAAGTAATGCCATACTGCCCAAGATGTGGAACTGCATTATCATCTCATGAAGTTGCACAAGGATATAAAGACGTTAAGGACTTAACTTGTGTTGCTAAATTTAAGGTTGAAGGAGAAGATAACAAGTACATATTAGCTTGGACAACAACTCCTTGGACATTACCTTCAAACTTAGCTTTATGTATAAATAAAGCGTATACTTATATAGAAGCTAAAGTTGGAGATGAAATATTAATCTTAGCTAAAGACTTAGCTGATAAAGTTTTAGGAGAAGACTATGAAGTAATAAGAGAATTCCCTGGAACTGAACTTTTAGGAACTAAATATGAACAATTAATGCCTTTCGGTAAAGTAGAAGGAAAAGCTTTCGAAGTAATTCATGGTGATTATGTTACTTTATCAGATGGTACAGGTATAGTTCATATAGCACCTGCATATGGTGAAGATGATAGCTTAGTAGCTAAAGCTAATGGAATTACTTTTATTAACTTAGTTGATAGAGAAGGTAGATTCGTAGAAGAGGTTACTCCATGGGCTGGAAAGTTCGTTAAGAAATGTGATGAAAGCATTTGTAAGTGGTTAGAAGAAAATAATAAATTATTTAAATCTGAAAAACACTTACACTCATACCCACATTGTTGGAGATGTGACACACCACTTCTTTATTATCCAAAGGAAAGCTGGTTTGTTGCAATGACAACATTAAGAGATAAGCTTTTAGAAAATAATAATAAGATCAATTGGTATCCTGATAACATTAGAACAGGTAGATTTGGTAAGTTCTTAGAAAATGTTATCGACTGGGGTATTTCAAGAGATAGATACTGGGGAACTCCACTTCCAATTTGGGGATGTGAATGCGGACATAAAGAATGTATAGGAAGCATTGCAGAACTTAAGGAAAAGGGAATCAATGTTCCAGAAGATATAGAACTACACAAACCATATATAGATAATGTTCACTTAAAATGTGAAAAGTGTGGTAAGGAAATGACTAGAACAAATGAAGTTATTGACTGTTGGTTCGATTCAGGTTCAATGCCATTTGCACAATTACATTATCCATTTGAAAATAAAGAATTATTTGAACAAAACTATCCAGCTCAATTTATATCAGAAGCTGTTGACCAAACAAGAGGATGGTTCTATACTTTATTAGCAATTTCTACTGCTATATTCGATAGAAATCCATTTGAAAACTGTATAGTTCTAGGTCACGTTCTTGACAAGAAGGGCTTAAAGATGTCAAAATCTAAAGGAAATGTTGTAGATCCATTTGATGTATTAGATGCACAAGGTGCTGATGCAACAAGATGGCACTTCTATACTGCAAGTGCTCCATGGTTACCAACAAGATTCTCTATAGATGACGTTGGTGAAGCAGGAAGAAAGTTCATGGGAACTTTATGGAATGTTTATTCATTCTACGTTTTATATGCAGAATTAGATCAATTCAATCCATTAAAATATTCTGAGTTTGTTTCAGAAAATGTAATGGATAAGTGGGTTATGTCTAAGTTAAATACATTAGTTAAAGATGTAGATTCTATGTTAAACTCATACCAAATAACTCAAGCAGCATTAGCTATTGAAGATTTTACTGATGAATTATCAAATTGGTATGTAAGAAGAAATAGAGGAAGATACTGGTCTGAAGAATTAACTGATGATAAGATTGGTGCATATGTAACTTTATATAGAGTATTAACAACTTTAATTAAAGTAGCAGCTCCATTCGTTCCATTTATAACAGAAGATATTTATCAAAACTTAGTAGTTGGATTAGATGAAAATGCTCCAGAAAGCATTCACTTATGCAACTGGCCAGAAGTAAATGAAACTGCTATAGATAAGAATTTAGAAAAGGAAATGGACTTAGCTTATACAATTGTTAAGTTAGGAAGAAGTGCAAGAAATGGTGCTAACATTAAGAATAGACAGCCACTTTCTAAAATGCTTATTTCTACAGACTCACTTCCTGAATATTACGGAGATATAATAACAGATGAGTTAAATATAAAAGCTGTAGAATTTGGTGCAGATCTTTCTACTCATGTTAACTTTGAAATTAAGCCTAACCTACCTGTTTTAGGAAGAGCTTATGGTAAGTTAATACCAGGAATAAGAAAAGAAATAGCTGCAAGAAACCAAATGGAATTAGCTCAAACTATTCAAAATGGTGGAGTAGTAGTTATTAATGTTGATGGAACAGAAATTGAATTAAATAAGGAAAACTTATTAGTTACTATGCAAGGGCTAGAGGGTTATGCATTTGCTGGTGAAGGTTCAATTGGTGTTGTTTTAGATACACATATTTCTGAAGAACTTAGAGAAGAAGGTCACTTAAGAGAAATAATATCTAAGATTCAAAATATGAGAAAAGATAAAGGGTTTGAGGTTGCAGACAAAATTAAATTATATGTAGCAGATAATGAAATGCTATTAGATGTAATTAAAAAGTTTGCCGAAGTTATAAAGAAAGAAACCTTAACCCAAGAAATAGTTTACAATGAAGAAGTTGATTATACTGAAACAGTTATTAATGGTGAAAAGCTAAATATGACTGTAGAAGTTGTTAAATAATTAAGGTCTTTATTACGAAGGGTAGGGATTAAGTAATAATTCCTACCCTTTTTTCAAACAATAATAGTATATTTTATAATTATGAAATATTAAATGTAAAAAACAATCAAAATTATTGTATTAAATAGGAAAAAAAGGTATAATTAATAATTAAAATGAAAATGAAAATGGAGTGATGTTGATATGGCTACTTCTATAAAAGATGTTGCTAGAGAAGCTGGCGTTTCAATAGCTACGGTATCTAGAGTATTAAATGATATAGACGTTGTTAATGAAGATACTAAAAAGAAGGTATTAGATGCTATTAAAAAGTTAGGATACAGACCCAATATTGTAGCTAGAAGTTTAAAAACGCAAAGAACAAAAACTGTAGGAATATTAGTTCCTGATATTTCAAGTGGATTCTATCCTGAAATAGTTAGAGGGGCAGAAGACGTTGCAAATATTTATGACTATAACGTAATATTATGTAATTCTGACTTTGATTATGATAAAGAAAAAGATTACTTAAGAGTACTTAAGGAAAAGATGGTTGATGGTGTTATCTATATGAGTTCTTGTTTAGAAGAAGAAACATTAGATATAATAAATGAATTAGATTTAAAGACAGTTCTTGCAGAATCTAAGGATAAAGAAGGTAGATTACCAAGTGTAATTATCGATAATATACAAGCGTCATATGATGCAACTAAGAGTTTAATAGGAAAAGGATTAAAAAATATTGCCTTTGTTGGTGTTAACAAGGATGCTTCTAATGCTTGGGGAGAAAGACATATAGGTTACGAAAAAGCGTTAGAAGAAAGTGGACTTTCTATTGATGAAGATTTAGCATTCTTTAAAGATTTAAAGGTTAAAAGTGGATATAAAGCTGTTGAAAGCTTTTTAGCTACTGGCAAAAAGTTTGATGGAGTAGTATGCTCATCAGATGAAATTGCTATGGGAGTAATTAATGCATTAAGAGAAAATGGATTAAAGGTTCCGGAGGATGTAAGTGTAATAGGATTTAATGATAATGCTGTTGCTTCATATTTCTATCCAAAGATAACTACAGTTAAACAACCAAGTTATGACATGGGATCAGTCGCAATGAGAATGCTTATAAAAATATTAAACAATAAGCCTTTAGAGCAAGATCAGTATGTATTAGATTATAAATTAATACAAAGAGAAAGTTCTAAATAGTTTAATAACTACCTCTAATTAGAGGTAGTTATATTTTTTTATATAAATATGTTGAAATAACAGGAAAAAAATGATATAATTAAGATAATTTGATAACGTTTACTAATAGCGGTTATTTCTAAGTTGGGTACACAATCAATTAGGTATAGGTAATATTATTGGGAATTTGAGAATTATGGTATAAGTTAGTTATCAAATATTCGAAAAAATAATTGCTATTTTAGTAGTAGAATAAAAGAGGATAGTTTAACTATCCTCTTTTCTATTAATATTATAGTATTCCTTCAGTTTTTAATAAGTTCTCTAATTTTTGAACTTTTTCTGTTAAGGTAATAAATTTTTCCTTTATTATATTATTTTTTTCATTTCCTTCATTGATATAGTTTTCCATTTCTTCTACAGCTTTTAATGCTTCATCAATATCTTTTTGAGCTAATTTTAAATTTGATTCTTTCATCGACAAATCTCCTTTTGTTAGGTAAATAAAAAAATATAACTTATGTTGATATCTTTATCCTATCACTAATAAATGGGCGTTGCAAGGCATATATTATAAAGAAAAATAAATAGGGGGAGAAAATATGATTAACTACATATGGTTTGTAATGATTTTTTTAGGATTATTAGTTGGTATATTTACCGGAAATGGTGAGGGAGTATCAAATGCCATAATAGGGTCTATAGATACCACAGTTACATTTATTATTGGACTTGTTGGATTAATGTGTTTTTGGTGTGGAGTTATGAAGGTTGCTCAAAATAGTGGATTTACAGAAAAGTTAGCTAAACTTATGAAGCCTATATTAAAGCTTATTTTTAAGGATGCGGCTAAAGATGAAAAAGCATTAGGCGCAATAGTTATGAACATAACAGCAAATATGATGGGGCTTGGAAATGCAGCTACGCCTTTTGGAATAAAAGCAATGGAAGAAATGGATAGGTTAAATAAAGAAAAAGGTATAGCTAGTAATGATATGGCTTTATTTTTAGTATTAAATGCTGCTTGTATTCAATTAGTTCCATCAACAGTATTATCAATAAGGGCTGCAGCAGGCTCAACTAACCCAGGAGTAATAATACTTCCTGCAATAATATCTACTGGAGTTGCAGCAGTAGTAGGAATAATTTGTTGCAAAATTATGCAAAAGTATTTTTAAGATTGTGGGGGGATATAAATGTTTACTTATATTACAAAAAGTATTATACCAATAATAGTTTTAATTATTATTACTTATGGAATGATAAAAGGCAGAAAAGTATATGATTGGTTTATAGAAGGTGCTAAAGATGGATTAAAAGTATGCCTTAATATATTTCCTTATTTATTAGCAATGATAATAGCAGTTCAAATATTTAGGGAAGCAAAGTTATTAGATATGTTAAATAATGCTATTGCTCCTATTTGTGGATTAATAGATCTACCAAAGGAAGTTGTTCCTCTAGTACTAATTAAGCCTCTTTCAGGGAGTGGAGCAATGGGGATTTTTACTGATATATTAAAAAATTATGGAGCAGATAGTGTTATAGGATTAGTTTCCTCAGTTATTATGGGAACTACAGAGACAATATTTTATACTGTAACAGTCTACTTTGGAGCGGTAAAGATAAAGAAAACAAGACATACAGTATGGGCTGCAGTTATGGCAGATATGACTGCAATTATTATGGCGATACTTATGGTTAAAATATTAATATTATAAGAGTTGAATAAAACTGCGAACTACAGTGAGAACGAAAAATGGAATATTACTTTTCCGGGAAGCGGTGAAATTTTCACTTTGAATTTATATAATTGATTCCATAAAATTTAGGGGGAGTCTGCTTAAATTGTAGACTTAAGCTTTAGTTCGCAATTTAGTTATATTGTAATTGAAAGTTGGAAATGTAAAATTTTTAATGCACTGTAAAAGGTTTGGTTGTATAATATTACTAAAATAAATCGAATGGAGAATGATTATGGGGGATGAAAAATTTTATATTGTAAATGAAAAATCATTACCAGAGATATTTAAAAAGGTAATTGAAGTAAAAGAGAATATTGAACTTGGAAAAGCAAAGGATATAAGTGAGGCTATAAAGTTAGTTGGTATTAGTAGAAGTACATATTATAAATATAAGGATGATGTATTTCTAATGGCGCAAGATATGCAATCTAAGAAGGTAACATTAATATTATTAATGACACATAAATCAGGTACATTATCTAAAGTTTTAGATTGCATAGCCTTTTATAAAGGAAATATATTAACTATAAATCAAGATATTCCAATAAACTTATCAGCTAATGTTACAGTTACTATTGATATTTCTCATATGGAAAAAAGCGTTAGCCAATTGGCAGCTAGATTAAATTCTTTACCTAATGTTAGAAGCGTAAAATTATTAGCAGCAGAGTAAATTTAAAAGGAGATAGGGCTATGAATAACAATATTTATAAAATTAATAGAAATAATCTTTTAGATAAAATTAAGGATAATTCAATTGTTGTTTTATTTGCAGGAAAGGCAGTACAAAAGACAGGAGATCAAACATATCCATTTACTCCAAATAGAAATTTTTATTATTTAACTGGAATAAATGAAGAAGATCATATATTAGTTATGTCAAAAATTAATGGAGTTACGACTTCTAAACTTTATATAAAAGATATTGATTTAGAAATGGAAAAATGGGTAGGTAAGAGTATTAGGAAGGAAGAAGCAACTGAAGTTACAGCAGTAGATGAAGTTAAGTTTAAAAGTCAATTTGAGTCTGATATACATTCAATACTTACTATGGCAGAAGAAATAAATATTTATTTAGACTTAGAAAGAATGAGTGCTAATAGAGAAGGAACAATTTCACATAGATTTGCAAATGATATCATGAATAAATATCCACAAGTTAGAATTAATAATGTTTATAGTAAAATTGGTGAATTAAGATTAAAAAAATCGCAAGATGAAGTAGAAAAAATTAAAAAGGCTATTGAAATAACTAAAAGTGGTATTGAAAAATTAATGGTTGAAGCACGTGTTGGAATGAAAGAATATGAATTAGAAGCATATTTTGATTTCAATTGTAAAGTGAAAGGTGCAACAGGCTTAGCTTTTACAACAATAGCTGCAGCAGGAAAAAATGCTACAACATTACATTATGTTGATAATAATTCAGAGCTTAAAGAAAATGATTTAATTCTTTTTGATTTAGGAGCAGAATATAATTGTTATAATGCAGATATAACAAGAACTTTCCCTGTTAATGGTAAGTTTACTGAAAGACAAAGGGAAGTTTATAATTCAGTTTTAAAAGTAAATGAAGAAATTATTAATTTAATTAAGCCAGGAATGAAATACAAGGATGTTAATGAAAAGGCAACTGACTTGATTGCTGAGGAGTGTATAAAATTAGGACTTATTGAAGATAAAAAAGATGTTAGAAAATATTATTATCATAGCATAGGTCATAGTTTAGGTATGGATACTCATGATATAGAAACTCCACATAGAGATATAATTTTTGAGCCAGGAGTTATATTTACAGTTGAACCAGGCATATATATTGAGGAAGAAGGAATAGGAATAAGGATAGAGGATGATATATTAGTAACTGAAGAAGGAGTTATTAATTTATCTAAGGATATAATTAAATCTATAGATGATATTGAAGAATTTATGAATAAGTATTCAAAAAAATGAATACAAAAAAGTTATAAAATGGTATTGCAAATCTAAGAGATTGATTATATAATCAGATTAAAAGATAACAAAAGTGAATAAATTAGGGTAGAGGCGCGAAAGTTAATAGTATTATTGATGAGGAAAGCACTGTGATTCAATAAGAAAGGAGCAATCGCCGAAGCATACAACCGATGCTTTAAGGTTGTATAGCTGGGAGTACATAAAATATATGTACTACTGTCACAAAATGTTTTGTGGTGAGCTATCATTTAAGACTTGTATTTTTATACTATTTTAATGCATACAAGGCCTTGGGTGTTAACTCAAGGTCTTTTTTTATTTTAGTTAATTGGGGTACCCTTATTATTCGCTTTTATATTAATTAAGGGGGAAATAAAAGTGAAAAAAAGAAGTTATAAGGTATTATTACTTACTATGCTAATGCTAGTATTTTCGACTACTATTGCATTTGCATCAGAAATTGAACCAGCGGCGGTAAATGCAGATAAGTTTGGAATTTGGACTTTAATACCACCATTAGTTGCAATAGTGTTAGCATTTATAACAAAAAATGTTGTTATTTCGTTGTTTATAGGAATTTTATCGGGTAGTTTTTTAGTTAGTCTTGCGGGACATAATGTATTTGGGGCATTTATACAAGCGTTTTTAGATTTTGTAAATAGAGCATTAAATTCTCTTGCAGATCCATGGAATGCAGGAATAGTTCTTCAAGTACTTGCTATCGGAGGAGTTATTAATTTAGTTGCTAAAATGGGTGGTGCAAAAGCTATAGCAGAAGCATTAGCTAGAAAAGCTAAAACCGTTAAGAGTACTCAATTAACAACTTGGCTTTTAGGTTTATGTGTATTCTTTGATGATTACGCAAATTCATTAATAGTAGGTCCAATAATGAGACCAGTAGCAGATAAGATGAAAATATCAAGAGAAAGATTAGCATTTATAATAGATGCTACGGCAGCTCCAGTAGCTGGGCTAGCTATTATATCAACTTGGATTGGATTAGAAGTTAGTTTAATTGGTGATGGGTTTAACTCAATAGGTGTAGAAGCTAGTGGATTTGGAGTATTTCTTCAAACAATACCATATAGATTTTATAACATATTAATTCTTGCATTTATAGTAATTACAGCATTAACATTAAAGGAATTTGGTCCTATGAGAAAAGCTGAAATTGCAGCAAGAAATAGAGATAAAGTAGTTAAAGATGAGATTGCTGTAGAAGCATCATCTCAAATGGATGAATTAGAACCAAAGGAAGGCGTTAAACTTAGTATATGGAATGCTATAGTACCAATTGGAGCATTAATAATTTCTGCATTAGTAGCATTTTATTATAGTGGATATAGTTCAATAATGGGTGGAGATCCATCAGTAGCTCAAGAAATAATGATGAATTCACCATTTTCATTTAAAGGTATAATGGAAGCATTTGCAGCATCAGATGCATCTGTAGCATTATTTCAATCAGCTTTATTTGCTTCAATAGTTGCTATTTTAATGGGAGTTGCTAAAAAGATATTCACATTAGGTGAAGCTATTGATGTTTGGGTTGATGGAATGAAGGGATTAATAATAACTGGTGTTATATTAATATTAGCTTGGTCATTAGGATCAGTAATAAAAGAGCTTGGAACAGCATATTACTTAGTTGAGGTATTAAAAGGGGCAATACCAGCATTCTTATTACCAAGTTTAATATTTATATTAGGTGCTGTAATTTCATTCTCAACAGGAACTGCATATGGAACTATGAGTATATTAATGCCACTTGCAATACCATTAGCACATTCAATAAATCCAGAAATGTCATTTGTAGTGGTTTGTACAAGTGCTGTATTAACAGGAGCTATATTTGGAGATCACTGTTCACCAATATCTGATACAACTATACTTTCTTCAATGGGTGCAGGTTGTAATCATATTGATCATGTTAAGACTCAAATGTGGTATTCATTATTTGTAGCAGCGATAACTATATTCTTTGGATATATTCCAGCAGGTCTTGGTATATCAGTATATATAGTATTACCACTTTCATTAATTGCGTTATATGTAGGGGTACAAATATTCGGTAAGAAGGTTGAAGAAGCTTAGGCAATAAGAAAATTAAATAAAAAGGGCTATATTAAAAGGTTGTGCAAAATGCACAACCTTTTTTAATTAATAGTATTTAACTATTTATGTGGAGGTGGAGTTATTAGTTTATTTACTAATATTGAAATTACTATTCCAAGTAATGTTTCCACCATTCTGTTAGTTGCATAAAATAGAGGATCACTATAAGCGTGAGCTGTAGTAACTCCTAAAAAAGCTATGCATGTTATATTTATAGCACCAGGCCTTTTAAGAAGATTACAAATATAAATCATTAAAATAATTCCTAGGGAAATAATTATATAAATTAGTGGTTTTGATATGTAAGTATTGTGTATATGATTTTCTAATGTTCTAAAGAATAATAGAAATACCAAACCAAAACTAGCACCAATTATAGTTCCACCACCACGATTAATACCCATATGAATTGAATTATAAACAGTATCTTGTAAACAAATAACAGCTGTAAGGCATGCAAAAAAAGGCTCATTAGGTAAAAGTAATAAGCATAAGAAAACTGCAATGCCTGATTTTATTGTTCTAAGTCCAATCTTAGGAAATTTAAAGTTCTCCATAATTATGCCTCCTATCCTTAAGATATTATATCTAATAAATAGGAAAATTGCATTATTACACATAATATTTTTAAAAGAAAAAAATAAATAAAAATATAGTATTTATTATTAATAGAGGAAAAAAATAAGTTTTAAATATTAAGTAGAAGGTAATAATAAATATAGAAATATAATTTATGGAGAGGCTTAAATTTGAATTTTAACTTATTGACAGTTTTTACATTTTAGAATATTATAAAACTAATAAATGCATAGAAGAGAAGAGTAGTTTAGGAAGATATCTAAAGAGAGCTAGGAATGGTGAAAACTAGTGATATTGAACTTTATGAAGATGGTCTTGGAGCAGATTATCTGAGCTTTTAGTTAGGATAATACGGTAGCAACCGTTATATTGCAGGGTGATGATAGTCACCTAGTGAGATATTTATTGTGAAATAAATATAAAATAGAGTGGTAACGCGTATATAACGCCTCTATATGGGTATATAAGCCTATATAGAGGCTTTTTTTAGTTAGGAGTTAGGAGTTTTTAGTTAGTAGTTAGGCTATTGGATAATTAAATTTCGGCCGCTATTATTCTAGCTTTTAGCAGTAAATTTTTTACGGAAAAAGAGGAGGAAGTAAAATGACAAAGAAACCATATTATATAACTACGCCAATTTATTATCCATCAACTAAGCTACACATTGGAAATACTTATACAACAGTAGCAGCAGATGCTTTAGCTAGATTTAAGAGATTAAATGGATATGACGTAATGTTTTTAACAGGAACTGATGAACATGGTCAAAAGATACAAAGAATAGCTGAGGAAAAGGGAATAACTCCAAAAGAGCACGTAGATGAAATAGTTGCTGGAATTAAAGAGTTATGGAGCATGATGGATATAAGCTATGATAAATTTATCAGAACTACTGATGATTATCATAAAGCAACTGTTCAAAAAATATTTAAACAATTATATGATCAAGGTGATATATATAAATCTTCATATGAAGGATTATATTGTACTCCATGTGAATCTTTCTGGACTGAAACTCAATTAGTAGATGGAAATTGCCCAGACTGTGGAAGACCAGTTGAAAAATCAAAGGAAGAAGCTTATTTCTTTAGAATGAGTAAATATGCAGATAGATTAATGGAGTATATAGAAGCTCATCCAGAATTTATTCAACCAGAATCAAGAAAAAATGAAATGGTTAATAACTTCTTAAAACCAGGCTTACAAGATCTTTGTGTTTCAAGAACAAGCTTTAATTGGGGAGTTCCTGTAACATTTGATGAAGGACATGTAGTTTACGTTTGGATAGATGCATTATCAAACTATATATCTGCTTTAGGTTATGGTTCAGATAATGATGAATTATATAAGAAATACTGGCCAGCAGATGTACATTTAATAGGTAAAGATATATTAAGATTCCACACTATCTATTGGCCAATTATGTTAATGGCATTAGGTCAAGAGTTACCAAAGCAAGTATTTGGTCATGGATGGTTACTTGTTGATGGTGGAAAGATGTCAAAATCTAAGGGAAATGTTGTTGATCCAGTAGTTTTAGTAGATAAGTTTGGTGTTGATGCAGTTAGATATTATTTATTAAGAGAAATTCCATTTGGAGCAGATGGATTATTTAATAATGAAATATTTATAAAGAAAATTAACTCAGACCTTTGTAATGACCTTGGTAACTTATTATCAAGAACAGTTGCAATGATTGAAAAATACTTTGGAGGAGTTATACCAGCACCTACAGCTAAAGAAGATATTGATAATGAATTAATTAGCTTAGCTTTAGAAACTCCAGTTAAAGTAACAAAAGCAATAGATAACTTAAGAATTCCAGAAGCTTTAGAAGATATATTTGCACTTATTGGAAGAGCTAATAAATATATAGATGAAACAACTCCTTGGATATTAGCTAAGGATGAAGAAAAGAAAGAAAGATTAGGTACAGTTTTATATAACTTAGCTGAAAGCTTAAGATTTGCATCTGTATTATTATCTGCATTCTTACCAAGTACAAGTGAAAAAATAAATACTCAATTAAATATAACTACAACAACTTGGGATTCATTAGCTGGATTTGATGGAACAACTCCAGGAACAGAAGTTAAAAAAGGTGAAGCTTTATTCCCAAGAATAGATGTAGCAAAAACTTTAGAAGAGTTAGAAGTAATGAGATTAGCTCAACTTGAAGCTAACAAGCCAAAAGAAGAGTATAAAATGCAACCAATCAAAGAAGAAATAACTATAGAAGATTTCGAAAAGATAGACTTAAGAGTTGTTAAAGTATTAGCTTGTGAACCAATTAAAAAGGCTAAAAAATTATTAAAATTAACAGTTGATTTAAATGGTGAAGAAAGACAAGTGGTTTCAGGAATAGCAATGCACTACAAACCAGAAGAGTTAGTTGGAAAATATGTAGTTCTAGTAGCTAACTTAAAACCAGTTACTTTAAGAGGGGAATTATCACAAGGTATGATATTAGCAGCGTCTACTGATGATGACAGCATATTAAGCTTAGTAAATCCAGGAGAATTACAAACAGGAAGCCAAGTAAGATAAGTGAAGCTCTAAATCTTTGATTTAGTTAGCTGAACTTACACCTATGACTGAAGGGAGTAGTGTGTTTCCTTATAAATTAAGAGTAACAAGTGGCAAGTTACGGAATAAAGCCGCCTTAGGGCGACTTTAGAAAATATAAAGTAAAAAAGTCAGCTATGCTGACTTTTTTACTATATATTGTTACTAATTAAAGGGGGTTTTTTAATGAATATTATTATAGGTAATGCATGGCCATATGCAAACGGACCTTTGCATTTAGGTAGAATTTCAGTATTACTACCAGGTGATATTTTAGCTAGATATCATAGAATGATGGGGGATGAAGTTGTTTTTCTTTCAGGGACTGACTGTCATGGAACACCTGTTACAATGAAAGCTAAAGAAGAAGGAATTACACCTTTAGAAGCTGTGGAAAAATATCATAATGAATTTAAAACATGTTTTAATTCGTTAGGATTTTCTTTTGATATTTTTTCAAAGACACATTCAAAATATCATGAAGAAAAGGTAAAGGATTTTATATTACAATTATATAAAAAAGGATATATATATGAGAAATTAGTAGAACAAACTTTTTGTGAAAATTGCAATGAATATTTATCAGATAGATATATTGTAGGAAGTTGTCCCCAGTGTGGTGAAGAAGCTACAGGAGATGGATGTGAAAATTGTAATCAAGAGTTTGATTCTAGTGAATTAATAAATATGAAATGTAAGAATTGTAATTCTAAGCCTATTTTAAAAGAAACAAAACATTTGTTTTTTACATTATCTAAGTTTGAAAATGATGTAAAAAGATTATACATAAGACAATATGGCTGGAGAGAAAATGCACAAAAAATATTAAAAAGATATTTAGATGAAGGTTTGAGAGATAGGGCAGTAACTAGAGATTTTAATTGGGGTGTAGATGTTCCTTTAGATGGTTATGAGGATAAAAAAATATTCGTATGGATTGAAGCCGTTATGGGATATTTAACTGCCAGTATGAAATGTTTAGAAGAACGTGGAGAGGATTATAAGGAGTATTGGGAAGGTGAAGATTCAAGAATTTATTTTATTCATGGAAAAGATAATATTCCATTCCATACTGTTATATTCCCAGCTATACTTGCGGGTCTTGGTATAAAAAATTCAAATTTACGTATAATATCAAGTGAACATTTAAAGCTAGAAGGAAAGTCGTTTTCAACTGTGAAAAATTGGGCCTTATGGGCTGATTATGTTTGCAAAAAATACAATGTTGATAGCTTTAGATATTATTTAACTTTAAATTCACCAGAGGATAAAGATACTGATTTTACTTGGAGAGAATATATAAATATTCATAATAATGACTTAGTTAGTGAATTATCTAATTTTGTAAATAAAGTATTAGTTTTTTCAAAGAAAAATTATTCTAATAGAATACCAAATGGAAATATGGATGAAAAGTTAAAAAGTGAAATATTAAATTTATACTTTAATGTTGGGGATAAGATTGAAGAGGGACATTTTAGCGAAAGTCTTATTGATATAATGAATTTATGTAAAAAGGGTAATAAATATTTTGAAAATAATAAAGTGTGGGATTTATTAAGTCAAAATCCATTAAAATGTAAAGATGTAATATATAATTGTATTCAAATAATAATAAATCTTTCTAACTTGTTGTATCCATTTATGCCTGAGACTTGTGACAAAATAAAAGCTTCATTAAATTTAGGGAATGGAGTTTGGAGTTTTGAAGAAAAAAAAGAAGGTATAATTAGAGAATGTAATATTTTATTTAATAAAATTGATAAGAAAAAATCTTCAGAAGAAATTGCTAGATTAAAGGAACAAAGAATTTAGAATAAAAAAAACCTAGAGTCATTTCATTTGGGGGACGAATAACTCTAGGAAACCAATTTAAAAAGTAACTTCTTAACCACAATACATAGGTTGGAAGCTCTATTTAAAAGATGGTTTTAGGGGTAAATAATAATGCTTTAACTACTTTACAAGTATTATAATAAACCTTAATTGTGTCAGTTAGGTGTCAAAAATCTGAAGAAAATCTTAATAACATATTACTATAAAGTTAATAAAAAACTCAGTATATTCTGAGTTTTTTTATTTAATTTGTTATAATAAACAATAGAATTACATTATTAGGTAGTAAAAAGGAGATTAATTATGGAATTAAAATATGAAATATTTGATACGCACTCTCATTATGATGATGAGGCTTTTGATAAAGATAGAGATGCTGTATTTGAGCAAATTAGAAGTGCAGGTGTAGTTGGAATATTAAATTGTGCTTGTTCAAAAAATAGTTTAAAAACTACAAATGAATTAACTATAAAATATGATTTTATATATGGAGCTTTAGGAATTCATCCTAGTGATGCAAATGATTATGATGAAAATGTAAGAGATGAAATAGTAAGACTATATAAAGGTAATAAAAAAATTATTGCTATAGGTGAAATAGGTTTAGATTATTATTGGGATGAAAATCCAGATAAGAACATTCAAAAAAGAGTATTTAGAGAGCAAATGAAATTGGCGGAAGAATTAGGATTACCAGTAGTAATTCATGATAGAGATGCACATGCTGATACATTAGAAATAATGAAGGAATTTCCCAATGTAAGAGGAACAGTTCATTGTTTTTCAGGTAGTGTAGAATTTGCAAAAGAATGTGTAAAATTAGGTTACTATATAGGAATAACAGGTGTAGTTACATTTAAAAATGCTAAAAAAATTTGTGAGGTAGTTAAAGAAATTCCACTAGAGAGATTGCTAGTAGAAACTGACTGTCCATATATGGCGCCTGAACCAAATAGAGGAAAAAGGAATAAATCGGATTATATCGGCTATATAATAGAAAAAATAGCTGAGATAAAAGGAATTAGCTCAAAAAAGGTTAATTTGGCTGTAAATGACAATTTCCATAACTTGATTCAAAATAGAAAATAAAGTAAAATTAATATTAACAATTGTAAAAAATTAGAAAAAACCTTCAGTCTATATATACCAAACTTCAAACTGTAAAAACGCCATTATTTTTTTATTTCAATTAATATTTATAATGCATAATAAATGCATTTGAAGCAGTTTCATTAAAACAAGGGTGGGAAATTTGACAAAAACAAGAATTATTTATATAATTCAATGGTCACTCTTGCCAGGGGAGGTTAAATGTAGATGATTGAAAAATGGAAAGAAAACTTAAAAAACAATTTTTCTAATAGTCCTAAGGCAAAAATAATGGTAGGTGTTATAGGAGTATTAATAATAGCATTGACTATAACATTTACATGCGTAAGAAAAAACATAGTAATAATTATAGACGGAAAAGAAGCATCATTTATAACATATAAAGGGACTGTTAAAGATGTACTTGAGGAAAATGAGATTGAAATAGCTCATAAGGATAAAGTACAACCAGCTTTAAATGAAAAAATATCATCAAAGGATATTATTAATATTAAAAAAGCTGTAGATGTAGAAATGGTAGTTGGTAACAAAACAATTGTTATAAAAACTGCGGAAGATACTATAGAAGACATGATAGAAGCTGAAAAGGATGAACTAAAAGCTGAAGGTGTTGAGTTTGTTGAAGGAGTTGATGAAATAACACCGTCATTAGATACTGAAATATCAGATAGTCTTACAATTCAATTAGTTAAAGTTGAAGTGTTAAATGAAGTTGCAGTGGAAAGTATTGATTATGAAACAATAGTTGAAGAAGATGAGAACTTAGATATTAACACTGAAGATGTAAGACAAGCTGGTGAAGCTGGTGAAAAAGAGATAACTTATAAAGTTGTTAAAAAAGATGGCGTTGAAGTATCTAGAGAAATTGTTCAATCCAAAGTTACTAAGGAACCAGTAAATGAAATTATAGCTCAAGGAACTAGAAGAGTATTTGCTAGTAGAGATGGTGAAATGGAGTATAGAGATTTAATCTATTGTGAATCTACTGCTTATGCAGGAGATACAATTACTGCAACTGGAACAGTACCAGTTTATAATCCAGGTGGGATAAGTACAATAGCAGTAGATCCAAGAGTAATACCATTAGGTTCTTTAGTTTATGTAGAAAATTACGGAAAAGCAATTGCAGCAGATACTGGTGGACTTATAAAAGGAAAGATTATAGATGTATTCCTTAGTTCAGAATCAGAGTGTAGATCATGGGGAAGAAAATATAATGTACCAGTATATATTTTAGCATATCCAGGAGAATGGTAAAGCTATAAAAAGGCTATATCAAAACATAAAGTTTTGATATAGCCTTTTTGCATGATAAAGTTTGACATAAGAGTAATATAAGGATAAATTAAAAGGAGATGTTAGAGGAAAGGAAGCGAGAAGCTTGATTAAAGAAGTCATTGTTGTTGAAGGAAAAGATGATGTAGCTGCTGTTAAAAAAGCAGTTGATGCGGAAATGATAGCTGTTGGTGGTTTTGGAATAAATGCAAAAGTTATTGCAAGAATTAAGGAAGCACAAAAAAGAAAAGGAGTAATAGTTTTGACTGATCCAGATTTTGCGGGAGAAAAAATAAGAAAAATAATAGCAAAGAGGGTTTCAGGAATAAAGCATGCATATATTGCACAAGAAGATGGAATTAAAGATGATGATATAGGGGTGGAAAATGCTACACCAGAAGTTATAATAGAAGCTTTAAACAGAGCTAAAGTTACTATTGAAGTAAAGGAAGATATTTTTGATTCACAAGATATGTTTTTCTTTAGATTAAATGGAGATCCTAATGCAAAGGCAAGAAGAATAAAACTAGGAAATAAGTTAGGTATTGGGTATGGTAATGCAAATCAAATGTTGTCTAGATTAAATAATTATGGCATTACTAAGGAAGAATTTATAGAAGCTATTAATTATGTAAATAAAGAGTTAGAAGAGGAGAAATAGATGGATATAAAAGATGTAAAAACAGCTGAGTTAGTTAAAAAATATAATTTTAAGTTTTCAAAGAGCTTAGGGCAGAACTTTTTAGTAGATGAATCTGTTCCTAGAGATATAGTTTCTGGTGCAGAAGTTAATAAAGATGACTTAGTTATAGAAATAGGACCTGGAGTTGGTACTTTAACAGCTCAATTATTAAAAACTGCCAAGAAGGTAGTTGCAATAGAGTTAGATAATGACTTAATTCCTATATTAGAACAAGAGTTAGGAGACAATCCTAATTTTAGACTTATACATAACGATGCATTAAAGGTAGATTTTAATGAAGTTATAGGAGATGAAAAAAGTGTAAAGCTAGTAGCAAATTTACCTTATTACGTTACAACACCTATAATAGTAAAATTACTTAAAGAAGGATATAATTTTAAGTCATTAACAATAATGATTCAAAAAGAAGTTGCAGAAAGAATGAATGCAGATCCAGGTAATAAGGATTATGGAGCATTATCTTTATTAGTTCAGTATTATTGTAATACTAGTATAGTAAGAAGGGTTCCACCTAATTGCTTTATTCCTAGACCAAAGGTTGATTCAATTGTTATTAGACTTGATAAATTAGATGCTCCAAAGGTTAATGTTGATAATGAAAAGTTATTCTTTGATATAATAAGAAATTCATTTAATATGAGAAGAAAAACTTTATGGAATGGAGTTAAAAGTATAGGTCCTGATAAAGAAAAGCTTGAAGCTGCATTTGAAAAAGCTGGAGTAGATCCAAAGAGAAGAGGAGAAACTTTATCTATAGAAGAGTTCGCAACACTTTCAAATTGTATCAACGAGGTTTTATAAGTTAGATATTAATGAAAATACTCACGTTAAAATTAATAACATATTTCAATATATAAAACATATAATATATGGAATTAATATAAAGTGGGGGTTCTAGAGAATGGCAAGTAATAATAGGTTGTATAGAAACTTCGTAATATTACAGGAGGACGAACGTGGATACTCAAATTCCAGTGATAAATCATTATCTGGATATTCTAAGATAGAAGCAAAAGGAGATAAATGTAAAATTTCTTTTTATGCTCAGAATCTAAAAAAAGATAATGATAATTATTATATGATGCTTATTTGTTGTAAGAAAGATATTAAGCAGATTATTAACTTGGGACCAATAGAGGTAAGTGATACAGGTAAGGCTGAAGTAACAAAAGAATACAATGTATCAAATATTGGTGGCTTAGATATACAATTTGATAAGATATCTGGTACTGCGATAGCAAAATTTAAAGACGGAATACCTGTATTTGTAATGTGCGGTTTCTTAAACGGACAACAACCAACAGAGAACTGGAAAAATTACACTATAGTTAAGGCTAAGGAAATTAAAATAAGAGCAACTGAAAAGGTTGCAGAAAAAGAACATAAAAAAGAACCAAGAAAGCCGGAAATTAAGGTTAAGGAATCTAAGGAGAAATCTATAGGTGATACTGTTATAGAAGAGGCAAAAGTTACAGTTGTAGAAGAAGTTAAAGAAGATATAACTAGTGAAGAGATTGAAAGATCTGAGGAAAAGCTTATAGATAATGATGAAGGTAAAGTAACGAAGGAAGAATATTATAAAAGAGAAAACTTAAGAGGCAAATTTGAAGATTATGAAGATGAAATAGAGGATAGTAAGGAGTTTAATCCTACTACTGGAAAGATAAGAGGTAGTATAGGAGAATATTTTGAAACCATAGTAGATGGCTTTGACAGGGATTATGATAGCATAGATGAGCTAAAATATACTAAGTGGTATAAGATACCTGTACATGATTTACATGAAATGTGTAATATGTCGGATTATAATAAATATACATTAGCTTATTATCCAATGTTGAATTATTATCCTTATATAAAGAAGCATGGATATTTTATGATTGGATATAAGTGCGATTCTCAAGGAAATCTAAAACATATAATTTATGCAATTCCAGGAAAGAAGGATAAAGATGAACAACCTTACGATGGAAGAACAGGATTTGTTACTTGGGTTAATTTAAATGGTAAAGATAATGAGGGTTGTTGGTTAATGTTTTACGATTTTAAAAATTCTACTGTTGTTGTTCCAATGCAATAGCATAAAATTTTGTGCATAAAACATAAGTATAACTCAAGGAAAGTAAAAGATAATGAGGGAATTAAATTGCTAATATTGGAATAAAGTATTATAATTATCTTTATTAGGAGAAGCATATGCTTCTCCTATTATTTTAGTGTTAAGGTAAAAAGGAGAAACAAATGTTAAGAATATTTAAAAGATATATTTTATTAGGAGTTTTAATAATAGGTATCTTAAATTTCTCTGGATGTGCGGCAATAGAAAATATAGAGAAAAAGTTAGGTTTAAAAAATGATTATTTTAACTATTTAAATTCCAGTAATGTAGAACAAATAAGTATACAAAGTACTAGAGATACAGGATTCAAGTTTATAGTAACTGAAGAAAGCGCAATCAAGGAAATATATAATTTGTTATCAAAGGCAAAGATAAGTGAAAATAAGTCAGCTTTAGAACCAGACTATAAGTTTGAGTTTGATTTAGGTGATGAAGTAAAAGAATTTTACTATGTTGTAGGAACAGATGAAGGAAACTTTTATAATGATGAAAATACATTTTCAGTTTCAAAAAGACTAGATGAGGGAATTATAAAAAATCTTTCTTTTATAAGAAAACCTAGAGATTTTGATTATATATACTATGAGTCTATTTTAGATGTATTACAACTTGCTAGTAAAAGCAATGATATTAAGGACTGTAAAGTAGGAATAAATATAAGGACTGATGTAGATTGCTTAAAGTATGTATTTTCTACTGATTTAAATACATTTATAGAAAAAGCAAAGCAGATTACACCTAACGTAGAATTAGTAAATAATAATGAACCTGATTTTGATATTGTAGTTACTGTAAAAAATAGAGGGTATGATAGTACTAATTTTAAAACATTAATAACAGTAGCAAATAAAAAAGAAAATACAGAAGATAAATATTATGTTGTAGCAGTTAATGAATTTAAAGAGTGGAATATAGATATATTAGAGAGCAAACCTGATAATTGGTAAAAAATTTTTTCAACTTACATAACATATTATAACTTTGGAAATAATAGTATTGAAATTTGTTAAAGGGGTTGAAAAGAATGAAAGCAACTGTAGATAAGGAAACTTGTATTGGATGTGGATTATGTCCATCAATATGTCCTGCAGTATTTGAAATGGAGGATGATGGAAAGGCAGTAGCAAAAACTAATCCTGTTCCTTCTGAAAATGAAGATGATGCAAGAGATGCAGAATCAAGTTGTCCAGTAAATGCAATAAGCCTAGATTAAAAATATACCATATAGCTTTTAGCTATATGGTATATTTTTTTATGTTGACATTATATTAGATTTTAATGCTTTAATTAATCGTTCTATAGGTAAAAATGCTAATAAAATTAAGCAAATTAGTAATTCACCACCTACGGCAAAACCATTTACAGCTAGGGAATAAATAATAGGTGATATTCCTGAAGGAGCATAAGAACCAAAGAATACTACACCGGATATAAAATGGCATACAAATCTTAGAACCATTCCTATAGTAGCTCCTAAATATTTATTCTTAAAGAATCCTGCTACACCAACAGCCATAAAAGGAAGCGGATAATCAAATAAAACTTGAATTGGATTTAATATATATGGATCAAGGATTAATTTAAATACTCCAAATATAAAACCAGTAAATAAACCTATTGATGGACCATAAATAAATGATATCAACATTATAGGAATCATGCTTCCAAGAGAAATGCTTCCACCAGCATTTGGTAATCTATAGATTTTTAGCATATCTAAAATGAATGCAAGAGCAATAGCTAGTCCTATTCTTGCTATTAATTTTGAATCAAATTTTAATGATTTAAACTTTATAAAAGCAATTAATAGTATTGCAAATCCTAGTAAGGTAACTAGTGTAAGTGGATTACTAAAAAGTGTTTTTAAATTTTCGCCTAGTGTTGCTAGAAAATTTGACATAAAAAAATACCTCCTTATTTTGCGTAAGAGGTACCTTGGACATGAGAATATAAAATTCTATGGTGGCTTTCCTACGCTGGAATTATCCAGATCAGGTTAAAAGGGTTGATGAAAATTCATCTCTCAGCCTTAGGGCACCCCTAGCAACTAAAATATAATTTAATTTTAGGGAAGGATTTATAAAAAGTCAACGTTTTTATTCATTGTCTGGCAAGGTTTATAATTGGTATTTGAAGATTTATTATATAAATTACATAAGCTTATATTGGTACCTATTGGCATAAGTGTTTCAAAAGATGTTAAAGGCATTGTTATAATAGAATCATCTTCTAATAAAATAAAAGCATCATTGCCAGTATAATCTAGTATCATTCCTTTCATAGTTAACACCGTCCTAAATAAGTTTATATTAGTTTGCACATAAATAGTAACAAAAATACACCCAAGAATTTACTTGGGTGTATTTTTATAAATAAAGATCTTTATAAACTATTTGAAATACTCTTAATGACTCTTCTATTTTATGTTTAAGTAAGTTTTTTCTATTGTCAAATTCTTTTTCACCTAGTGGAGTTAGAGAGTAAAACTTTTGAAATTTCTTTTTAGGGTCATCCCATTCACCAATAACTAAACCTTCTTTTTCAAGTTTCTTTAATAATGGATATATTCCACCGGTACTAGGAGTCCATAATCCATTAGTTCTTTCAGAAACCTTAGTAGAAATTTCATTACCGTTTGTTGGTCCTGATTTTAGGATATGAAGAACATAAATAGGTAGTAAGCCTTTAGTAAAAACTTGCCCAACAGCTTCTTTTTCTTTTTGAACTTTTTTTATTTCGGCAAGTTTAGCTTTATATTCATCATGTAATCTTTTTTCCTCAGCTTTTAAATCCCCAAGATTGTTAAAATCAAAATCATTCATAGGTTATTTAACCATTTTTACAGAGAAGCCTATTAGTCCAGGACCTCCATGAATACCAAGAGCAGGACTAATTTCTGCAATTTTTATAGATTCTACATTTGGTAGATCCTTAAGTGAATTCATATATTTAATAGCCTCATCTTCACAACCAGCATGTAAAACAGCAATTTCACATTTACTCTTATCTAAATATCCTTTTAATAATTCTGTCATTTTAGATAACGACTGTTTTCTTCCTCTTACTTTAGCAACATTATAATATACACCATCTTCATTAGTAGTTATTATAGGTTTAAGATTAAGTAACTCACCAACAGTTCCAGCAAGTCTACCAATTCTACCGCCTTTTTTTAAGTATTCTAATGTATTAATAGTAAAGTATCCAATAACTCTTTTTCTTATTTCTGGTATTTCTTGAACTATTTCTTCGAAACTTTTACCTTCTTTTATAAGCTTAGCAACTTCTAAAACTATTTCTCCTTGAGGATAAGCTAGTATTTTTGAGTCGTAAACAAAAGAAGTAAGTTTTGGATGGTCTTCTAAAGCTAATCTTATTGCATTAAAGCTACCAGAAAGCCCACTAGAAATTGAAATACAGATTACGTGAGTATATCCTTCCGTCTCTAATTTAGTTAAAATTTCTTCTGTTTCTTGAGCACTTGGAAGAGACGTTTTAGGTACTTCATTTTCTAAATTATCATATACTTCTTGTGGTGTAATATCTATTCTATCTCTATAATCACCATTAGAGTAAATTATTCTAAGTGGTAATAAATTTATATTATTTTCTTTTAATGTATTTAAATCAAGGTCGCATGCACTATCAGTTATTAAAGCAATTTTTTGCATAAAAAAAATCCTCCGATAAATTAATTCTATAATCTATAGTATATCATAATGGATAATATTATCAATAGTGATAAGGATGATGTTATCACTATTGATAATGATTTTGTTGTATAACATTTCAAACACGTATAAAAGTAAAAATAGAATTATATACTATATATTGTATATTATCATTAAATAATACAATATATAGTGCAATTTAATAGGAGGCGGTTATCTTGTTATATGTAGTAAAACGAGATGGACGAGAGGTAAAGTTTGATTCTAATAAAATTGCTAATGCAATAAAAAAATCAAGTGATGAGATTGGTGATAAATTAGAGGAAAACCAAATAGATGAATGTATACAAAGAGTTATTGAGTATATTGAACTTTCGAAAAAGGAAAAGGTATCTGTAGAGGAGGTACAAAATTTAGTTGAAAAGGCTTTAGTTGATAGTAATCATAAGAATATTCAAAGAGCCTATTCTTCATATAGAAGAGAAAGAACAAGAATTAGAGAAATTAAATCTGATTTGATGAAGGCAATAAAAAAAATAGGAGTAGAAACGGATAGAGATAATGCAAATGTTGGAAATAATTTTAGCTCTAAATTATTAAGAATAGCTTCAGAATCTAACAAATGGCATAATCTTTACAATATGCCCAAATATTTGGCAAAGGCCCATGAAGTAGGGGAAGTATATTTTCATGATCTTGACTCTTATAATTTAACTGTAAATTGCCTGCATATACCTACAGGAGAAATACTAAAAAAGGGTTTTAACACAGGATATGGAACTATAAATTCACCTAAACGTATAGAAACAGCGGCAGAATTATCATGTATATTGCTTCAATCCACACAAAATGATATGTTTGGAGGACAATCCCATCCGGATTTTGATAATGATTTAGGTGAGTTTATTGAACCTACAAGAAGAGAAATAAGAGAAGAATTAATTTCTTATGGAATTGAAGGTGAAAAATTAGAGAAAATAGTTGAAGAAAAATTAAGAATGCGAGTACATCAAGCTATGCAAGGAATTATCTATAATTTAAATACTATGCATTCGCGTGCAGGCTCTCAAGTTCCATTTTCTTCTATAAACTTAGGAATACCATATTCAGATGATGCAGCATTAGTATGTGAGGTGTTTTTAAAGGAGTATGAAAAAGGGCTAGGAAAGGGAGAGCAACCTATATTTCCTAATATAATTTTTAGAGTAAAAGAAGGCGTAAATAGGGAGATAGATGACCACTATTATTATCTATATGAACTTGCTTGTAAGGTAGCAGCAAAAAGGATGAACCCAACGTTCATGAATATAGATGCAGATTTTAATAAGGAATATTATGATAAAGGATATATGCCAGCAACAATGGGATGTCGCACATATTTAATGAAAAATGTTAATGGAGAACCAGGATGTAAAGGTAGAGGGAATATAGCACCAATAACCATTAATCTTCCACGTATAGGAATAGAAGCTAATAAAGATATAGATAAGTTTTTTGAGATATTGAAAGATAGATTAGTATTAGCTAAGGAAGCTTTGCTTCATAGATATAATGTACTTAAAAATCTAAAAGTTAAAGATTTACCATTTGTAGCTGGTCAGGGACTTATGAGAGGAGCTGAGGGGTTAGAAGCTGAAGATTCAATAGAGCCAATACTTAAACAAGGAACATGGGGAATTGGATTTATTGGTTTAGCAGAGACGTTATATGCTTTATTAGGAAAACATCATGGGGAAGATCAAGAGGCTAGGGAGTTAGGATTAAGAATAATCAGATTTATAAGAGAATATACAGATAGATTAGTAGAGGAAACCAAGCTTAATTGGAGTTGTTATGCAACCCCAGCAGAGGGATTATCAGGAAAATTTATAAAACAGGATAAAAAAATATTTGGAATAATTAAAGGTGTAACAGATAAAGATTATTATACTAATAGTTTTCATATTCCTGTAAATTATAATATATCAATAAAGAATAAAATTGATATAGAAGCTCCCTATCACAAGATATGTAATGCAGGACATATTTCATATATAGAAGTTGATGATTCACCTTCGGAGGAAGTTATTATGAATATAATAAATTATGCATATAAAAATACTGATATAAGTTATATCGGAATAAATTTTCATATTAGATATTGTAGAGATTGTGGAGAAACCTTATTAAGCAATGAGAGTAAATGTCCAAAATGCAATAGTAGAAATATACAAGGAATATCTAGAGTAACAGGATATTTGAGTCTTGATGAAAGATTTGGACCTGGAAAGTATGAGGAAAGGATTGATAGAAGATCTCATACAGGAAGTTATAAAAATAATTATGAAATACTATAATTATTATAAAGCCCTCATAGATAATATTTATGGGGGGTTATTGAGTAAAATGAAGGAATTATAAAAATAATTGCAGATTTGCATATTATAACTAGAATTACTCTAATGATACTGTTTTAAAATGAAATGAAAAATAAAAAACTTGCAATTTTTAGAAAAAAATCTTCTTTTTTTATTGAGAAATTTTATTAGATATGATATCATGGTAAAAAAAGACATATATAAAATAAAGAGGTACAAACTTACCTCTATTTTTTATAAGTCAAATTATAAGAAAATTAAAAGCTATATAAAAATAAAGGGGGCACAAAAATGGCTATTACAAATGTCAATGGAGACAAAAAAATATATATAGTCGATACGACTCTTAGAGATGGGGAGCAAACAGCAGGAGTTGTATTTGCAAATGAGGAAAAAATTACAATTGCAGATATGTTAAGTGAACTTGGGGTTGATCAATTAGAGGTTGGAATTCCAGCTATGGGTGGAGATGAGAAAGAATCTATTAAGAAGATTGTTAAAAGAAATAACGGTAAAAAAAGTATCATGGCTTGGAATAGAGCTGTAATTGAAGATATTGAGCAATCTATAGATTGTGGAGTGGATGCAGTTGCAATTTCAGTATCAGTTTCAGATATTCATATTAAACATAAGCTTAGAACATCAAGAGAATGGGTATTAGAAAATATGATTAAATCGGTTGAATTTGCAAAGAAAAATGGTTTATATGTATCAGTAAATGGGGAAGATGCATCTAGAGCAGATAAGGAATTTTTAGTAGATTTTATTACTGAAGCCAAAAAAGCTGGAGCTGATAGATTTAGATATTGTGATACAGTTGGAATAATGGAACCATTTGTAATAAAAAGCAATATTGAGGAATTATATAAAAGGACAGGCTTTGATATAGAAATGCATACTCATAATGATTTTGGAATGGCAACGGCTAATGCTATTGCAGGAATATTAGGAGGCGCAAGCCATGTTGGTGTGACTGTAAATGGACTTGGGGAAAGAGCTGGAAATGCAGCATTAGAAGAGGTACTAATGGCACTTATGTACGTTTATGGTTATAAAGCTGATGTAGACACAAAAATGTTTAGAGAAATTTCAGAATATGTTGCACAAGCATCAGGAAGAGAGCTTCCTATTTGGAAGGCTATTGTTGGAGATAATATGTTTGCACATGAATCTGGAATTCATGCAGATGGTGCAATAAAGGATCCAAAAAATTATGAGGCTTTTGATCCAGATGTTGTTGGATTACAAAGACAAATAGTTATTGGAAAGCATTCAGGAAAAGCAGGAATAATAAATAAATTTAAAGAGTATAATATACATTTATCTGATGATGAAGCTAAAGATATATTAGAAATGGTTAGAGCTGCTTCTGTTAGATTAAAGAGAACTTTATTTGATAAGGAATTAGTTAAATTATATAAGGAATATAAAATTAATAATAAATAGCAGTTTATAAGGGGGCAAAAAAATGGGAGAAAATATAGTTTATAAAATATTAAAAAAACATATAGTAGAAGGAGTATTAGAAGTTGGGAAGCCTATAGGGTTAAGAATAGATCAAACCTTAACTCAAGATTCAACAGGAACTATGGTATATCTTCAATTAGAAGCTATGGGAATAGATAAAGTTAAGACAAAAAGATCAGTAGCATTTATAGATCATAATATGTTACAACAAGGATTTGAAAATGCAGATGATCATAAGTTCATACAAACTGTTGCTTCAAAGTATGGAATTTATTTTTCTAAGCCAGGTAATGGGGTATGTCATCAAGTGTTTTTAGAAAGATTTACAGTTCCAGGAGATACTCTTATTGGTTCTGATAGTCATACTCCAACTGCTGGAGGAGTAGGAATGCTAGCTATGGGAGCAGGTGGATTAGATGTAGCATTAGCTATGGCTGGTGGAGCATATTATATAAATACTCCAAAGGTATGTAAAATTAATTTAGTAGGAAAATTAAATCCTATGGTAACAGGAAAAGATGTTGTTTTAGAAGTTCTAAGAAAGTTAACTGTAAAGGGCGGAGTTTCTAGAGTTTTTGAGTATGCTGGTGAAGGCGTAATAACACTTTCAGTACCGCAAAGAGCAACTATTACAAATATGGGAGCTGAGCTTGGAGCAACTACATCTATTTTCCCAAGTGATGAGAGAACATTAGAGTTCTTTAAGGCACAAGGAAGAGAAAGTGACTATAAAGAATTAAAAGCTGATAGTGATGCAATTTATGATGAAGAAATAACTATAAATTTAAATGAGCTTAGACCTTTAGCTGCAAAGCCTCATAGTCCTGATAATGTAATGGAAGTTGCTGAAATAGGGAAGATTAAGGTTGATCAAGTGGCAATTGGTAGTTGTACAAATTCTTCTTATGAAGATTTAATGAAGGTAGCAAAAATATTAAAGGGTAAAAAGGTTCATTCAGATGTAAGTCTTGTTATTGCACCAGGTTCAAGACAAGTTATGGAGATGATAGCTAGAAATGGAGCTTTAGCGGATATAATAAGTTCTGGAGCGAGAATTTTAGAAAATGGATGTGGGCCATGTATAGGAATGGGTCAAGCACCAGGAACTGATGGAGTTTCATTAAGAACCTTCAATAGAAATTTCTATGGAAGAAGTGGAACTTTATCAGCTAAAGTTTATCTTGTTAGTCCAGAAACAGCAGCAATATCTGCAATAACAGGAGTGTTAACTGATCCAACTGAAGAAGTGATTGATTTAAATATAGATATGCCAAAGGAATTTATTATAGATGATTCAATGATAATTAAACCGGCAGAAGATGGAGCTAAAGTTGAAATTGTTAGGGGACCTAATATAAAACCCTTCCCAATTAATAAAAAGTTAGGTTGCGAAGTTGATGGAAAAGTATTAATTAAGGTTGAAGATAATATAACAACTGATCATATTATGCCTTCAAACTCAAAATTATTACCTTTTAGATCAAACATTCCATACTTATCAGAGTTTTGTTTTAATACTATTGATACAGAGTTCCCTAAGAGAGCTAAAGAGTATAATGGTGGATTTATAGTTGCAGGTAATAATTATGGTCAAGGATCAAGTAGAGAGCATGCTGCATTAGCACCACTTTATTTAGGTGTAAAAGCAGTAATAGCAAAATCTTTTGCTAGAATTCATAAAGCTAATTTAATTAACAATGGAATAATTCCAATGGAATTTAAAAATGAAAAAGATTATGATAATATTTCTTTACTTGATGATATACAAATAAATAATATTCAAGAGGTATTAGAAGTTGGAGAAGTTTTAATAAGCAATTTAACAAAGAAAGAACATTATATAGTCAAATTAGATTTAACTATAAAGGAAAAGGAAGTAATTAAAGCTGGGGGAAGGCTTAATTATGTAAAAATGAATAACTAAATTTTAATAAGCTGTAGAAAATAAAATCTACGGCTTATTTTACATTTAATTATAAAGTTTTGAGAATATTAATAGTTAATATATAAAGTTTGGAAGTGATTTATTTATGTCTAAATATGTGAGACTTGCTGGAATTGCTTATGAAAGTCTTGTTAATGGACCAGGGATGAGAAGAGTATACTTTGCACAAGGATGTAAGCATAATTGTGAAGGGTGTTTTAATAAGGATACTCATGATTTTAATGGCGGAGAATTAAAAGATATGGATGAACTTATTGATGATGCTATAGGTAATCCTATGTTAAAGGGAGTAACATTTAGTGGAGGTGATCCATTAGAGCAAGCTGAAAGTTTTGTATATATGGCAAAAGCTTTTAAAAAAGCTGGTTTAAATATATGGTGTTATACAGGATATACCTTTGAAGAAATATTAGATAGAATGGAGGAAAACAAAGAGTTAAAAGAATTGATAAATAATATAGATGTTTTGGTTGATGGTAAATTTCAATTAAATAATAAAAAAGAAGGATTAAAATTTAGGGGATCTACAAATCAAAGATTAATTAATATAAAAGAAAGTCTAGATAAAAATAAAATAATAACAATTGAAGTGTAATAAAATTTAAGGTATATATGTATAATGAGTATATGGAATAGGGATTTAGAAAATAAAAAAAGCGCTTACGCGCTTTTTTAATAATGGGGGGATGGGAACCTGTGTATTACAGGTTTTATATTTACATTATAATTATGTACCAAAGCTTAGGTTTCTATACATAAATTTTAAAATATTTTTTATTAACATATAGTAGTATATAAATTACTAAGAAATTTGTAATTAGTTTAATTTTTATTTTGATTATAAAACGATAAAGAGCTAACACTTATTATAAGTGCCAGCTCTTTATTAAAATATTAGAAATCAGATTGACCAGTTGTTCTTGGGAATGGTATAACGTCTCTGATATTTGACATACCAGTAATGTACATTATTAATCTTTCAAATCCAAGACCGAATCCAGCGTGCTTAGTTTCTCCGTATTTTCTAAGTTCTAAATACCACCAGTAATCTTCTTCCTTAAGACCTAATTCAGCCATTCTAGATTTTAAGACATCAAGTCTTTCTTCTCTTTGGCTACCACCGATGATTTCACCTATTCCAGGAACTAAACAGTCAGTTGCTGCAACAGTTTTTCCATCATCATTTAATCTCATATAGAAAGCTTTGATATCCTTTGGATAATCAGTAACGAATACAGGTCTCTTGAATATTTCCTCTGTTAAATATCTTTCATGTTCAGTTTGAAGGTCAATTCCCCATTCAACTGGATATTCAAAATCTTTACCACAGTTCTTTAACATTTCAACAGCTTCTGTATAAGTAACTTTTCCGAAATCAGAAGAAACTATATGATTTAATTTATCTAATAATCCTTTTTCAACGAATTGATTAAAGAATTGCATTTCTTCTGGACATTCATCCATAACGTATTTAATTACATATTTTAACATGTCTTCTGCTAATTCCATATCATCTTGTAAATCAGCAAAAGCTATTTCAGGTTCAACCATCCAGAATTCAGCAGCATGTCTAGCTGTGTTTGAGTTTTCAGCTCTGAAAGTTGGACCAAAAGTATAAACATTCCTAAATGCTAAAGCATAAGTTTCTGCATTTAATTGTCCTGAAACTGTAAGGTTAGTTTCTTTACCAAAGAAGTCTTGCTTATAATCAATATTTCCTTCTTCAGTTTGTGGAATATTGTGTAAGTCTAAAGTTGTAACTTTAAACATTTCTCCAGCACCTTCACAGTCACTTCCTGTTAAGATTGGAGTATGAGTATATACAAATCCTTGATCTTGGAAGAACTTATGGATTGCATAAGCTGCTACAGAACGAACTCTAAATACTGCAGAGAAAGCATTACTTCTTGGTCTTAAATGTGCAATTGTTCTTAAGTATTCAAAAGTATGTCTTTTCTTTTGTAGTGGATAGTCAGAGTCTGACATTCCTTCAACAACAACTTCTTTAGCTTGAATTTCAAATGGTTGTTTAGCTTCTGGAGTTGGAACTAAAGTACCAACAACCTTTATTGATGAACTAATAGGTAATTTAGAAACATTCTTAAAATTTTCTAATTTGTTATCAAAAACAATTTGAATATTTTTAAAGAAAGAACCATCATTTACTTCTATGAACCCAAATGCATTAGAAGCTCTTAAAGTTCTTATCCATCCTGAAATTGTAACTTCTTTAGATAAGTATTCATCAGTGTTTCTATAAAGTGATTTTACTAAAACTACGTTTTTCATAATAACCTCCTGTTAAAAAAATACGATCTGTTAAGTTATATGAACATTGCTCTTCTCAACCTAAGGAAATACAATAAGTTTGCGAGACTAAATAATACCCCCTTTGAAAAGGAGAGAAGAACAATGAGCAAAACTAATATAAAATGCCCACGCTGTAATTCTGATAAACTATATAAGTTTGGTATGAATAAGCAGGCTAAACAAAAGTATCAATGTAAGCAGTGTAAACGCCAATTCGCCATAGGCGACGGTGACGGACGTCCTAAACTTAATAGTCCTAAATGTCCTAGATGCGGTAAGGGAACTTACTTTATAACCGATAGATTACCTTCGTATAATGAAGCTGCCGCTACAGTATTGCCAAATACTGAACATTTACCTGTAGCTCCAATGTCTAGTGACGTAAATAATAACTTAATAGAATCATTTAACAAGACATTTAAAGCTTGGTATAAAGCTAAAAAAGGATTTAACTCTTTTGATAAAGCTAATAACCTAATTTACTTATTTATCTTTCACTATAATTTTATTAGACCACATGGATCATTAAATAACTGTACTCCAGCAGAAGTTGCTGGCTTCGCTAGCGATAGCTTTGCTAAAAACTCTTGGTTCTCAGCAGCTTAATTAAATTTAATACCTTTATTTAACCTGCAAAAAATCAATTTTATTGCAGGCTTATTAGCCATGCAATAAAACTTTTAAACTTATATAATTTTCAAAGAGCGAGCAATTCTATGAAAAATCAAGCTATTTTTTCATATCAGCTTAACAGATTCAAAAAATATTTTATTATTTTCAAATTTAAATAAAAGCAATAAAAAAATCCCTTCATCCCTAAAAAATGGGACGAAAGGAATTACTTACGTGGTACCACCCAAATTGCCTATAAAAAGGCCACTTAGTAAATTAATAACGACATTTAGCCGTCTAAGCCTAATTAAGTGAAATTCCAAATTTGAATTTGGCTAATGGAACTTACACCTTTGACGTTTAGGAAAAGGTGTTTCCTTTCTCACTTGTTCAGTTAGAAACTCAGAGATGTTCTTCACAGTTGATATCGTATAAGGCTTACACCATCCCTTACTCGCTAAAACTACCTTCAAAAGTTACTCTTCTCATCATAGTCAGTAAAATTTTGTGATTTTATTAATACGATTTTACAATACTTTGCTAACATTTGCAACTCAATTTCATAATATATAGTTAAAGAATATTTTTTGGAGGAAATAATGGCTAAAAAGGATTTTTTACAACAGAAATATTGTGAAATCAATCAGCTTAAAAATTTATTGCAAACATATCCAAAAGAATATTGTGAGACAATAATTAAAGTAATGGAAAAGGTGTTTGATGAAATTGCAGAGTATTTAGAGGAAGAAAAAGATAAAGTAAAAACTATAGTTAAAAAGATACAACCACAAAGGATTTTTACAGTAGAAGAATTAGCTAAATATAATGGTAAAAATGGTGCAAAGGCTTATGTAGCTGTTGGAGGAATAATATATGATGTAACAGCCATCTCTAAATGGAGTGGAGGAAATCATTATGGTATAACAGCAGGAAAAGTGTTAGATAAGGAATTTGCTCAATGCCATTCGAATAAGTTAGCTATAATGGAATATGCTGTAGCTGTAGGGGTATTAGATAATATTAATAAAGATTCTAAGTCTAAGATAAAAAATGATTCTAAGAGCAGAGATGAACTAAGATATTATAAGATTGAGGATATAGCTAAGTTTGATGGGAAAAATGGCACGTTAGCTTATATAGTGGTTGATGGAACTGTATATGATGTTACATCTATGAATCAATGGATTAGTGGAAGTCATTATGGATTAACTGCAGGCAAAGATTTAACGGAATATTTTAAGACATGTCATAAAAATGAGACAGATATATTAAAGAAGCTACGCATTGTAGGAACAATAGTAGAATAAAAGTTCAAAACATTTTTTAGAGAAAAAGTAAAAGTGAATAGTAAAGAGGTAAGGGATAATTTAACCTTAACTTTTATCTATTCACTAGTACTTAGTTTAGTTTGAAGTTTAATAATAAGATTATTCTTTCCCTGTTTCATAAGAAGAAGTAATTGATGCAGGAAAGTTTAACATAGTACAATCTTTAACTATTCTTTTAAATTCATAGTCTAAATATCTAAATGTAACCTTAACTTCACTATTATCAGTAATTTCAATTATTGCATATGTAGGATTAGGCTTTCCTATTTTAGGTTTTCCAACACTACCAACATTAATAAGTAGTTTATTTCCAAATTTTTTTGCACATGGTATGTGAGTATGAGCGCATACTAAAACATCATCTTCTAATTGTTCCATAATTTCTAATGTGTTAGGGGCATCTTCGAATAAATAATCATTAATTGCATAAGGACTTCCGTGAGTAAAAAGAAAATTAACTTTATTAAATTTATATTTAAGTGAAGTTGGCAATGAGTCTAAAAAATATTTGTTTGCAACTCTAACTTCGTTACTTGCCCAAGGGAGAGCAAAGGAGTTTATTGTAGTGTTTCTAATATATGTAAAGTCGCCATCTACAACTGAAGCATCATAGTTACCTTTTATGCAAGGAATTTCTCTTCTTTTTATTAAGGCTACAACTTCATTTGGATGAGGTCCATATCCAACTAAATCCCCTAAACAAATTATTTTATCAATATTTTGATCATCTATATCTTCAAGAGCTTTCATTAGTGCGTATATATTCCCATGAATATCTGATATAACTGCTAATTTCATTTTACTATCCTCCAATTATTTAAAGTTAAACTATATATGGTTATTACCAAAAAATAGAGATTTAATTTATAAAATAATTATATCACTATAAATAAAAAAAATGATAAAAGTAAGAAATTAAATTATGGATAATATGAAAATTTTAAGTTATTATAAAAACAAGAAGAGAAAAATAGTATATGGAGGTGTTACATATGAAAGATTCTAGAGTTAAAAAAGTACTAATTAAAATGGAGGAAAATAAAATTCCTCAATTAATAGTTACTTCAGCAGAATCTATATTTTATTTAACAGGAAAAATGATTCGTTCAGGAGAGAGACTAATAGCTCTTTATTTAGATTCAAATGGTAATCATAAGTTTATAGTAAACAAGTTATTCCCTATAAATGAGGATTTAGGGGTGGAAATTGTTTGGTATGATGATATAGAAAATCCAATAGATAAATTATCTAATATAGTTAGAAAAGGTGAAGTATTAGGAGTAGATAAAAATTTACCATCACATTTTTTAATAGATCTTATGGGGAGAAATGTTGTAAGGACATTTGTTAATTCATCACCTATTATAGATACTTTAAGAATGATAAAAGATGAGGAAGAAATTCAAATAATGAAGGAATCTTCTAGAATAAATGATGCTGTTATGTTAAAACTTTGGAAAAACTTAAAGTCTGGTTATTCTGAAAAGTATTATGCTAATATGTTATCTGAAATTTATGAAGAAGAAGGGGCTTCTGGATTTTCATTTTCTCCGATAATAGCAACAAGTCCTAATGGAGCAGATCCTCATCATGGAACAGGAAAAGATAAAATTAAAGATGGGGATAGTGTAGTTTTAGATATTGGAGGAAAGTATAAAAATTACTGTTCAGATATGACTAGAACTGTATTTATAGGTAAGGAGCCAAGTAAAGAGCATGCTGAAATTTACAATATAGTAAAGAATGCAAATGAAAATGCAATTTCTATCATTAAAGAAGGGGTTAAATTTTCAGATATAGATAAAGCGGCTAGAAACTTAATAACTGATGCTGGATATGGAGAATACTTTACACATAGAACAGGACATAGTATAGGAATTGAATGTCATGATTTTGGTAATGTAAGTTCTGTTAATGATGATGAAGTTAAGGCTGGTATGATATTCTCTGTTGAACCTGGAATCTATCTTAAGGATAATATAGGCGTTAGAATAGAGGATTTAGTTCTTGTAACTAAAGATGGATGTGAAGTTTTAAACTCTGTTAGTAAGGAAATAACTATATTATAGACTTAGAATAATGAAAAGTTATATGATATAAGAATAACAGAAGATGATTTAGTTAATTTTATTAGTTAGACTTACATCTTTGATGTTAGCAAAATATATTATTTTACCTTAATATATAGGTAATATTATGAAAATAAAAGCTCCGACTCTGACGAATTGGAGCTTTATTTTTCTATATTATTTCAATAACTTTATTCATTAAGTTTATGAAATCATTTTTAACTCTAGTAGAAGTTTCTATAACTTCTTCATGATTTAGTGGTTGGTCTAAAATACCAGCAGCCATATTTGTTAAGCAAGAAATACCAACTGTTTTAATACCACTGTGATTTGCAACAATTACTTCAGGAACAGTAGACATACCAACGGCATCTCCCCCCATAACTCTAGCAAATCTTACTTCAGCAGGAGTTTCATATGTAGGTCCTGGGAACATAACATATACTCCTTGCTGTAAATTAATACCTAATTCTTTACCAGCTTCTAAAACTTTATTTCTAAGCTCTAAGTTATAAGCTTCAGACATATCAGGGAATCTAGGTCCAAACTCATCAATATTATGTCCAAATAAAGGATTTGCTCCACAGAAGTTAATGTGGTCAGTAATAACCATTAAATCTCCTGCATTAAAATCTTTATTAACAGCACCAGCTGCATTTGTAACTATAAGTTTTGAAACACCTAATAATTTCATTACTCTTACAGGGAAAGTTACTTTATCTAAAGAATAACCTTCATAATAATGGAATCTTCCTTGCATAGCAACAACTTGTTTATTACCAAGTTTACCAATAACTAATCTTCCAGCATGACCTTCTACAGTTGAAGTAGGAAAATTAGGAATATCAGAGTAGTTATAGTATTCAGCGTCTTCTATTGTATCTGCTAATGATCCAAGACCAGAACCAAGGATTAATCCTATTTCAGGCTTGTATTTGCTTTGTTTTAAAATAAAATCAGCTGACGCTTTAATTTGAGTTAATAAATCCATAAAATCACCTCTTTATTTATCTTGAGTTTTATTTAAAAGCATCTCTCCAACTTTAACAACATCTCCAGCACCTACTGTAAGCACTAGGTCTTTAGGTTGGATTTTTGATGCTAAATAATCAGCAACTTCTTGATGGCTATGAAGGTTAATACAATTTAATCCTGTTTTTCTAATAGCATCTCCAAGTTCATCAGAAGATACTAATCCAGTATCTTTTTCTCTTGCAGCATAGATATCCATTAATATTAATTCATCAGCACAAGAGAAGCAAGTTGTAAATTCATCAAAAAGTGTTTTTGTTCTAGTATAAGTGTGTGGTTGGAATACACAATATGTTTTGTTGTGATCAATAAGTTGTGCCGTAGATAATGTTGCTTTTATTTCAACTGGATGATGAGCATAATCATCTATTATAGTAGCACCTTTAAATTCACCCTTGTATTCAAATCTTTTATGGGCACCCTTACAATCAGCTAATCCACTAATTATAGCTTCTTTAGGAATGTTTAATATTAGTGAAGTACAAATAGTTGCAAGTGAATTAAGTATATTATGCTTACCAGTTGTATTTAGTGTTACATCAAATAATTCTTCACCATCTTTACAAACTGTAAATGTAGCACAACCTTTATTATTGAATGAAATATTATTTGCAGTTACATCACCTTTTGTAAATCCATAACTTAGAGTATTACACTTTGCATAATTAAGAACTTCTAATACTCTATTATCCTCTGCACAACCAACTAGATATCCATCAGCTGGAATTAAATCAGAGAATTTTTTAAAAGTATCTTCAATATGGTTTATATCTCTGTAATAATCTAAGTGATCAGCATCGATATTTAATATTATTCCTATATAAGGATAGAATTTTAAAAATGAAGCTTTATATTCACAGGCTTCTGTTACGAAATATTCACTTTCACCAATTTTATAATTTCCATGAATAGCATCAACATCTCCACCAACTAATATTGTAGGATCAAGATTTGCATTTAATGTTATGTGAGAAAGCATAGAAGTTGTTGTTGTTTTTCCATGAGTACCAGCAACAGCAACGTTATATTTATGGCCCTTCATTATATAGCCTAAAAATTCAGCTCTATCCATTAATTCTATATTTTTATTTTTTGCTTCAATTATTTCAGGGTTAGTAGAAGGAATAGCAGCAGTATATACTACTAAATCAACATTTTTTAGGTTTTCACCTTTATGCCCTATGTAAATTTCAGCACCAGACGCTCTTAATTTATTTAAAACTTCAGATTCTTTAGCGTCAGATCCAGATACCGTAAATCCTTTTGTTAATAAGACTGCAGCAAGTCCACTCATGCTTACCCCGCCGATTCCAATAAAATGTACTTTTCTATTTTTACTTGTATTCAAATCAAAAGACAATATATCAACCCCTTTAATTATAATATGAGATTCCTATTTTTAATATTTAATGAGAATACTATATGTAACTTCAATTAACTAAATTAAAATTTAGATTCTCATTTAAATATATATTTATAATTATATACAAATTTGCTAGGTTGAACACAAAAAATAAAAAATATATAAAATATTTTATAAAAAAAAGAACAAAATTATATATATGAAGTAAAACATTTATAAATGGAAGAAAAAAGATAAAATTTTATATTTAAACATAGAAAATAACTTATATTAAGAATTAGTGATAAATAACTTAAAAAAGTATTGATAATGTAAGGAATATAGAATAAAATATGAATATTCGGGTGAAATAAATTGAAAAAATTCGTGTTTTTGAGAAAAAAAGGAAGGTGGATTAAGTGGAAAAATTAAGTAGAAATAATAGAGTTGTAGCCATTACAAAGATATTAATAGAAACTCCTAATAAAGTTATAGGATTAAATAGATTTTCGGAACTTTTAAATGCAGCTAAGTCTACTATTAGTGAAGATATAGTAATAGTGAGAGAAGTATTAGAGAAATTAGAGATGGGATCTATAGAAACTATTTCAGGTGCAGCTGGAGGAATTAAGTTTATTCCTGCAATGGGTCAAAAAGCAAGAGAAGATTTTGCAAATGAATTATGTGAGGCATTACTAGAGGATGGAAGAATTGTACCAGGTAATTTTGTTTATTTAACAGATATAATGTACAATCCGCAAATAGTAAGTAAAGCAGGGGTTATTTTAGCTTCACATTTTCAAAATATGAATATTGATTATATAGTTACAGTTGAAACAAAAGGAATCCCTTTAGCTTATGAAGTAGCTAAAAGTCTTGGTATAGAGCTTGTAATAATAAGAAAAGATAATAAAATTACTGAAGGGCCAACAGTTACAATTAATTATGTATCAGGCACAAGTGGAAGAATTCAACAAATGGCATTAGCTAAAAAATGTATGAAACCATCAAGTAAATGTGTATTTATAGATGACTTTTTAAGAGGTGGTGGAACTGCTGAAGGAATTAGAGCTCTTTTAAAAGAATTTGAGAGTGAATTAGTTGGAACAGGAGTTCTTGTAGATAATGTTGGAATAGAAAATAAGAGAACTACTGATTATATTTCAATTATTGATTTAGAATACAATAAAGAAGAGGAAAGACTTAACGTTAGACCGTCTGCATTTATAAAATAATATAAATACAGTTGCTTTAAAATAATATATGGAAAATTTTAAAAAAAATTAAGTAAAAAAAAGGATTTTTAAACTTTTTATAGAAATAAATTATTATAAAGCAACTGGAGGTGTAGTGAAATGACAATCACAGACGTTAGAATTAGAAAGATAGCAGCAGAAGGAAAAATGAAAGCTATAGTTTCTATAACATTTGATAATGAATTCGTTGTTCATGATATTAAAGTTATCGAAGGACAAAATGGTTTATTTATTGCAATGCCAAGTAGAAAAACACCGGATGGAGAATTTAAAGATATTGCTCATCCAATAAACACAGATACTAGGGAAAAAATTCAAGAATCTATTTTAAAGGCTTATGAAGCTGCAGTAGAGGAAGAAAACGTTGTTATAAATGAATAATAATGTAAATAAGAGGAATATATATCTATATATTCCTCTTATTTTATTATTTTTTTGAAGAGTTGAAATACTTTATTTAATGCAATATAATATATAAGAAATATGCACGAACGTTTTAGGATAAAATTTGTATTTTATCCTTAAATTTTATAGAGAGGTGAGTTTATGTATAAATGTGCTCTAATATTAGCAGCAGGTCAAGGAAAGAGAATTAAATCAGATTTACCTAAAGTCTTGCATAAGGTTTGTGGAAAAGAAATGGTTAATCATGTAATTGACACATTAAGAAAAGAAAATATAGAAGATATAAATGTAATTATAGGTAAAGGTGCTGACTTAGTTAAGGAAAATACTAAATCAAGAAATATTAGCTATTCATTACAAGAAGAACAACTAGGTACAGGTCATGCTGTTAAGTGTGCTATAGATTTCTTAAAAGGAAAAAGGGGAACAGTTGCAATTTTTAATGGAGATGCACCCTTAATAACGGAAGAAACAATAGAAGAGCTATTTAAGACACATAAAGAAAATGGAAACAGTGCAACTATACTTACTTCAATTTTAAATGATGCTTCAGGATATGGAAGAATTATAAGAAAAGGAAATGAAGTATTAAAGATAGTTGAACATAAAGATTGTAATGATGAAGAGCTAAAAGTTAAAGAAATAAACTCAGGAATGTACTGCTTTGAAATTGAGAGCTTAGTTGAATGCTTAGGAAACCTTTCTAATAATAATTCTCAAGGAGAATACTATTTAACAGATGTAATTGGAATGTTAAAAGAAAAAAATGAGAAAGTTGGAGCACTTGTAATAAGTTATGAAGAAACATTAGGAGTAAACTCAAGAGTGCAACTTGCAGAAGTTGAAGCTGTTTTAAGAAAAAGAATAAATAATAAACACTTAGAAAATGGTGTAACTATAATTGATCCTAATACAACATATATTGGAATTGACGTAGAAATAGGTCAAGATACTATAATATATCCAGGAAATGTTCTTGAGGGAAATACTGTGATAGGAAAAAATTGTGTTCTATATCCAAATTCAAGAATAAATAATAGTGTTATTGGTGAGAGTGTAGATATACAATCATCTGTAATATTAGAAAGTAAAATTGGAAATCAAACTACAGTTGGACCTTTTGCTTACATACGTCCAGAATCTATTATTGGAAATAATGTAAGAGTTGGTGATTTTGTAGAAATAAAAAAATCTACAATAGGTAATAATACTAAAGTGTCTCATTTAACATATGTAGGTGATGCTGAAGTTGGTGAAGGTTGTAACTTTGGATGTGGAACTGTTACTGTTAACTATGATGGAAAGAATAAAAATAAAACTATCATAGGAAATAATAGTTTTATTGGATGTAACACAAACTTAATTTCACCAGTTACTGTAGAAGATAACACATATATTGCAGCTGGTTCTACTATTACTAACAATGTAAAAAGCGGAGAATTAGCAGTTGCTAGAGCAAAGCAAAGAAATATTGAAGGTTGGGTAGATAAAAAAGGTCTTATTAAGAAAAAATAATATATATTAAACTATAAGATAAATATGGCAAAAGTCATTGAAAATTAAGGAGGGTCTCACGATTATGATAGCTCATGCGAAAAAAATAAAAATATTTACAGGAAATTCACATCCAGAATTAGCAAAAGAAATTGCGGATTTATTAGGAATACCACTAGGGAATGCTAAGGTTTCAACTTTTAGCGATGGTGAAATATCTGTAGATATTAATGAAACAGTAAGAGGTGTAGATGTATTTATAGTACAATCAACTAGTTCACCAGTTAATAATAACTTAATGGAATTATTAATAATGATAGATGCATTCAAAAGAGCATCAGCTGGTAGAATAACAGCTGTTATTCCTTACTATGGATATGCTAGACAAGACAGAAAGGCAAAATCAAGAGATCCAATTACTGCAAAATTAGTTGCAGACATATTAACAGCAGCAGGAGCAGATAGAGTATTAACAATGGATTTACATGCTTCTCAAATACAAGGATACTTTAACATACCTGTGGACCATCTATTAGGTTCACCAATATTAGCTAAGAGCTTTGTTGAAAAAGGATTTAGTGATCAAGATGATGTAGTAGTTGTATCACCAGACTTAGGAAGTGTTACAAGAGCAAGAAAATTTGCAGACAAATTAAATGCACCAATTGCAATCATTGATAAGAGAAGACCAAAAGCAAATGTATCAGAAATAATGAATATTATTGGAGATATTAATGGTAAGAGATGTATATTAATTGATGATATGATTGATACTGCTGGAACTATAGCAAATGCTGCAAATGCTTTAAAAGAATTAGGAGCAAAAAATGTTTATGCGTGCTGTACTCATGGAGTATTATCAGGACCAGCATTTGAAAGAATAAATAATTCTGCAATTGAAGAATTAGTAATGTTAAACACTATTCCTCTTCCTGAACAAGAAGGGTTAGAGAAGTTTAAGTCTATTTCTGTTGCACCGTTATTTGCAGAAGCAATTAAGAGAATATATGATGATGAGCCAATAAGTAAGTTATTTGAAAATTAATAATTTATGACTGCTACATAAGTAGCAGTCTATTTTTATGTTTTTAAATATTGTGTTACAAATGTAAATTTTATAAAAACTTTATTAGTGTTTTTTTAAATATAGTATAAAATATTAATTAAGGAAGGTGAATAAAAGATGGAAGATAAATTGGGAAAGATATTAATTGTAGATGATGATGCTCATATAAACGAACTTATAGATATGTACTTAAAAAGCGGAGGGTATAGTACTAAAAAGTGTTTTAATGGAAATGATGCTTGTAGTATTGTAACATCAGAAAATATTGGATTAGTAATACTAGATGTTATGCTACCAGGAAAAGATGGAATTGAAGTGCTTAAATACATAAGAAAAAGCAGTGATGTGCCAGTAATAATGTTAACTGCTAAAGGTGAAATATTTGATAAAGTGCTAGCATTAGAATTAGGTGCAGATGATTATATGGTAAAGCCATTTGATCCTAAGGAGTTATTGGCAAGAGTTAAAGCTGTAACAAGAAGATACGTTGTTGATAATCAATCAAAGGATGTAATTAAATATTCAGATTTAATAATTGATATTGGAGCATATGAGGTAACATATAAAGAAAATATTGTGAAATTAGCTCCTAAAGAGTTAGAATTACTTCATTTTATGGCAAGTAATCCTAATAAAGTTTTTACTAGAGAGCAACTTATGTATGAAGTTTGGGGATATGATTATCCTGGTGATTCAAGAACTGTAGACGTTCATATAAAAAGATTAAGAGAAAAGGTTAAAGGTGGAGAAAAATGGGAACTTCAAACAGTTTGGGGTGTTGGGTATAAGTTTGAGGTGAGATAGGTGAAGAAAAATAGTATAGTACGAAAGCTAATAATTACTTTTTCTTCAATAACTGGAGGGCTATTAATACTTGTAGGATTAGTATTAACTGTTGGGTTTTATAGAATTAGTCATAATGAACTTATAGATACACTAAATAAACAATTAGATGTTGTTTCAGAAGCTGTAGGAAGTTATTTAAAACATCAAGAAGGTAGTTATGAGGAAGTTAATCGATTATTAAAGATAGCATGTTTAACTAATGATATGGATGGTATTGTGGTAGATAGATTGGGATACATATATATGGTATCTAATAGTGAATATAGCAATCTTAAATATACTAATATAGATATACCAGATACCCAAATGTCGACTAATGGAAATATTGTGTATAGAAAGATTTTAATAAAAGAAACTCATGATTCAAAAGTAGGGGCATTTATAAAGCCTATTTATTCTAATGATCAATTAGATGGATATATAATAATGGTTGAAAATGATCCTATAAATGAAAAACATACAGTAATTATAATATGGATATCTATTATATTAGCAATAATAGTTGCAGGTGCTATTGTAAAGTATTTTGCTCAATTATTATTAGTGCAACCAATAGAAGAAATTAATAAGGCTGCTAAAAGATTAGCAAAAGGTAATGTGGCAGAGAGAGTAAAGGTTAATGGAAACAATGAAATAGGGGAATTAGCCCAATCATTTAATAGTATGGCGCAATCTATAGAAGAGTCAGACAATATTAGAAAAGAATTTATCTCAAATGTTTCTCACGAATTACGTTCTCCTATAACTTCAATAAAAGGATTTATTGGAGGAATATTAGATGGGGTTATACCAAGAGATAGGGAAAATTATTATTTAAAAATTGTTTATGATGAAGTTGATAGATTAGCTAGACTTGTTAATGATTTATTAGATATATCAGCAATGGAATCAGGAAAATTCAACATGAGTATTTCGGAGTTCGATATTAATCAGACAATAAGTTTGTGTATATTAAATTTAGAAAATAAAATACAAGCAAAAGGATTAAATGTTAAAGCAACATTTCACGAAAAAAGATGTTTCGCAATAGGTGATAGAGATAGGATACTTCAAGTTGTTACTAATTTACTTGAAAATGCAGTTAAATATAGTGATGATAATGGGCAAATAGAAGTTAATATATCAACGAAGGGTGAAAAAATATTTGTAAGTATATTTAACTCAGGTAATACTCTTTCGGAACAAGATTTAAACCATATTTGGGATAGATTTTATAAGAGTGATAAGTCAAGAACTAATAAGATTAGTACAGGGTTAGGTTTACCAATAGTTAGATTGATATTATCACAGCATAATCAAGATATTTGGGCAGAAAATGTAGATGATAGAGGTGTAAGATTTATATTTACATTACAAAGGAACAACTAAGGTAATAAGTTGCAATTTTAATATCAAAAATTAGATTTTACTATATTATTCGAAATATTAATTTTAAAATGTACAATATTTCAATAATCGGAGGTAGATATGAATAATAGGGAAGACAGAAAAGAAAAAGTATCAAATACTCCACAAGGTAGGATATCTAATATAATTTTTGAAAAGAAAAATAATACTCAAGCAAGAGTAAAGTTTGGTGTTAAGATAATTCTGTATGTAGTAATAGCAGGATTTTTAGGAGCAATTATATCTAATATAAATATCAAAAATAAGTATGGTGGGGTTATCCAGCAGGTTAAAGAAATTAAAAAAAGTACAGATATGGTTATATTAGATTATACAAAAGTTATAAAGAAAGTATCCCCATCATTAGTTAGTATTAGTGATTCAGAAGAAAAACTTGTTGAAGACAGTTATTTTGAAGGAAATACAACAGGAGTTATAATAGATTCAAGCGGAATAATCTTAACAAATTATTCTGCTATTAAAGAGAAAAAACATATATATGTAAAATTATCATCTGTAGCAGCAATGCCAATAGAAGCTCAAATCTTAGTTGAAAATGAAGCGAGAAATTTGGCAATAATAAAAATAGAATTTGAAGGAGAGTTACAACCTATAAAAATGGCAGATCCTTATACTATAAAAGAAGGACAGGGAATAGTTGTATTAGGAAATGCTATAGGAGATGAATATATAGGTAGTTCAATACCAGGAATTATTACATCGAAAAATGAAAAGTTAATTTTAGGAGATGGAAAAGAGCAATTGCTTTTACAAATAAATGCTCCTATTAACGAGAAAAATACTGGTGGTGCAATTTGTAACTCTAATGGTGAATTAGTTGGAATCGCAGATTTATCTATTACTAAAGAGCGAAATGAAGAAGGGCTTTATTATGGAATGCAAATGGAAGAACTTCAAGATATGATTAATTCAACAAATACATTTAAGAAGATTCTAGGAATAAATGAGGGTGGAGTAATAGTAGATGAAACTAGGAATTTTAGTGGTTTCTACATACAAGAGTTAGATAAAAACGGAAGTGCATATTTAGCTGGTATTAAACCTACAGATATAATCATAGAAGTAAATGGATATGAAGTTGTGAATGTTGATGATTTAATAAAATTACTACAAGATAAGAAAAAAGGTGATATATTACATTGTAAGGTATTGAGTGAAGGCGAAATGAAAAATATAGATATCAAAATATTGTTATAAAAAGCTTTAGACTAATTCTAAATAAGAGTTAGTCTAATTTTTTTCATAAATGAGAATCTAAATTTTTTAATTTGGTTAATCAAACTTACACCTGAGAATAGAAGTGAGCAGTGTGTTTCATAATAAATAATAAAAAACTTTCATTGTTGAAAAAAATGGTATAATATAAAATAGTCACTTTAAAAGTAACGGAGGAATAAAAATGTTTTTAATAGTTGGATTAGGAAATCCAGGAAAAGAATACGATGGGACAAGACACAATATAGGATTTGCGGCTGTAGATTATATTGCTGATAAGTATAATATAGAATTAAATAGGATAAAATTTAAAGGTGTGTTTGGTGAAGGATTTATAGAAGGAAAAAAAGTAATCTTATTAAAGCCAACTACGTATATGAATTTAAGTGGAGAAAGTATTAGAGAAGTAATAAACTTTTATAAAATTTCAAATGAAGAAGTAATTGTGATTTATGATGATATTAGCTTAGAAGTAGGCAGACTAAGAATTAGAGAGAAAGGTAGCCATGGTGGGCATAATGGAATAAAAAGTATTATAGCTAACTTAGGCACTGATGTATTTCCGAGAGTTAAAATTGGTGTAGGGGCACCAAAGGGAAATTTAGTTTCACATGTATTAGGAAAATTTAGTGAAGATGAAATTGAAGTTTTAAGAGAAACAATAAAAGCTTCAAGTGATGCAGTAAGCATAATAATGAAAGCTGATATTAAAGAAGCTATGAATAAATTAAATGGGTTTAATGCATGTAAAGAAAGTTAAAGAGAATTTATGGAAGGTGATAAAATGAGGTTACAAGGGCTATTACAACCCTTACAAGAAAATGATAAGTTTATTACAGCAATAAATAGTATAAAGAATAGAAGATTTCCAATAAATATAGCAGGGTTATCGGAATCAGGTAAAAGCTATATAATAGATGGAATATTTAATGAAATAGATAATTCGTTGGTTGTAGTAACACATAATGAGCTTGAGGCTAAAAATTTATATGAAGATTTAAGTCTTTATTCTACTAATGTATATTTCTTACCTATAAGAGAAGTTGTATTTTATAATGTTGATGCAATTTCAGGAGACCTTAGATGGGCAAGATTAAAGGTAATAAAAGAGATACTTAATAATAAAGACAAAAAAATAATAGTTACATCAGTAGATGCTATAACTGCATTATATACACCTAGACAAAAGTACTTAAATTACAGTATTACTATAAAAAATGGCGATGAAGTAGATTTAAAAGATATTTCAAAAAAATTAATTGAATGTGGATATGAAAGAGTTGAAGTGGTAGAAGGAAAAGGTGAATTTTCATTTAGAGGAGGGATATTAGATGTTTTCCCTCCTACAGCTGTTTATCCATATAGAATTGAGCTTTTTGGGGATGAAATAGATTCTATTAGAACCTTTAATATAGAATCTCAAAGAAGTATTGAAAAGGTTAAATCTATAGAAATTTTCCCAGCAAAAGAAGTAATTGTAGATGAAGAAGCAAAGAAAAGCGCAAATGATAAAATGATTAGTGAACTTGATTCTATAATTGAAAAATCTAATAATAAAAATAATGATCAAGTTGATAAAATAAAAAGAATAATTAATAAGAATTTAGAGATGCTAAATGAAACTTCAACATTTGAAACAGTAGATAGTTATTTACCTTTCTTTTATGAAGATATGGAATCTCTTTTTGATTATTTAGATGGATATACGTTTATTATTGATGATTTAAAGAGATGTGAGGGTAAAATTCAAAGCATATACTATGAATTTAATGAAAATTATTTAGCATTTCTTCAAAGAGGAGACATATTACCTTCACAAAATAAATTATTAATAGATAAAGAAGAATTGTTCATAAAGTTAGAAAGAACTGATGTCATTACATTAAGTCCATTTGATTCAAAATCAGATATATTATTTCCAATTACCAGTATAGAATTAAATCAAATTACGTCTAATAGTTATAATGGACAATTAGATTTATTAATTGAAGATATAAAAACAAGAAAATCAAAAGGCTTTAGAACTTTAATATTAGCAGGGACTAGAACTAGAGGAGAGAGACTAGTAAAAACACTTAGAGAAAGAGATGTCGAAAGTGTTTATAAGGATCAAGTAGATAATATTGAGTTAGGTCAAGCGGTAGTTACATTTGGAAATTTAATAAAGGGGTTTGAATACCCAGATTTAAAGGTATGTGTAATATCTGATAAAGAAGTATTTGGTGAGGCTAAAAAGTCATTACCTAAAAAGACAAATAAGAAAAAAGGTGTAGGTAAGATTACTAGTTTTGCAGAGCTAAAGCCAGGAGATTACGTTGTACATGCAAATCATGGAATAGGTGTATTTAAGGGAATTAAGCAAATTGATATAGCTGGAAATACGCGAGACTACTTAGATATCGTGTATGATAAGGGTGATAAGCTTTATGTTCCAGTTGATCAACTAGATTTAGTTCAAAAGTATATTGGAAGTGAAGGAAAGACACCTAAAATAAACAAACTTGGTAGTAATGATTGGCAGAAGGCAAAAGCAAAGGTTAGAAAATCTATAAATGAAATTGCTGAAGATTTGGTGAAGCTATATGCGGCTAGAGCTACTTTAAAAGGTTATAAATACTCTAAAGATACAGAGTGGCAAATGCAATTTGAAGATGAATTTCCATATGAAGAAACTCCAGATCAATTAACTTCATTAGAGGAAATAAAACACGATATGGAATCCGATAAGCCTATGGATAGATTACTTTGTGGAGATGTAGGTTACGGTAAAACAGAGGTAGCTATAAGAGCTGCTTTTAAAGCTGTTATGGATGGAAAGCAAGTTGCTTTTCTTGTTCCAACAACTATATTAGCAGAACAACATTATAAAAATTTGAAAAAAAGATTTTCAGATTTTCCAGTAAAGATAGATATGATAAGCAGATTTAGAACTGCAAAGCAACAAAAGGCTACTTTGCAGGCTTTAAAAGAAGGAAATGTAGATATATTAATTGGAACTCATAGATTAGTATCAAAAGATATTTCTTTTAAGGATTTAGGGTTATTAATAGTTGATGAAGAGCAAAGATTTGGAGTTGCGCAAAAAGAAAAAATTAAATCTTTAAAGAAAAATGTAGATGTGCTTACATTAAGTGCAACACCTATTCCAAGAACTCTTCATATGTCACTTACTGGTGTTAGAGATATATCAGTTATAGAAACTCCTCCAGAAGAAAGATATCCAATTCAAACATATGTTGTAGAACAAAATGATCAACTTATTCGAGATGCAATATTAAGAGAAGTGGGAAGAGAAGGTCAAGTTTATTTTGTATATAATAGAGTAGAAAGTATACAAGGTATGGCAAATTATATAAGAGAATTAGTGCCAGAATGTAAAGTAGGGATTATACATGGGCAGATGACAGAAAAAGAACTTGAAGCTGAAATGATAAACTTTATGCAAAAAGAATATGATGTTTTAGTATGTACAACTATAATAGAAACAGGCATTGATATACCAAATGTAAATACAATGATAGTAAATAATGCAGATAAAATGGGATTATCTCAATTATATCAATTAAGAGGAAGAGTTGGACGTTCAAATAAAATAGCTTATGCATACTTTATGTACACTAAAGATAAAGTTCTAACTGAAGTAGCGGAAAAGAGACTTAAGGCCCTAAAAGATTTTACAGAGCTTGGTTCAGGATTTAAAATAGCTATGAGAGATTTAGAAATAAGAGGAGCAGGAAATATGATGGGTTCATCTCAGCATGGTCATATGGCTGCTATAGGATATGATTTATATTGTAGAATGTTAGAAGATACTGTTAAGTTAATAAAGGGTGAAATAGAACAAGAACCTATCGAAACTACTGTTGATATTAAGATTGATGCATATATTCCATCTTCATATATAGAAGATGAAATACAAAAAATTGAAGTTTATAAGAAAATAGCAGCGATTGAAAATATGAATGATTATAATGATATCAAAGAAGAGTTAGAAGATAGATATTCGGTTGTTCCGGAAGCTGTTTATAATTTAATGGATATAGCATATATTAAAAGTTTGGCGAAGGTTATTTTAATTGAAGAAATAAAGGAAAACCAAAAGGAAGTAAGATTTAAATTCCAAAAGGGATATAAGAATATTAATAAGATATATGAAGTGCTTTTAAAGAAATATAAAGATAAGGTAGTATTATACTTTGGAGATACTCCATTTTTTGCTGTAAGAATTAATTCTCTAAAGAAAGAAGAGTTATTGAACTTTTATAAAGAACTTCTTAAGGAATTAATTGAAAATTCACGTAAAAAATAGACAGTAAAATTTGAATAAAAAGGATATTACTGATATACTAATTTATATAACAAATTATTATTTAAGTAAAGTGAGGGAAACAAATTGAGAAAAATAAAAAATATAGTAGTAGTTGCTGCTATAACTGCGATGGCTTTTTCGATAACAGGGTGTAAAATGGTAGAAAAGACTCCAGAGGCTATACAAAAAACTGTTTTAGCAAAGGTTGGAGATGAAAAAGTTACTATGGCTGATGTTAATAGTGAATTACAAGCAAACATAGACTATTTAGTAGAGACATATGGTGAAGATTATGAAAATACTATTGACGATAGTTTAAAAAAGCAGTTAAAAACTGCTAGAACACAAGTGTTAGAACAATTAGTTAATGATAAAGTTTTAATAACTAAGGGAACTGAACTTGGGTACATTCCATCAGATAATGAATTAGCTACTGCAATAGAAGAAGAAAAAGCAAAGTTTACAGAAGCATATGGCGGAGAAGAAGGATTAAAAGAAGCGTTGGAATATTATGGTATGACTGATGAAAAGTTTAATTCATTTATAGAAAATATGGTTAAAACTGATAAAGTTAAAGAAGCTATAACAAAAGATGTAACTGTAAGTGATGAAGAAGTTCAACAATATTATAATGATAATATTGATAAATATACAACTAAGCCAGGAGCAAATGCTAAACATATTTTATTTGAAACTGAAGAAGAAGCACAAGCAGCTAAGAATAAAATTGATTCAGGAGAAGCTACTTTTGAAGATTTATATTCACAATATGAAGCTAATAAGGCTGCAGGAACTAAGCCTTTATCAGAAGATTTAGGATATGTTGCAAATGAACAAGAAGGTTTTGATACAGATTTCTTAGCAGGATTCAAGACTTTAAAAGATGGTGAAGTTTCAGCACCTGTTAAAAGTTCATATGGATACCATATAATTAAAGTTGAAGGTATTCAAACTGAAGAGAAAGTAACTCCACTTGATGATGTTAAAGAAAGTATAAAATCTACTTTATTAAGTCAAAAACAACAAGAACTATATAACTCAACATTAGAACAATGGAAAAAGGATTTAAATGTTAAGTTATATGAAGATAAGTTATAATTATTAATTAAGGGTCAAGCAAAATTTAGATTTTGCTTGACCTTTTTTTATTTAAATTTCTAATTTTTCGTTGATTTATTGCCATAGACTTCAAAGAATTCCTCAATAAATAGTAAAGGATAAATATTGGGTATATGTGTATAAAATTTCTAATAGTTCAAATAATAATACTGCAGTTAATTATATAAACTTAATTAAGGAGGTAGCTCATAATAATGAAAGCGACAGGAATAGTTAGACGTATTGATGATTTAGGAAGAGTAGTTATACCAAAAGAAATAAGAAGAACTTTAAGAATTAGAGAAGGAGATCCATTAGAAATATTTACAGATAGAGAAGGTGGAGTAATATTAAAAAAATATTCACCTATCGGAGAATTAACAGATTTCTCTAAAGAATATGCTGAAAGTTTACAACAATCAATTGGACATATTGTTCTAATTGCCGATAAAGATGCTTTTATATCTGTAAGTGGAGCAACAAAAAAAGATTATTTTGAAAGAAAAATAAGTTCTGAATTAGAGGCTATTATGGATGGAAGGAAGGCTTCTATAATAATAGAAGAAAGTAAAACAATACCTCTACATAATGATGAGGACCAAGGTGAATATACAAGCCAAGTAATTGCACCGATAATTACTGAAGGTGATGCTATTGGAGCAGTACTTATAGTTTCAAAGGATTCAGGAGAAAAATTTGGTGATTTACAATTAAAGTTAGCAGAAACTGCAGCAGCTTTCTTAGGAAAGCAAATGGAACAATAAATAATTAAATACATATTACAATATTTGTTAAATAAATGCAGAATATATGTAATAATACCTCTAAGCTTTAAATAAAAATTAGTAGTAGTCAGTAATTTGAGTTTGGAGGTATTTTATGAAAAAGCAATCTCTCATAAAAGGAAGCTTGGTATTAGGGTTAGCAGGTATGGTGGCAAAGGTACTAGGATTTTTCTTTAGATGGCCATTAATAATGCTAATAGGTGACGAAGGAATAGGATATTATCAGTTGTCTTATCCCTTATATATGTTTTTCGTAGCTATGGCAAGCGGCGTACCAGTTGCAGTTTCAAAAATGATTTCAGAAAAAAATGCAGTTGGAGATATAGAAGGAAGCTACGAAGTTGTTAAAGAATCATCTTATTTGATGATGACTTTAGGAATTGGAACTTCCATTATATTATTCCTTTTTGCAAAGCCTATAATTAATTTTTTAAAGTGGGACATGAAATCCTATTATGCTTTGATAGGAATATCTTTTGCACCAATGATGGTTTCGTTTGTAAGTATATTTAGAGGATTTTTTCAGGGATTACAAAACATGACTCCATCAGGAACATCACAAATATTAGAGCAAATAGGTAGAGTAATAATAGGAGTTGGACTAGCTTATATACTTTTACCTAAGGGAATTGAGTACTCTGCTGGTGGAGCAGCATTTGGAGCAGCTGGTGGAGCTATGATAGCATGTTTATATTTATGGTTTAAATATTTACGTGTAAGAAGAGAAATGGGAATTAAAAAGGTAAAGACCAACACCGAAGTATTAAATCAAATATTGAAAATAGCAATTCCTATTTCCTTAGGTGCTACAGTTGGAACTATAATGAATTTAATAGACTCAATTTTAGTTCCACAAAAATTAATAGAATCAGGGGTTGTTAATGCCACAGCATTATATGGACAACTTACTGGCAAAGCTGCTGTATTGGTAAATATACCATTAACATTATCTATGGCAATATGTACATCATTAATTCCTATAATTTCAGAGCATTATATACTAAACAGAAAAGAAGAAATGCAAAGTAAAATAAATATAGCAATGAAATTATCAGCGGTAATAGCATTGCCATGTGCTTTAGGAATGTTCTGTTTAGCTGGGCCAATAATGAAATTGGTGTTTTTTGATAAGTATGAGGGGATAGAAATATTGAGATATCTTTCAATATCTATTCCATTTATAATAGTAACGCAAACAACTACATCTATATTACAAGCAACTAATCACTATATAAGACCAGTCATTAATTTGGTAATAGGATGTATTGTAAAAGTAGTTTTAACAGCTACGTTAGTTCCTATACCAAGCATAAATGTTTTTGGAGCTGTAATAGCAAGTATTGCTGCTTATGTTGTAGTTACTATATTAAATCTTATAGCACTTAAAACTAAAGCTAAATGTAAGGTAAGTGTATATGACTCTTTTATAAAACCAGGTTATGCTTCAGTTGCAATGATTACTGTAGTTTTATTTAGTTATAATTTTATTATGGAAAGAGTAGATAGTAATAGTATTTCTTGCTTATTATCAATATTTATGGGTATTATTATATATATGATAGCTATTTTAATCTTTAAAGTATTTGAAGTTGATGAAATAAAGAATAGATTAGCAAGAAAATGATATAAGGAGAGTACTATATGATAAAAATAGTTGGATTAGGACCAGGTTCACCAGATGCACTAACTATAGGAGCTGTTGAAGCATTACAAGAAAGTGAAAATTTGTATTTTAGAACGGAAAAGCATCCTACAGTTGATTACTTAAAAAATAGATTAACATCTTTCAAAACTTGTGATAACTATTATGAAGAGGGAAGCAGTTTTGATGAGGTATATTCTAATATTGCAAAAAATATGATTGAAGAATATAAAATAGTTGGAGAATTGGTTTATGCAGTTCCTGGTCATCCATTAGTTGCAGAAAGATCAGTTTTAAACTTAATTAATTTATGTAATGAAAATAATATTGAATATAAGATATTACCAGCAGTTAGCTTTGTTGATGCTATGATGGATAGATTGCAAATAGATCCAATAGAAGGATTAAAGATAATAGATGCTTTTGATATTAAGAATCAAATTTTAGATAAAAGAATTGGAACTATAATAACACAAGTTTATAATCCATTAATAGCATCAGAGGTTAAATTAGAATTATTAGAATATTATAATGATGATACTGAAATTTATTATGTTAGGGCTGCAGGAATAGAAGGAGAAGAATCTATAAGAAAAATTCCAATATATGAACTTGATATGCAAGAAGATATAGATTATTTAACTTCTGTATATATTCCTAAGGATGTAAATAATAAAAAAGATTTCTATGACTTAATTAATACAATAGAAGTTTTAAGAAGTGAAGATGGATGTGCATGGGATAGAGAGCAAACTCATGAAAGTATAAAAAATTCACTTTTAGAAGAAACTTATGAGGTTATTGAAGCTATAGAAGAGGACGATATAGATGGATTAATTGAAGAGCTAGGAGATGTATTACTACAAGTAGTATTCCATTCAGTAATAGGGAAAGAAGATGGATATTTTAATATATCAGATGTAATAGAAGCAATAACATCTAAGATGATTTATAGACATCCACATGTTTTTGATAACAAAAGCTCTAAAAGTTCTGATGAAGTGCTAGAAAATTGGGATGAACTTAAAAAGAAAGAGAAAAGTTATGAAACTCTTACTGAAGAAATAAATGGAATAGCAAAAACATTACCAGCTATGATAAAAGCACATAAAGTACAAAAGAAGGCTGCTAAAGTAGGGTTTGACTTTGAAGGTGTAGATGAGGCAGTTAAAAAGATTGAAGAAGAAATAAATGAAGTATTAGATGTATATAAAACCAATAATAGGGAAAAAATAATAAATGAAGTTGGAGATTTATTATTTGCATGCGTTAATGTATCTAGGTTACTAAATATAGATGAAGAAGAAGCATTAAATAAATCTACTAAAAAGTTTATAAAAAGATTTAGCTTTATTGAAGATAATGTATTGAAACAAGGAAGAGATTTAAAGAGTGTTACATTAGATGAGATGAATGAACTTTGGGAAGATTCTAAGAAGTACGATTAATAAAGAAAAAAGTGAATTTTCTGCATGAATAGAAGGATTTTTAAAGTTTATGCAGAATAATTTTAAAGAGAATAATAAATTAATGACTATACTACAAGAAAAAGTTGTAATAAATATATTTTTATAGAAAAATACCCATATTACTATAGACTACTTAATAAAGTGGATATATAATAAGGTAATGTAGTTATAGTACATAAGTAAAAATAGTTAACTACAATATTTTTAACTGTTTATTTAAGGAGGATGTAAATCGTGAATAAAGCAGAATTAATTACTAGCATGGCTGAAAAAAGCCAATTAACAAAGAAAGATGCAGAAGCAGCTTTAAAAGCATTTATTGATTCAGTTCAAGAAGCTTTAGAAAATGGAGAAAAAGTTCAATTAGTTGGATTTGGTACTTTTGAAACTAGAGAAAGAGCAGCTAGAGAAGGAAGAAACCCAAGAACTAAAGAAACTATAAACATTCCAGCTTCAACTGTTCCAGTATTCAAAGCAGGAAAAGAGTTCAAAGAAAGAGTTAATAAGTAATTATAAATGTAAGCCCGAGTTATCTCGGGTTTTTTAATATAAAAAAATAAGTTTTATATGAAGGAGAAAAATAAATGAGATTAGATAAATATTTAAAAGTTTCAAGAATAATAAAAAGAAGAACGGTTGCAAAAGAGGCTTGTGAGGGTGGAAGAGTTGCTATTAATGATAAGGTAGCTAAACCATCTACTGATGTTAAAGAAGGAGATATAATCGAAATAACATTTGCAAACAGAAAGTTAAAGGCAAAAATTATAAATATAGCAGAACATGTAAGAAAAGAAAATGCTAAGGAAATGTATGAAATATTAGAAGGAATAGAAGACCAAGAATAATTTTTAAATATACTTCATATATTTAATCAAGAAATGTATGGAGGAATAGATAATGGAGAAAAAAGTAGATAATAAAATTGAGGATAATAAAGGTAATATTACATTAGAAAATAGAAAGAAGATGACTTTAACAGGTGTAGAAGAAGTTATTAGTTTTGATGATGAAAAAATATTACTTAATACTAAACTAGGAGCACTAACAATAAAGGGTTTAAATCTGAAAATGAATAAATTAGATGTGCAAAATGGTGATGTAATGATAAATGGAGAAATATATTATATTGTTTATAGCGGTAAAGAAATAAAAAAAGAAAAGGAAAGCATATTAGGAAGGCTTTTCAAATAGGAGGTTATTATGCCATTAGATACAAATGTACAATTTAGCATTATATTGTATGCATTATTGGCAGGTATATTAACCGGCTTAATGTTTGATTTATATAGAATAATTAGAGGTAGTAAAGTTCCAAAAGTTGTAATAGTAATAGAAGATACATTATTTTGGGTATTAGCTGCTATGGTTATTTTTGCATTTCTCCTTTATACAAATTTTGCATTTTTAGGTCCGTATGTTTATATATTTATGTTAATATCTTTAGCAATATATATGAAGTTTATCAGTAATAAATGTATAAATTTTGAGTTGTATGTAGTTAATGCTGTTGGAAAAGTATTTAGAATTATTTTCAAAAATATATCATATCCATTTAAGATAATATTTCATAATATTACTGGAAAAAATAATTAGTATAAAAATATCTTGAATTAAATATGTAGAGTGTTTACAATATATTTATAGAATGATATAAAAGAAGGGTATTATATATTTATGAAAAAAAACATAAACCTTAAGGGAATTATTGTTGTTTTAATTATAGGAGTTTTTAGTATATGCTTAGTAAAGCAATTAACTGTACTAAGAAGGATAAAGAACGATATTGCTATTCAAACTCAAGAATTACAAGAGTTGAAGGAAAAAAATATTAAGTTGCAAGCAGAGCTAGATAGAGCACAGAGTAATAATGAATATTTAGAAAAGTTAGCAAGAGAGAGATTAGGGCTAATAAAGGATGGCGAGCAACAAATTATTCCAGATGATAGTTCAGAATAGTATTGGTTTAAGTTTAAATTTCTATTAATGTGGTTATTATTAATAATAACATAGATTATTTAATTTTAAGGAGGATTCTTTGTAAAATGACCTTAATGGCAGGAAACATATTAGAGGGTACAGTGGTAAATATTACGAACTTCGGAGCTTTCGTAGAAATAGAAGGTAAGACAGGATTAGTTCATATTTCAGAAGTTGCAGATTCTTTTGTAAAAGATATAAGACAGCATCTTAATGAACAAGATAAGGTTAAGGTAAAAGTTATATCAATAGATGATAATGGTAAGATTAGCTTATCTATTAAGCAAGCTAATGTTAAGAAAAAGTCAGTTAAACCAGCTGAAATTGAATGGACAGCTGAAAAGAAGAAAGCAGCTCCAGCAAATTTTGAAGATATAATGTCTAGATTCTTAAAAGATAGTGAAGAAAGACAACAAGACTTCAAAAAACATCAAGAATTTAAAGCAAGATCAAAAAAAAGTTTTTAGATTTGAGACATAATATAGTTTTATATATAAGAGAGAGATGATATGTTTTTATTATCATTCTCTTTTTTTATGTACTTTTTTTATATTTTAATTATAAAATTTTAAAGTAGGAGCTCTAGAAGTGGCCATTTTGCTAGCCTTAGCAAGGAAAATAAAAAAATATAAAAAAAAGAGAAAAAAATGTTGACAGTATTATGTTCATCATATATAATTAATTTTGTCGTCAGGTGACGGCAACAAATAAATACGCTGAAGTGGCGGAACAGGCAGACGCACAGGACTTAAAATCCTGCGGTAGCGATACCGTACCGGTTCGATTCCGGTCTTCAGCACCAAACTAAATTCAACTTAATAACGCGGGGTGGAGCAGTTGGCAGCTCGTCGGGCTCATAACCCGAAGGTCGTAGGTTCAAGTCCTGCCCCCGCAACCAAACATGGCGGAATAGCTCAGCTGGCTAGAGCACTCGGTTCATACCCGAGGTGTCGTAGGTTCAAGTCCTATTTCCGCTACCATATACGCTGAAGTGGCGGAACAGGCAGACGCACAGGACTTAAAATCCTGCGGTAGCGATACCGTACCGGTTCGATTCCGGTC
>NZ_JAASHM010000010.1 GCF_019734195.1 Clostridium sp. K13 | reverse complement strand
TGGACACATCCTTTCTTAACTAAATATTATTTTAACTTAGTTCGTCTTAATGTGTCCACTACTTTATACTAACACCACTTACTTTTTAAAATAAACTCACTACTAATATGCGTTCGTAGAAGTAACTTTATTCTATTAATTATAAATATAAAATCTTAGTTAAATTTATAATTAAGCTTCTTCTTTAATTCCCATTATCATAGTAGCTGCAAAAGCAACACCTATTGCTATAATCATTCCTATGATATAGTTTAACATTGAAGTAGAATTTGTTATTGCTATTCCTGGTATTCCAGTAACACCAACTGCAGTCATTCCAACCTTCATGGCTACTACATATGCACCACCTACAGCACCACCTATTGCTGCACCTATAAATGGAGTTTTATATCTTAAGTTAACACCAAATATAGCTGCTTCAGTTATACCAAATAATGTACTTATTGCTGATGGAAGAGCAACAGCCTTCATCTTTTTATTTTTAGTTAATAAGAATGCTGCAAAACAAGCTCCACCTTGAGCTACATTTGCCATTGACCAAATTGGTAATAATGTATTTATACCAGTATCAGCTAAAAGCCCAAGTTCTACAGCATGGAAGCTATGATGGATACCAGTTATAACTATTGATGAATATGCTCCACCAAATAAAAGCCCTGCTATTATTCCAAGCTTCGTTATGGCAAATGTTAAGAATGAACTAATTCCAACTCCAATGATATTAGCTGCTGGTCCTATAACTGCTAAAGCTAAGAATCCAGTTATTAATACTGTTATTAATGGAGTTAATAATATATCTAGTAATTCTGGAACAATTTTTCTAGTTCCTCTTTCTATATATGACATAATAAATACTACAAGTAATATAGGTAACACAGTTCCTTGATATCCAAGTAATGGCATATCAATTATTCCTAAAACTTTAATAGTTTCATATCCAGCACCTTGATCCCATGCATTCATTAAAGCTGGATGAATCATAATTCCACCGATTGTTGCTGCCAAATACGGATTAGCTCCAAATACCTTTGCTGCACTTATAGCAACTAATATTGGTAAGAATATAAATGCTGCTGAACTAAACCAATCAAGCATCATCCACCACCAAGTGTTTGTATATTGATCTAATCCAAACTTACTTAGCATTCCCATTATACCCATTAAAAGTCCTGCTGCAACTATAGCTGGTATAATTGGTACAAATATATCAGATAATATTTTAGCTAACTTTTGAAATGGGTTTAATTTCTTAGCACCTTCTTGTTTTACTTCTGCTGTGCTCATTTCAGTTATTCCACAAATTTTTATTAGCTCTGCATATACTTTATTAACAGTCCCTTGTCCAATAATAACTTGGAATTGTCCCCCATTAATAAATGCTCCTTTAACTATGTCTAGTTTTTCCAGCTCTTCTTTATTAGCTAAACCTTGTTCTTTTAATACCATTCTTAATCTTGTTGCACAATGTGCTGCACTTGCAATGTTTTCTGCACCACCGATATATTTTAATATATCTTGAGCTGCATCATAATACTTGTTAGACCCCATTTTAAAATCCTCCTTAATAATTTTATAATCTTATAATTTCCTTGTATTAAAGGACTTATTCGCATAGTGGTAATGTTCCCACAATATTTATTTAAAAATGTGGTAATGTTCCCACCATTTTTATAAATTGTTTTACGTTTTCATTTTTGTCTTACTAGTTATGTCGAAATTTGTTATTATTCAATTTGAATATGATTATATAATTTAATTTTATATAAGTCTATAGTTTATTTAAAATTTTATATAGGAAATTTATAGTGTTTTTATATAAATTTATTATTTTTAATTTTAAATAGTTTTTATATAGGAACATTCCCACATAAAAACCATTTAAAACCTTTTCATAACCATATTATACACTATTTCTTTCAACTAGTAAACAATTTATCTTTACTTTTTTTACCACTTTTTCTTTTTTATCTATTTCATTATTTAGCTTTTTTAAAATTATCTCTGCTGCTTTTCTTCCAGCCGTTTTATAGTGATAATGTACTGTTGTAAGCTTTGGTGTTATTACTCTAGAAATCTTAGAATCTCCCATACCAACTACTGCTATATCCTCTGGCACCTTATAATTATTATCTAATAAATACTCTATTGCCCCTAGAGCTAAATTGTCAGTAACAGCAACAATTGCTGTAGGCGTATTTTTGCCTTCCATTATCTCTTTAGCTAGCCTATATCCACTTTCCTCATTAAAATCACCAATTTTAATATTTTCATAATTTATATTAATATTATTTTTTTCAAGAGTCTTTATGTAAGCTTGTTTTCTATAAAGTCCAACAGCTATATCTTCTTCATAGACACCAATATAACCTAATTTTTCATGACCTTTTTTAATTATATAATTAGTTATATCTTCTGTTGCTTGAAATTCATCAAAAAATACAGATGAACACTCTTTAATATCCTGTGCAACAACAACTATTGGAACTTCTAAACTTTCAATTGCTTTTACATGTTTTTCTGTTACTTTAGTTGCCATAAATATTATTCCATCAACTTGATTTGATTTGAATATATTAAGATATTCTAACTCCTTCTCTATAGATAAATTTGTATTTGCTATTAAAATATCATATCCATTAGGTGATAAAACTTCTGTAATTCCTTCAACCACCCTTGCTGGTGTTTCACTGCTTATCTTAGGAACTATTACTCCAATTAAGTTAGTTTTTTTAGTTCTCATCCCCTTGGCTTGTCTTTGAGGCGTAAAACCTGTTTCATCAAGTACTTTCTTTATTTTTTCTCTTGCTTCTTCACTAACATATCCATTATTTAAATATCTAGAGACAGTAGATTTTGATACTCCTGCTAGGTTTGCTATGTCAATTATATTTAATGCCATTAACCTTTTTCCTCCATTATTTTTGAAATCAATTACTATTTTATCATTTTTTAAATACTTTCACACTTAATTCTTAATATTTTTCCCTTATTATTATGAAATATATTCTTAAAAAAATAAATATATAACTTCAATTAACTTAATCAAAATTTGCAGCTTCACTCATATAGGAATAATTTCACTTATATATTTGTATATTAAAATAATTGTTATTTTAAATTTGGTAAATAATTCTTTCAAAATAGATAATACTATATATAGTACTTTTTCTATAATATAACTTGTTTTGAATTTATTATTTATAAGTACTTTTAACTAAATTATAATTTTACTTATGGATTTTCACTTAAAGGAGTGATATTATGCCAAACGATAAAGATAATAAATCTAAAATAGCCATTAAAAATATCATATTTAAAGTATTTTATTATATTTTAATAATAAACTTATTTGCTTATTTTTTCTATTGTATAGGTAAAGTACATCCTAGTAATTATGTTTCTAAAAATAAACTATTAAATAGCATAAATATTAGTACTAGTGTTGGTAGCTTTGATAATTCTAATATACCTGAAGATTCTATCGATCCATATGAAGATGAATTAAACGCCTTTATAACATCAGCTTTTAATACAAGAAATGATGGTTTTTTAAATGGTAAAGTTTCACGACTTTATGATTATTACGGTACTTCTTCAGCAAATGGTCAATATTCGCTAAGCTATGAATTTAAAAGAATTTCTTATTTGAGGGATTGGGCTTTAGAACGAGCTATAATTTTTACTTCAATTAATTCATTAGTAATTATAAATAATATTATTAGAAATGATAATAAAATTATTGTTGATTTAGATGAACACTATACTTTTAACTATATACACAACAAACAAGTTGCTGCAAATAAATTCACCTTAACAATTCCACATATATTAACTCTTTATACTACAGATAAATCTAATAATTCTTTTTATATAGATAAAGATTATTATTCTGATATATTTAATGATGATTTAGATAATTATATTTTTACATTATCTGAAGTAACTTTACCTTATACAACAAGAATTAATCCTAATTATGAGGTATCTAGCAGTTATAAGGAAGATGATATTATCCGCTTTGATAAATCATTTTTTACAGACCATAAAGCAATAATTTCTGGATATGATTCTAATGGGTATCCTTTAATAGATAGTAATTTATTTAACATTTCAAATATGCCCTTTGATTTGGGTTGGAAAGAAAAAAACATAAAACTTTCTTATTAATAAAAATAGCTCAATAAGTACAATTCTTATTGAGCTATTTTTTTAATATCTATTTCTTTCTTTCATTTGACGTTCAATATCTCTCTTATGAGCTTTTTCTAACATTGAATCTCTCTTATCATAATTCTTTTTACCTCTGCAGATTCCAAGAGCAACCTTAACTCTTCCATTCTTTAGATATAATGATAATGGAACTAATGTATATCCATCTCTAGATACTAATCCTGCAAGTCTACCAATCTGCTCTTTATGAAGTAAAAGCTTTCTCTCTCTTAATGGTTCAACATTAAATATATTTCCTTGTTCGTAAGGACTAATATGCATATTTAAAATAAATATTTCCCCATTTTTTATATCAGCATAACAATCCTTTAAATTACATTTACCACCTCTAATAGATTTAACTTCTGTCCCTACTAATTCAATTCCCGCCTCCATTGTTTCTTCAACAAAATAATCATGACGAGCTTTTCTATTTTCAGCTAAAGAATTACTATTTTTAACTCTTGCCATACTCTCACCCACTTTTTATTACGCGTTTTTCTTAATTATATCAAGAAGCATTTAAAAGTACAACACAGATAAATTACGAAGCAATTTATTTAGTGAAGAGTGAATAAGTAAGAGTGTTTCGCACTTTTATTCAATTACTCATTAAACTCTTCTTCCGGTTCAAATCCTTCTTAAACATCAAAAGCTTCTTCTTCTGGTTTTGTTCCAAACTCTTTTTTTACTTCTGCAATTATTGAAGCTGTTTCTTCACTTGGTACAATTTCTTCTAAGTTTTGTTCACTATCTAATATATCAAAGAAGATTTCTCTATTATCAATATCAACTTTAGCACATTTTACTTTTACAGAATCTCCAAGTCTATATATTTTTCTTGTTCTTTGTCCTAATAACATTAAATGTTGCTCATCATAAACATAATAATCATCATCTAAATCAGTTATATGAACAAGTCCTTCTATTGTATTTGGAAGTTCAACAAATATACCAAATGATGTAACTGAAGAAATAATTCCTTCGAACTCTTCTCCAATTCTATCCATCATATATTCTGCTTTCTTTAAATCATCAACTTCTCTTTCAGCTTCTTCTGCAAGTCTTTCCATTTCTGATGATTGTTTAGCCGCTATATCAACTATAGGAGCTAATCTAGTAGCTCTTTTTTCATCAATTTTACCATTTAAATATTCCTTAATTATTCTATGAATTTGTAAATCAGGATATCTTCTTATTGGTGATGTAAAATGACAATAGTAAGTTGCAGCTAATCCAAAGTGTGCTGAACATTCAGGCGTATATTTTGCCTTCATCATACTTCTTAATAAAAGAGTACTAACTACTGTTTCTTCTTTTTTACCCTTTACTTTTTCTAATACGTCTTGAAGAATTCTTGGATGGATATCTTGAGATACTTTCATTGTATATCCTAAGTTATAGATGAAATCTCTAAATTTCTCTAATTTTTCTTCATCTGGGCTTTCATGAACTCTATATACAAAAGGTAAATTAGTCCAGAACATATGCTCAGCAATAGTTTCATTACAAACAAGCATAAATTCTTCTATCATTCTATTTGCTATTTCTCTTTCATAAGGCTTTATATCAATTGGCTTACCATTATCATTTAATATTATTTTAGATTCTTCAAAGTCAAAATCTATAGCCCCTCTTTTCATTCTTTTTTCTCTAAGAATTAAACATAGCTCTTGCATTGTTTTAAAATCATCTATTAAGTAATCATATCTCTTAATAAGCTCTTCATCATTATCTCTTAATATTTTAGTAACATCTGTATAAGTCATTCTTTCAGATGTTTTTATAACTGTTTCAGCTATTTCATGATCACAGACTTTTCCCTTATTATCAATACTCATAAAACAACTTAATGCTAATCTATCAACTTGTGGGTTAAGTGAACAAATTCCATTAGACAGCTTTTTAGGCAACATCGGTATAACTCTATCTATTAAATATACAGAAGTACCTCTTTTTAACGCCTCTTTATCTAGTGGATTCTTTTCTCTTACATAATGTGTAACATCTGCAATATGAACACCTAATCTATATTTACCATTATCTAATCTTTCTATAGAAACAGCATCATCAAGATCTTTTGCATCCTCACCATCTATAGTAACCATTCTAAGATTTCTAATATCTTTTCTTCTTTGAATTTCTTTTTCTTCTATTTCTTCAGAAATCCCCTCTGCATATGCTAAAACCTTTGGTGGAAACTCTTCAGGAAGACCATATTTCTTTATTATAGTTAAAATATCTAGACCCTTTTCTCCCTTTTGGCCTAAAACTTCTTTAACAATTCCCTCTGGGCTTCTTCTTTTTTCTGGCCATTGAGTTACTTCTACTATAACTACATCTCCATGTTTAGCTCCATTTTTATCTTTCTTAGAAACAAATATATCTTGATTTAATCTAGTATCTTCAGGAACTACAAATCCAAAATTTCTACTATCTTCATATATACCAATTATTTTATTATTTGCTCTTTCAAGTACTTCTACAACTTCACCTTCTCTTTTCTTACCATTAACATCATCTCTAGTAATTTGAACAAGTACTCTATCATTATTCATTGCTCCATTAATAAATGAACTTGGAATAAATACGTCTCTTTCCCCTTCTTCTTCCGGTATTAAAAATCCAAATCCTTTTTTATGAGCTTGAAGCTTACCTTTTATTAATCCTAATTTTTCAGGAACTGCAAATTTATCCTTTTTAGTTCTTACTATTGAACCTTCTAATTCCATTACCTTTAATGCTCTCTTAAAAGCTTTATACTCATCTGGATTAATGTCAAAAACTGAAACAAGTTCTTGAATATCCATTGGTCTATATGCTTCTTCTTTCATGAAACTAAGTAATGTTTCTTTTATTCTCATGTACTGTCCTCCGTTTAAAATTATATTTAACCTCATCCAATATTTTCTTATACACACTATTTATTATACTACCACATGTATGTTTTTTTATTCAATAAGTAGTACTTTAAATATCTATATTATAGTTTATTCATCTTTGTCACCTTTAAACACAGTATGAATAAATTGCGAAGCAATTTTATTCAATTTTTATATAAAAATAGACCACTAATACTAGTGGTCTACGTTATATTTTTTAAATTATATTTAAAACTACTGTATTGATAGCAAATAAAAGCATTGAAACTATAGTAACTTTAACTAACATAGCTTCCTTAGTCTTTGATTTATTCTTAGTAAAGAATGTCTCACTTTTACTACCTTGAATTAACCCGCTTAAAGCATCAGCTTTACTCTTTTGCATTAATATTGAAATAACAACTATTAATCCTAAAACCGCTTCTAAAACAAATAAAAAAGTCTTCACGGTTACACCTCCCATATTGTACTTTCGTGCATTTTCACTTAATTTTATCATACCATATTAAATATTATATATCAAGATTATTTACAAATAACTCCATTATTATACAATTGTTACTTATTTACTAAAGCTTTATTATTGAGTTTACTTTTATTTAACCAACTTATATTTCTATTTTTTCTAGATACTTTAATAAAAAGTACAATTAATCCACTTATTATTACAAATGAATAAAAACTAATTCCTCTACTTAATAGCATTGCCGAACTTAAAGTATTTGCTGGAAATAATGTCTTAAATAAAGTTAAAAATCCACTTTCGCTACTTCCAACTGATCCTGGAAGAGGTATAGCTGATACAGTAATAAATAAAATTGATTGCATTGAAAAAACAGTAAAAAATGAAAATGTTGAAAGATTAAATGCTTTATATACAAAAAATGTTACACTATACATAAAACAAATTTGAGCAAATGCTGTTAATACTACCTTAACTATAACACTTTTATTATTTTTTATAAATAATGCACTTTCTTGATATTGCTTAACTTCTCTTTCTACTACAGATCTTAATTTTATTGAATTTATAAACTTTATTTTACTAGTTACTTTAAAAAATATATTTACTATCTTACTTATAAAATTATTAGAAAATATAGCTAAAACTATAAAACAAAACATAATAAAGTTAAATATAATTCCAACAAAAATTAATACTTTAATTCCAGTATTTAAACTTATAATAAAATCACAATTAATAATAAATGATATTATAGCAATAGATATTGTAACAAACTGAAAACTTGCAAGCTCTATAAGTAATATTAATGATGAATGTGAAAATTTAATATCATCTTTACTCATATAATAAACTTGCATTGGCTGTCCACCTGATGCTGATGGTGTAATTGAACTAAAGAAAAATCCTACAAATGAATATTTTAATCCCTTTAAAATACTTATATCATAGTTAAATAATTTCAACATACGTCTAATATTTATTCCTTCGCAGCAAATAAATATAAACATACATACCATGCCTAAAAACACATATATTAAATTAACATTTTTTAAGGATTCCATTATATTCTCTATACTATTATCTTTAAATAAAATAAAAAATGTAATAGCAATTAATCCTACAAACAATATACTACTCCTTAAAATTTCTTTTACACTCATAGTTTTATTCATAAAGTTCTCCTACCTTCAAAAATTTATACCCTTCTTCCAGCCAAATAGGTATTGTTTTTTCTAAAGCTTCAATGGTTCTTTTAGGCGCTTCATTTTCTCCTCTTCCATCATGCAAACAAATAATACTCCTATTTTTAGATTGTTCTAGTAATCTTCTTGATATTTCATCTGCTGTTATATTAGCCTTCCAATCACCTATAATTACATCCCAAAGAACTAATTTTAAGTCATGCTTTTTTAAATTATAAATAGTTTCTAAATTAAGATGTCCCCATGGAGGTCTAAAAGATTTTACATTTACATTTAAGCTTTTCATTATTTTTAAACTTTCTTCAAACTCTTTATTTGTATATATAGGTCCATTTAAAAGACCATTTTTATGCTCTAAAGAATGAAGTCCTATAGTATGCCCTTCTTTTTCCATTCTCTTTATGATTGCAGGATTTTTTTCTGCAAATTTAGCTACAACAAAAAATGTTGCCTTTATATCATATTTTTTAAGCAAATCTAAAAGAGTACTTGTATACTTTTCATCTGGTCCATCATCAAATGTTAGTGATAAAAACTTATTCTCGCTTACTTCATTAACAATAGGAGTTCCCCTAAATTTATAATAAAATGTAGGAACTATGCTATATGACACTATTAAAATTAATACTACAATTGTAAATATCATTCTTAAGCCTCCTTTCCAAATCTATTTATAATTCTTAAAATCTCTTCTTGATTAACATTTTCCTTAATTTTTTTCATATTATTTTTCATAATCTCTATAGACTCATCATCATTAATAATAGACAAAATATCATCTGTAATATCATCCTTCTCATTCCAAACAACTTGTCCGATTCCTCTTTCCTCAATAAATCTTGCATTTTTAACTTCTTGCATTAAAAATGGATTTACAACATAAATTGGCGTTTCACTATAAATAGCTTCAAACAGAGTTATACCTCCTGATTTAGACACTATTAAATCCGCATTTCTCATATACTCATTTATTTTATTTGTATATCCTATAACATTAATATTTTTATATTTACTTTTTAACTCTTCATACATACTTCTATTGTTCCCAGTTATGATAGTGGTCTTTATATCTTTTTCATTATTTAACTTATTAAATAAATCTTCATTAAAGGAAATTAAGCCTAATCCTCCACCCATTATAAGAATTTCTTTTGTTTTTTTCTTATTAAATTCTATAACATTGTTTTTAAACTGTTGTTTAACTGGAATTCCTGTAACAATTATTTTACTTTCGCTAATTCCTTTATTAATTAAACTTCTCTTTATACTTATATCTCCAACAAAATAGAAATCTGTATTTTTATGAATCCATTCATTATGACTTGAAATATCAGTTATAAATGTAAATAAAGGAATATTAGATTTCTTTATTGACTTATACTTAGAAATATATTGAGAACTTATAGGTAAAGTTGAAATAATTATATTAGGTTTATATTCTTCTAATAGTTTATCTATTTTTTTTACAAATATATAATTAAAAGTTTTTATATTATTTTCTTCATTATTTGTATTTATAAAATTATATAAATTTGACCATTTAGTTACTAATACATTAAAGCTTTTATAAATTAATTCACTTGCCTTTGGCATTAAATAATCTAATATATCAATAATCTCAACTTCTATATTTGAATTAGTATTATTTATTTCTTGTTTTATAGCTTCTGATACTGAATAATGTCCAAGACCAAAACGTCCTGTGAAAATTAATATTTTCATATCTACTTCCCCCAAGATTCTTTCTGTAATTTAATTATAAAAACTAAATCTTAACTTTTATTAACTCTTAATCTTAAGAATTCCTTATATAAATAACTCTAATTCTTAATATTTCATTAACATTTAAGTTACAGTTTGTTTTAAATATACTTTTACAATAAATATTCTAAAAAAATAATGGCAAACAGCTCAATTTATAATAAACTTGCCATTTGCCATATTAATAACTTTTATTCTTTTATATTAAAGAAAGCTTTCTTTCCTCTATATTCTGCTACGTCATCAAGTTCTTCAGCTATTCTTATTAATTGATTATATTTTGCAACTCTTTCTGATCTTGCTGGAGCCCCAGTCTTAATTTGTCCTGCATTAACAGCAACAACTAAGTCTGCTATAGTAGTATCTTCTGTTTCACCACTTCTATGTGAAATAACTGCTGTATATCCAGCTCTATTAGCCATTTCTATAGCATTTAAAGTTTCTGTTAAAGTACCAATTTGATTTAATTTAATAAGAATTGAATTAGCAACTCCTCTATAAATTCCATCTTCTAATCTTTGAGTATTAGTTACAAATAAGTCATCACCAACTAATTGAACTTTCTTACCTAATCTATCAGTAAGTAGCTTCCAACCTTCCCAATCTTCTTCTGCCATACCATCTTCAATTGAGATAATAGGATATTTATTAACCCAATCTTCAAAGAAATCAACCATTTCAGATGCAGTTAAAGTTTTTCCTTCATGTTCTAATACATATTTACCATCTTTATAATATTCAGATGAAGCAGCATCTATAGCTATAAATATATCTTTTCCTGGTTCATATCCTGCTTTTTTAATAGCCTCTAAAATAACATCAATAGCTTCTGCATTACTCTTTAAGTTTGGTGCAAATCCACCTTCATCTCCAACACCTGTTGAATATCCTTTTTCATTTAAAGTTTTCTTTAATGCATGATAAACTTCTGCACAAGCTTGAACTGCTTTATCAAAATTATCAAATCCTACTGGCATAACCATAAATTCTTGAAGGTCAACTGAATTATCAGCATGAGATCCACCATTTATGATATTCATCATTGGAACTGGTAATACCTTTGCATTAACTCCACCAACATATTGATATAAAGGTAATCCTAAATAATTAGCTGCTGCTTGTGCTACTGCTAAAGAAACACCAAGTATAGCATTAGCTCCTAATTTACCTTTATTATTACTTCCATCAAGTTCTATTAACATCTTATCAATATATGTTTGATCAAAAACATTACATCCAATTAATTCTTCAGCTATTGTATCATTAACATTTTCAACAGCTTTTAAAACACCTTTACCCATATAGTAATCTTTATCACCATCTCTTAATTCAACAGCTTCATAAATACCTGTTGATGCTCCTGATGGTACTGCCGCTCTTCCCATTGTTCCATCCTCTAGATAAACTTCTACTTCTACTGTTGGGAAGCATCTAGAGTCTAATATTTGTCTTGCTACGACATCTACAATTTCAACAAAATTTTTCATTTTATATCCTCCTTATTTTTAACATTAAATGAAATATTTTATTATCCTATCTAATATCTACCCATCTATTTTTTACAATGGTCTTAAATAATATTCCTCTATTCCTTCAAATTTTTAATTTAGTCAGATAAAACTTCCTTCGAGGCACATAAAAAAAAGGCTGATTTTCAACAATCAACCTTTGTCCATTTGTCCAATGAGCATATAGGCTTAATATTCCCTTGCATAATATTGATTAATTTTTTCTTCCCATTCTGCTCCTCTTCTTTTGTCAATTATATAAATTCCTCTTAAAAACTCCTCTAACACATCTATTCCATCAAGACCTTTCATTAAGTGCCTAGGATAATCAACTTTTCTTTTATAACATTGTTTTGGATCTATAACTTTTAACCTTTGATTTTTATCTACATATATATCTCTGCATCTTGCATCTAATTTTGTAAATTTCAATGACTTAAATTCATTAATTAACCTATATAAATTATATATAAGCTGCTGACTTAATCCATTCTCTTGTATATAATCATCTAATCTTTCCCCATTTACCATATCTCTTAATATATAATAGTCTCCACTCTTATATATCTTAGGAAAATATTTAGATTTCTTTACTCTATATAATATTTCTGCTTCACTCTTACAAACATTTTTGTCTGTAAATATTTTTATAGCTCTATTCCCAGGTACTTCATAAACAATTCCATTATGTCCTTCACCTAATAACTTTGCATCTTTAAATAGACTTTCTATATCTTTATCGAAGTCTGCTGAATATGCATATGTTCTTGCCATTATAACCTACCTTAATTAATATTTATACTATTATATTAATTACAATATAAATTTATAACAAAATAAGTTAGAATAAAAAATGTAAAGCACCTAAAAATATAATTAAACTATAATTGCATATTTTTGTTTATTTTTATAAATTGTAGGCAAAAAAATAGAGAGAACTTATTAGTTCCCTCTTGATATATTAATATTAATTAAAATCCATTATTTTCTGCTACTTCTTTAATCCATCTACCTGATTTTTTTATTGTCTTCTTTTGACTTGCTAAATCTACTGCAATATATCCATATCTATTCTTATAAGCATTACACCAAGACCAACAATCTATTGGAGTCCATGAATGATATCCAAAACAATTTGATCCCTCTTCTATTCCCTTGTGTAAATATTGTAAATGCTCTTCAAAGAATTCAATTCTATAATCATCTTGTATTGATCCATCTTCACCTATATACTTTTCTTCACCTTCAACACCCATTCCATTTTCAGAAATGTACCATGGAATATTATTATAGTTGTCTCTAATGTTTACTGCAATATCATACATGGCTTTAGGATATATTTCCCAACCTCTATATGGATTCATTCTTTTTCCTGGCATATCATAATAATCAAAGTACTTTTCAGGCATCCATCCCTTTGTATTATCAATTTCTGATTCTTTTGCTTTTACTCTTCTTGGTTGATAATAATTTACCCCTAAGAAATCAACAGTATTTTCTTTTATAATATTTAGCTCTTCATCTGTACTTTCCCATAAAATATTTTCTTCTTTTAATAATTTAACTAAAAGACTTGGAAATTCACCCTTTACTGCTGGATCTAAGAAAGAATAATTAAAGATTGTATCTGCAACCTTTGATGCATATAAGTCTTCCTCACTATTACTTCTTGGATAAGCCGGCGTTAAGTTAAGTACTACTCCTATCTTTCCACCTTCCTTTCTACATCCTAACTCTTTAAATTTACTAATAGCCTTTGCAGATGCTAAATTTAAGTTATACATAGTTTGTATAGCTTTTTTTCCATCAACTATCTTTGGATAATGAAATTCATATAAATACTGTCCTTCAACTACTACCATTGGTTCATTGAAAGTTGTCCAATGTTTTACTCTATCACTAAACAATTTAAAGGCTGTCTCTGCAAATTTTACAAATAAATCAACAACATGCTTTGATGTCCATCCACCATATTTATCATATAATTCAACTGGTAAATCAAAATGATGTAAATTCATTACTGGAGTCATTCCATTTTTTATAGTTTCATCTATAACATCATTATAAAATCTTATTCCATCTTCATCAGGTTCTCCTGTTTCTAAATCCTTAATAAGTCTTGTCCATTGTATTGAAGTTCTAAAACTATTTAATCCAATCTCCTTTAACATGGCTAAATCTTCTTTATAGCTGTTATAAAAGTTTGATGTTACTTCTGGTCCAACTCTATCAAAAAATATTTCTGGTTCTATTTCATACCAATAATCAAATACGCTTTTATGTGGCTTATTAAATGATCCTTCACTTTGTGGTCCTGATGTTGCTGAACCCCACCAAAAATTTTCTGGGAATATATATTTTTTATCCATAATTACCTCCTAAATTTTCAAATACCTTTTATATCTAAATTATATATATCTTTAATTAACATGTCTATACTTTTAATTAACATATAATTACTTTTATATATTTTTCTGAATTTATCCATATAAACTAGAAAATTTACAAAATAAAAATAAGTCATTAAACCTAAATAATCTAAATTGATTTAATGACTTATTTTTATATAACTGTTATTGTTTTAAATTCATATTTATCATATCTATGTCTAGCAAATGAATATTCAAAAGCTCTTCCATTTTCTAAATAAGCAACTCTTTCCACTTCAATAACTGGCTCATCCGCATTTAACTTTAATGAATCTCTATCAAGTTGTGTACTTTTATCAGCTCTTATAGTAGAGTGTGCACTTTGAATTTTTAATCCTAACTTATCTTTAATATAATTATATATTGACCCTTCTACATCTGACATTTTTATATCTGGAATTACGCTTATAGGCATATATGTTTTTTCTATAACTAAAGCCTCATTATCAACATATCTAACTCTATATATAAAATATACGAAGTCACCTTCTTCTATTTTTAAATTATTAGCTATTTCACGTTCTGCTGGAATAACCTTAAACTCTAAAATTTTACTAGTTACCTTATGACCTAAATTATTATTAGTTAGTCCTGAAAATTGTCTTTTATCTATTATTCCATGTATCTCTTTTTCAGTAATATCCTTAATAAAAGTACCAGATCCTCTTCTTTTTACTATTAACCCCTCTGATACTAATAAGTCTAGTGCTTTTTTTACAGTCATTTTACTAACATCATACTTATTACATATCTCTTTTTCAAATGGTAACCTTTCATTAGGCTTATACACACCATTAAGTATATCCGCTTTTATATCACTTGCAATTATTTCATATTTATTCATTAACTCACCTCCCTTTTAGAATTTATTTATATATATTATAACATAAAGCCGGCCTTAGCCGACTTTATCAAATTAATTCTATACTATAAATATCTCAAGTTGTTGTTTAAGCAATAAAAAAATAGGACCATATTAAAATTACTATTTCACAAGTTCACTAACTTGCTCAATACATATATTTTAATATAGTCCAATTTATACTTATCTATTTTCACCTAAAAATAATACTGCTAAAACTCCTGGTCCTGCATGAGCTCCTATAACATTTCCAACATAGTTAATAACTACATTTTTAAATTTAACTTCTTCTAATATCATATCCCTTAAAGTTTCTGCATCTTCTAAACAATCTCCGTGACATATATATAAAGTTTCATTCTCACTATTTGCAGCTTTTTCTTTTGCCTCATTAACTAAGAATCTTAAAACTTTCTTTTTCCCCTTAATTTTTTCACCTTGAGCTACTTTTCCTTCATCATCTATATATAATGATGGTTTAATATTTAAAAGTCCTCCAATAGCTGCTGTAGCACCCGAAATACGTCCACCTCTTTTTAAGTGACTTAAACTATCTACTACAAAAGAATGTACAACTTTCTTTTTATTTTCCTCTAACCAAGTAGCTATTTCTTCTACACCTAATCCTTTATTTCTCATTTCACAAGCTTTAACTACTAATAAACCTTGTCCACTAGCAACACTAAGTGAATCAATTAAAAAAATCTTTGCATCCGGATATTCTTCTAATATATTATTTCTTGCTATATTAGCACTATTAAAAGTACCACTTAACGCTGAAGATATTGTTATACAAATTATAGAATCTCCATTTTGTACAGATTTTACAAACTCTTCTTCAAATTCATGAGCATTAACTTGAGATGTTGTAGGCGTAGCCCCTTCTCTCATTTGTTCATAAAAATCCTTATAGCTTAATGTTTTACCTAAGTCATCTTTTATTACTTCCCCATTTAAGTTTAATACTAATGAAAGTAAGCCTATATTATTATTATCTATATATTCTCTTGCTAAATCACACGACGAATCTGTTATTATTTTTATTGCCATAATCTTCATCCTCCACTAACTCTATAAATAGTTGTGTTTTTGTCTTAATGAGATTATATATACAAATTACATCGTTGTCAAATCTTTTGATTCTCAAAGTTTTTGTTTTGTATTTTAATCAAAAAAAGAGAGGCTTATGCCTCTCTAATATATAAACTATTTAATTAATGATTCACCTGTCATTTCAGCTGGAACATCTAAGCCCATTACTGTTAACATTGTTGGTGCTATATCAGCAAGCTTACCATCTTTTAAAGATTTACCTTCTGTATTATTAGATACCCATACAAATGGAACTGGATCAGTTGTATGTGCTGTGAATGGATTTCCTGTTGTGAAATCAATCATAGTTTCAGCATTTCCGTGGTCAGCAGTTATGAATACTGTTCCATCTAATTCTAAAACTTTATCTACAACTCTTCCTAAGCATGTATCTACAGCTTCAACAGCAGCCTTAGCAGCTTCCATTACTCCTGTATGTCCAACCATATCTGGGTTAGCATAGTTTAATATAACCATGTCATATTTTCCTGAATCTAATCTATTGATTAATTCATCTGTTAATTCTGGTGCGCTCATTTCTGGTTTTAAGTCATAAGTTGCAACCTTTGGAGATGCAATAAGAGCTCTATCTTCACCTTCGTTTTCTTTTTCAACACCACCGTTGAAGAAGAATGTAACGTGAGCGTATTTTTCTGTTTCTGCTATTCTTAATTGATTTAATCCCTTAGAAGCAACATATTCACCTAAAGTGTTAGTTATAGCTTCTGGTCTGTAAGCAACTTCAACACCGTCTAAAGTCTTATCGTATTGAGTCATTGTTACAAATGTTAAATCTAATGTTTCTCTTTCAAATCCTGTGAATTCTCTATCATTGATAGCTCTAGTTATTTCTCTAGCTCTATCTGGTCTGAAGTTAAAGAATACTACTGAATCTCCGTTTTGGATTGTTCCAGTTGGAGCTCCGTTGCTTTCGATAACGCATGGTAATACGAACTCATCTGATTTATTATCAGCATAAGATTTTTCCATACATTCAACAGCAGATGTAGCAGTTTCACCTTTTCCAAGTACCATTGCATCGTAAGCTAATTGTACTCTTTCCCATCTGTTATCTCTATCCATTGCATAGTATCTTCCTGAAATAGTAGCAATTTTACCTACTCCGATTTCAGTCATGTAGTTTTCTAATTCAACTACGAAGTCTTTTCCTGAACCTGGAGCAACGTCTCTACCATCCATGAAGCAGTGAACATATACGTTCTTAACTTCTTGTTCTTTAGCTAATTTTAATAATCCTTTTAAATGATCTATATGAGAGTGAACTCCACCGTTAGATAATAATCCCATTAAATGTAATGAAGTATTATCTTTCTTTGCATTTTCCATAGCTTTTAATAAAGCTTCATTCTTGAAGAATCCACCTTCGTTTATTTCCTTAGTTATTCTTGTTAATTCTTGATATATAATTCTTCCTGCACCGATGTTTAAGTGTCCAACTTCTGAATTACCCATTTGTCCATCTGGTAATCCAACAAACATACCACTTGCTTGTAATTCTGAGTGAGGATAGTTAGCAACTAATCTATCATAATTTGGTTTTTTTGCAGCAGCAACTGCATTTCCATCGCTCTCTGGAGCTATTCCAAATCCATCTAATATCATTAACATTACAGGTTTCTTCGCCATAATTCCCTCCAAATATATATATACTTTTTTAGTTTCAAAAAAAGTGATAACTTTGTGAGTTTCATTATGAAATTAAAGTATGTTGAATCTCACTTGTCATTAGTATCTTTAATTGAACCATGTTTATTATACTATAATTATTATTACTAAACAATATAGATACTTTTTTGTAAACGATTGTCTAAAAAATTTTCTGATAATTTATTTTTTACTAAAAGAGGCAAAAATATTTAATTATTTTGAAAACACTAAAAAGATTATTAGACTTATTCATCTACTAATCTATATCCAACTCCAACTTCAGTTAATAAAAATCTTGGGTTTGCTGGTTCTTTTTCAATCTTTCTTCTTATATTAGCCATAAAAACCCTTAAAGATTGATTTTCACCACCAATTACCCCTCCCCATACCTCTTTAATAATATAATTATGAGTTAATACTTTCCCAGCATGCTTAACTAACAAAGCAAATATTTTAAATTCAATTGGTGTAAAGTGAACCTCCTCCCCCCTGAATCATTATCCTTCTTTTCTCTAAATCTACTTCTAATCCATCAACATTATAATTATTTACTATTTCTGAACTTTCTTTATTTCTTCCTACTCTTCTTAGTAGTACCCTTACTCTTGCAAGAAGCTCTCCCATACTAAATGGCTTAGATAAATAATCATCAGCACCCAAGTCCAAAGCATCTATCTTATCTCTGTCTTGTCCTCTTGCAGATACTATTATGATTGGTGTATCTTTAAACTCTCTAATTTTTCTAATTACCTCTATTCCATCCATATCAGGTAATCCTAAATCTAGTATTATTAACTCTGGATTATAAGACATTGTCAATGCTATAGCCTCATTACCAGTACAACCTTCTATAATCCTATATCCTTGTGTATCTAAAGATATTTTAATAAAATTTCTAATAGCCTTTTCATCCTCAACTACTAAAATCATAGTATTATTGTTCATAATTACACTCCTAATTATAAATTTTACTCAACAGGTAATGTAAATATAAATTTTGCTCCACCTGCTTCATTATTCCTAACCTTTATATCTCCACCATGAGCTAAAACAATAGATTTACATATGGCTAACCCTAGTCCTACTCCTCTTCTAGAGTCTGCATTATTCTTATTGCCTTTATAAAAGGTTTCAAATAAATGATCTATATCATTTTTATTTATTCCAGGGCCATTATCACTTATTTCAAAATAAACATTATTCTTATTTCCATAAACCTTTATCTTTACTACAGAACCTTCTGGAGTATACTTTACTGCGTTATCAACTAAATTAATTATTACCTGTTCTATGAGTTTTCCATCCATTGGCACAAATAATACATCTTGTGGAATATCCACAGTTAATTTATGATTATTTAATCTACTTTTCAAATGTTGTATAGATTCTGATAATATTTCTTCAACTATTTCTGGATTCTTTTTAATTTCTAACTTTCCACTTTCTATTCTCGTCATACTTAATAAGTTTTCAACTAACCTTATTAGCCATTCTGAATCATTATTAATTTCTTTTACAAGATCAATCATAACCTCCCTACTCAACTCATCATAAGAAGATAAAATTAAATTACTAGAACCTGCAATACCTGTTAATGGTGTTCTTAAATCATGAGAAATTGCTCTTAATAAATTGCTTCTTAATTGCTCTCTTTCAAATTCTAGCTTAGTTTCTTCCTTTTCTTTAACTAACTCTTCTCTATCTAAAGCTAATGACATCTGTGCTACTACGGCTTCAATTAAGCTCATATCATCTTTATCAACATCATCATTTCCAAAGTAAACTCCAAGAACTCCAAATATTTTTTCCTTAACTATTATTGGTATATAGTATACCTCACTTCCATTATGAGTATCTGTTCCTCTACCTGCCCTTTTCCTATTATTTAGTACCCAATATGCAATTTCAAAGTTCTTTTCATTACTTAATTGCTCTTGTCTAAAATTATTATTTATATTTTTTATAATATAATTGCCAGTTAAAATACCTTTTTTAGCTTCAAAGCATATAGTATCTCTTCTTAATCCTTGAGCAAGATGAGTAATACCAGTATTAATTATATTTTCTTCTCCTGATAAGTTAATAAAACTTCTACTTATTTGATATAACATTTGAGCCGCTTCTTCACGTTTTTCAAATATATCAGCTTGCTCCTTAATCCTAGTAGTTAAAGTTGATGTTATTGTTGCAACTAACACAAAAAACGGGAAAGTTACTAAATAAGTAGGATCATCGAACTGTAATGTTAATTTAGGATGTGTAAAGAAAAAATTAAAACATATTACATTTATAAAAGCAAAAATTATACCAATTGCATATCCCTTAGTATTAACAGAAATAAACAATATAGCTAGTATATATACCAATAATATATTAGCTTCTGCAAACCCTCAATAATTTATAATAATAGCTATAGTAGTTGCTAATAAAGAAAATGTAATTGCAATAATAATTCCCTTTTACTAAAATATAATTTATCCCTTAGTGTTTTATCCTTAATATTAAATTTTATTTTTTTAGGCATTGGTTTTATTGAAGTTGGAATTACATGAACTTCAATATGTTTAACCTTTTCTATTAATTTATCTACTATATCTTTTCTATTGATTTTTAATAATGCTTTTTTACTTGATACATTTCTTCCTATTATTATTTTAGTTACATTTCTATAATTACAAAATTTTATAATTGCTTCCACAATATCATCACCATGGATCATTTCAACTATAGCCCCTAGTCTCTCTGCTAAATTTATATGTTCTCTTAGTCTTTTCTTTTCTTCATCAGTCATAGTTTTAGAATTTAAATTTCCTACATATAAAGCTATCCATTCTGTTTTAAATGAAGATGCCATTCTAGCTGCATTCCTTATAACAGTTGATGATGATGGTGATGAACTTATACATGCCACTATTTTTTCCTTTGTAGGTAATATATCAATGTTTCCCTTTGATAATCTAGATATTTGAACAACACTATTAACTGTATCTGCAGTTTTTCTTAATGACAATTCTCTTAATGCCTTTAGATTATCATCAGTAAAAAAGTTACTTTTAGCTTTATCCACATTTTCTTTTTTATAGATTTTACCTTCATCAAATCTCTTTCTTAAATCACTAGTAGCTATATCTATAAGCTCTATTTTATCAGCTTTATCTACAATATAATCTGGTACTGTTTCTTTAACAAAGACACCAGTAATACTTGCTATAACATCATTTAAACTTTCCAAATGATGAACATTTAATGTAGTATAAACATTTATACCTGCATCTAAAAGCTCCTCAATATCTTGCCATCTTTTTTTATGCCTAAATCTTGGTGGATTAGTATGGAGCAATTCATCTACCAATAATACATCCGGACTTCTTTCTAATGCAGAATTAAGGTCAAATTCATCAATTTCTACACCTTTATAATCAACTTTTCTTGTACTTAAAATTTCTAACCCATTAATTAATTCTAATGTATCTTTTCTTGTATGTCTTTCAATATATCCTACTACGACATCAACATTATTATTTTTTAATTCATGTGCTTCTTGCAGCATAGCATAGGTTTTTCCTACACCAGCTGCATATCCAAAAAACACCTTAAGCTTTCCTTTTTTTAAATAGCCCTCTTCGTTTTCTACCATTTTTAATAACTGTCTCAAATTAGGCCTATTATCCTCTTCCATCATTAATTATCACCCCAAAATAATGTGAAAATTTCACCGCTTCCCGGAAAAGTAATATTCCATTTTTCGTTCTCACTGTAGTTCGCAGTTTTATTCAATAGCATAATTATACCAATTCCATTCATAAACCTCTATCTATTTTGTACTTCATCTAATTTTAAATTTAGTTCAACTACATTAACATAAGTTTACCCAAAGAAGCCTAAAATCCTTTTTTGTTTTACTTCATCTATTATATCTTGAACTTCTTTTTCACTCATATTTCTTGCTTCTGAAACTCTCTTAACTTGATATTCTGCTGCAGCTACTGATATATCTGGATCTAAACCACTACCTGAAGCTGTTACTAAATCTACTGGAATTTTCTCCTCTGTTCCATTATATTTTTGTAATTCTTCAACTCTTTTTGCTATAATTTCTTCTATCTCATCTCCTGCAGGTGTTTTATTCGAACCAGCACCAGCAACTCCATTATAAGGATAATCTGCTGTTGCTGATGGTCTTCCCCAGAAATATTCTGGTGATGTAAAGTTTTGTCCTATAAGCTTTGATGCTACCACTTCTCCATTTTTTTCTATTAGACTTCCATTAGCTTTATCTTTAAAAAATGTTTGAGCACATACAGTTATAAACGTTGGATATATAACTCCTACAATTAAAGTAAATATTAATAAAATCCCTAAAGATTTTTTAAATACTTTCCACATATCTTTTCCTCCCTAAAATATACCTAAAAGATTTATTAAAATATCAATTAGCTTTATAGCAATAAACGGTACTATAATTCCACCTAATCCATAAACTAATAAATTTTTCTTTAAAAGCTTATGAGCTGGTGCTTCTGAATACTTAACACCTTTTAATGAAAGTGGTATTAATACTACTATAATTACTGCATTATAAATAACTACTGATAGTATTGCACTTTCTGGACTTGATAATCTCATAATATTAAGCTTGTCTAACACAGGAAATATACTCATAAATAATGGTGGTATTATAGCAAAGTATTTAGCAACGTCATTTGCAATACTAAATGTTGTAAGGGCCCCTCTAGTCATTAATAATTGCTTACCTATCTTAACAATTTCAATAAGCTTTGTTGGGCTTGAATCTAAATCAACCATATTTCCAGCTTCCTTTGCTGCTTGTGTCCCTGAATTCATAGCAACTGCTACATCTGCTTGAGCAAGTGCTGGTGCATCATTTATTTGTTCCATCTCCAGTCATTGCAACTATATGACCAGCTTGTTGATAATCAGCAATTAAATTAAGCTTAGCTTCTGGAGTAGCTTCTGCTAAGTAAGTATCCACTCCTGCTTCTGCTGCTATTGCCGCTGCAGTTAATGGATTATCTCCAGTAATCATTACAGTCTTAATTCCCATTTCCCTTAAATCACTAAATTTTTCTTTAACACCTGATTTTATAATATCCTTTAAATGTACAACACCTAAAACTTTCTCATTTTCAACAACTACTAAAGGAGTTCCTCCTTTTCTAGATATTCTTTTAACTATAACATTACATTCATTTGGATAGTCTCCACCCATTTTTTGAACATATGCTTTAATTGCAGATTCTGATCCCTTTCTTATTTCTCTATTTTTATAATTCATACCACTCATCTTTGTTCTTGCTGTAAATGGCACAAATTCTCCTTCTTCATTTCCTTCTTCCTTGAAATTATATTGAGTTTTAGCTAACTCTACTATACTTTTACCTTCAGGTGTCTTATCTGCTAATGAACTTAATGCAGCAACTTCTGCTAACTCCTCTACTGATATATTTTCTAATGGTATAAATTCTGCTGCTTGTCTATTACCTAAGGTAATTGTTCCTGTTTTATCTAATAACAACACATCTACATCTCCAGCCGCTTCTATTGCCCTACCCGAAGTAGCTAAAACATTAGCACTAGTTAATCTACTCATTCCAGCTATTCCAATTGAAGATAATAAAGCTCCTATTGTTGTTGGTGCTAAACAAACTAATAATGCAATTAACGAAAGAATTGATATTGATTCTCCTCCACCATTTAACTTAACTGCAAAATCACCAAATACATAAAGGGTTGATGTTATTACTAAAAATATTATTGTTAATGAAACTAATAATATTTGAAGAGCAATTTCATTAGGGGTTTTCTTTCTTGCAGCTCCCTCAACCATTGAAATCATCTTATCTAAAAATCTTTCTCCACTACCCGCTGTGACCTTCATTACTATCCAATCCGAAACAACAGTTGTTCCACCTGTTACAGAACTTCTATCTCCACCATCTTCTCTTATAACTGGAGCACTTTCACCTGTTATAGCACTTTTGTCAACTGAAGCTATTCCCTCAATAACTTCACCATCTGCTGGTATTTGCTCCCCAGCTTTAACTAATACAATATCACCTTTTACTAAATCTGATGACTTAACTACATCTCCAAGTCTATCAACTATACTTCTTAACCTCCTACACATTACATCCTTTTTAGCTGCCCTTAATGCATCAGCTTGTGCCTTTCCTCTACCTTCTGCAATTGCTTCCGCAAAGTTTGCAAATAAAACAGTAAACCAAAGAAACAGTGTTATTAAAAAAGTAAATAATCTTTCTTGTCCTTGACTCTCATTAAAAAATGTTGATAAAAATATAACAGTTGTTAATATTGAACCTATATAAACCACAAACATTACTGGATTTTTATATTGAATCTTCGGTGATAATTTCTTAAAAGAATCCTTAAAGGCTTCTTTTACCATGTTTCCATCTATAAAAACTTGCTTCTTTTTACTCATAGCAAAATCTCTCCTTCACTTCAAACTACTAAAACAACATTTGTAACTGCTCTACTATTGGCCCTAAGGCTAATGCTGGGAAGAAGCTTAATGCTCCTATCATTAGTACAACTATTATCAACAATGTTACAAATACACCATTATTAGTTGCTAATGTTCTTGCTGAGCTTGGTATATATTTTTTCTTTCCTATTGAACCTGATATTGCAAGCATTAATACTATCGGTACAAATCTTGCTAACAACATTGCTATTCCTAATAAAATATTTAATGGAACTGTATCTGCACTAAATGCAGCAAATGCACTACCATTGTTGTTTCCTGCTGAAGAAAGTGCATATAAAATTTCTGAGAATCCATGAGCACCACCATTGTTTAAACTCTCCTGTATTGATGGTATTACACATGCTATAGCTGTACCAATTACCACTATTAACGGAGTTGTTATTACTGCTAATGATGCCATTTTCATCTCAAATGGTTCTATTTTTTTACCTAAATATTCAGGGGTTCTACCAACCATAAGCCCTGATATAAATACAGTCATAATTATAAATGCCATCATTCCATAAAGTCCACAACCCACTCCCCCAAATATAACCTCTCCTAACTGCATTAACAACATTGTTATTCCTCCACCTAATGGAGTATAAGAGTCATGCATTGAATTTACAGATCCATTAGAAGCTGCTGTAGTAGTAACTGCCCAAAATGATGAACTTGCTATACCAAATCTTACTTCCTTTCCTTCCATATTACCGCCAGCTTGTGTATCTGAATAACTTATATCTACTATTCCATTTTGTTCAATTTGAGGTGTAGCCTTTTGCTCTAGCATACCAACACTAAATAAGCAAAATGCATAAATTATAAACATTGCTAAAAATATAGCTCGTCCTTGTTTTTTATCTTTAACCATATATCCAAATGTAAAACATAGTGCAACTGCAATTAATAATATAGATATAACTTCAACAACATTTGATGCTAATGTTGGATTTTCTAATGGATGTGCTGAATTTACACCAAAGAATCCTCCTCCATTAGTTCCTAATTGCTTAATTGCTATTTGGCTTGCTGCTGGCCCACCTGGAATTATTTGAGTATCTATAACTGTTCCATCTTCTAATTTATATGGATCTATTAATTTAACTTCTTGATATTCTTTAAAGTTTTGAACTACTCCTTGTGATACTAAAAATAAAGAAACTACTATTGATAATGGCAATAATATATATAATAATGACTTAGTTAAATCCACCCAAAAGTTTCCTATTTCTTTTGACTTTCTTTTCATGAATCCTATTATTACAGCAATTAAAACTGCTATACCTACTGCTGCTGAAAGGAAATTTTGAACTGATAATCCTAACATTTGAGTTAAATAACTTAAAGTTGTTTCTCCACTATAAGCCTGCCAATTTGTATTAGTTGCAAAACTTGCAGCAGTATTAAATGCTAAATCTGATGATACATTTGATATCCCCTCTGGATTTAATGGTAAATACTTTTGTAATACCTGTAATAAGTAAACTACTATAAATCCTAATAAATTAAACATAAGAACAGCACCAGCATATTGCTTCCATCCCATGCCTTTTTCTTCATCTATTTTTAGCAACTTTTACAAAAACTTTTCAATAGGGCTTACTATAGGGCTTAAAAAGACTTTCTCTCCTGAAAATACTTTTCCCATATACTTACCTAATGGTACTGCTAATAAAACTAAAACAACTGTATATACAACTATTTGCAAAATAACATTAATCATAAATTTTCACCCCCAACTAAGCAATAAACTAAGTAGCATAATAGTGAAACTACTAGAATGAATGATACTATTACTAATCCATCCATATTTACCCCTCCTTGATTTTTACTACAAGTTTATAATATAGTTTTGAAAATTAAGATGGTGTTAAGATGTTAAGAAAGTATAAAGATTTTTAAGTTCCATGATGAACTTAATATTAGTAGGTATTCATATAATAAATCATAAGTAATTACAAAGGATGATTTATTATGAAAAAACTTTTGATTTATGTTATTATTCTTACATTAACTTTGGTTATATGCTTAAATTTATTTTTATTTTATAATAACTCTTCTTTATCTAGTATTGTAAATAATTCTTCAGATAACAGAAATACTATAATAGAATTGGATGAATTTAAAAGTAATATAACTGAAATGAGTGATGCTAAGGAATCTTTTATTCTAACTGGAAATTCAAAATATAAAACTAATTACGAAGCTTCACTAAATAATGCTTATGATAATGCAAATTCACTTTTAGATAATAATATAATATCCACAGAAGATAAAAATACTATTGTTGATTTGATTAATGATTATGATTCAATTAACCAATCTATTTTTAATAGCAGTATAACTTATCCTGTTTCACCAGAATTTGAAACATTAATTACTAACTCTAGTAATGCTAAATTAAAGGTTCTCCATTCAGTTAGTAACCTTATAGCAAATCATAGAAGTTCTCTAGAAAAATCTTCAAACTCACTTTCAAAATATATAGGTAATCAAAAAACATTTGTAAGTTGGATTAGTAGTATTTTTACTGCCTTAATGGCAATTCCTCCACTATTAGCAAAGAAATTTCTTAAAAATTCTAAAGATATTACTAATGGTATTAATTCCATTGTACAATCTGACTCTACTACAACTACTTCTACTGATACTAGTGATTCATCTCCATTATTAGATTCAATTAATGCTCTTGAAACATTTTTTAACTTTCAAAATAATGTAGAAGGAATAAAAGAAGTACGAAGTCAATTAATTCAAAATGCTACATTAATTAATTATATTCGTATATCATCACTTAATAATTCTACAATTAATGATAAGTGCCAAGACTGTAGTAACACACTTAAATCAATATTAGATAATCTTGTTGAATTTGAAAAATTATATTCAACTAACCTATCTTCCAATCAATTAGATATAGTTTCATATATTACTAAACTTAAATATTCATTAAATCAACTCTCAAGTGAACTGTCTCAATTAAATGAATATAATAACTATCTATTAAAATTAAATAATCTTCTTCTTAATAAAGAAACTAATAATTAATAATATAAATAAAGGCTATCTCAAAATTATTTTGAGATAGCCTCTTTCCTTAATAAATATTACATATTTTATTTAATACAATAAGGATTATTTTTCATCTTCTTTTCTCTTTATCATACTAGTTCCACATCCTGCAAGTAAAGCTCCTAATGCTAATACTGTCACTGCAGAAGTAGCAGCTCCTGTTTTAGGTAGGCTAGTATTGCTATTATTACTATTGCTACTGTTACTATTAGTATTAGAATTATTGTTGTTATTATTTCCATTACTATTTGCATTTCCGTTATTGTTTGTTGCTCCATTATTATTTTCATCATTATTTCCGTTACCTGAATTACTATTGTCATTTCCTGAATTTGATGCAATTAAACCTTGCATTGCTACATCTAATTCATCTTCAGCTTTTGTAATATCTTTTTCACTTGCATTTTCATCAGACATAACTACTTTTGCCTTTTGTAATGCTTTTTCGAATTTTTTCCAAGTCTTTTCTGTGTAATCTTCCTTATTTAAAGATTCAGCCTTATTTATTAAATCCTCAAGTTTATCCTTACTTGGTTTTAATCTTAACTCTAAGTAAGCTCTTAATAAATTATCATAGGCTGTATCTACTTGTTCTTGAGTTGCATCTTCATTCACTAATATTTCATTAGCTGACTCTAAGACCTTCTCTATATTCTTCCAAGTGCTGTCTATATATTCATCTGAATTTAATTCACTTATCATATCTACAAGCCCTTGAAGTAATTCTTTGTTTACATCTTTCTTAACTAAAGAGTTTATTGCATCTTTTAAATTATTAGTTGCATCTTCTATATCAGCAGCAAGAGCATTTTCATCTTCATACACTTCCTTAGCTATAGTCAACTCTTCTTGTAATTTTGCCCATGATTCCTTAGTATAATCTTTTTCATTTAATTTTTCTGCTAACTCAATATTTGCCTTAAGAGTTTCTTTATCTCCACCCTTAAACTCTAACATCCAAATAGCATTTAATAATCTGTTAGTAATTGCATCTACTTCAGCTTCAGTAGCCTTTTCATTTGCTAATACAATCTTAGCTTGTTCTAAAGCAGCATTAAATTCCCTAACTACTGCAGGAACTACACCTTCTAATGCGTCATCTGCTTTTACTTCTTCAGCATATTCAATTGTATATTGTAATAATGATTTATCAACAGTGCTTTCTCCATCTCCAGCTTCTCTTGTTATTGAAATTGTATATTTTACTTCCTTTAATCCATCTTCTGATGTAATTACTACATCAATTTTTTCTTTACCATTAATAGAATAAGTAGATTTTTCACTACTTTCTACTGTGTAAACAGTTGTTACTGATGCATTATTATTTACATCTACTGTTATCTCTGGTAAAGCTTCATCATTCTTAAGTGTTAATGAATAATCTAAAGTTTCTGGATTAAATCCTTCTAAAGCATTGCCATTAGCTTTAATAGATTTCACTTCAAAATCATTATTTGCCACTACTCTTTCTTCAAAAGCCTTAATTTCAGTTATACCTAATCCCATATTTGTTTGTGCATCCATCTTAATTCTTAATGCATAAGTTTTTACCATATCAAATGTGTAGTAATTAGTAGCTGATCCTGATGTTGAAGTTGGATTTGTAACTAAGTTAGTTACATCTCTCCAATTGTTATCATCATTTAATGGTGAGCTTTCTTCTTTTAAAACATGAGCAGGATTGCTAGGTTTAACAATTTCATTACCAACATAGTATTGAATTGTTATATTACTAGGAATCTTTGTACCGTTATCTTCAAAGAAATCAACTTCTAAGTTATTGATATATCTTTCTAGTGGATCTGCAACACCAAACATAATACCAACCCATTCGCTAGTATGCTTATCTGTTCTCTTCCAGTTTGACCATCTATTATTAGCTGCACTTGGATTATGCTCTATTAATCCATCATTAACCTTTTCTATACTATCTTGAGAAGCAGAATCTACTGTTGTATCATTCGTATATGAAGCAATTGCCATTGGAAGGTCATATCCATTTCTAGCTCTAGCTATATTATCACCCTTAACAACCTCAGAAGAAACTCTGATATTTGCTTTTGCTATAATATCTACACCATCAACAACTCCAGTTACTTCAAATACACCTTCTTGTAGTAATAATTCTTTGTTATACTCTTCCCAAACAACAGCTAAATCCTTAACTGTTCCATCTGTATAATACGCTTTAACTGTATCTGGTAAAGTAGGTTCAACACCAACATTAGTTACTAATGCTAAGTTTCCTAATGCAGAAATTCCCTTAACTACAACTTTAGCTGTTGCCTTTAATTCTTGACCTTCTACAGTTCCTTTAACTTCAAATACACCATACTCATTATATTTTGCTTCATCAATTTCATCCCAAGTTACTTCTACATCCCTTGGTAATCCAATGTCAAAAGTAGCTTTAACCTTTGCTGGAAGCTCTGGCTTAACTCCTTTTTCAGTTTCAACAATAACTTTTTCATATGCTATTGCAGTCTTATCTGCAGTGTTTTCTGAAATAGTAAATTTTAATGTATTACTACTCTTTGTTACACCCTTATAAGTTACATCTGCATATAAGCTTATATCACCTGCTGTATATGCTGTAAGTTTATTTCCTTCTATTTTTACTTCTCCATTATTTTCAGATGTTGCATAGTATTTTATATCTAAATTAGACATTTCTACTGTACTATTATCTTGTAACTTAGCATTTACATTAATATCAACAATATCATCTTCTATTATATTTTCCTTTGATAATGATATTTCTACATTATCTAACTTAGCTGCTTCTTCCTTAAATCTAATTGAATATACCTTTTTAGTAATTCCATCTTCAGCAGTTACTAAAACTTTTGCTACTCCATTAGTTGTAAGTGCAGGTACTACAAATATACTTGCATTATCTTTAGCTGTAGCCGAAACCTCTGGAATTTCAGATCCATAAGGAATAATAACTGAATATTCAGTAGTGTTTTCTTCAAATCCTTCAACAGTCACTCCATTTACCTTTATATCATTTAATAAGGCAGTTCCTTCACTAACCATAACATTTGAGTAAACTTCAAATTCAGTAAGCCCAACAGCTTTATTTTGTGCTGTATCCTCTTTTAATAATGCTCTTATCTTTGTTGTAGTTACCGCATCAAAAGTTATTTCTTCTGTTCCCTCTACTGTGAAGCCAGTAGTTTTACTTTGATTTGCTACTTGTACCCAATCTGTTCCATTAAAGTATTCTACTATTATTTCACTTGGTATTGCTACTCCATGATCACTATAAAGAGAAAGTCCTATTTTATTTATTGTATATTCTCTATTAAATTCAATACCTACATAATCATCATAATTTTGACTTCCTTTTCCCCAGTTTGTCCATCTATTTTGAGGACTATTTCCCTTAGAAATTACACCATCATTTATATTATTAATGTTGTCTGGTCCAGAATATGATGTAAATGCCTTTGGATATTCTCCATTTTCTCTTAAAGCAACATTCTTTTCTTCATAATTATTAGAAACTACTATTATAGCTTTTGCTTTTATTCCTGATACACCTTCAATAGTTCCTAGAATTTCAACTGTACCAACACTAGCTACATCTTCTGCTGTTAATGTTCTTTCCCAAGTAACACCATGTTCCTCTGTAGTTCCATCGTTAAACACTACTGATGTAGTATTAGGAAGAGTTACTAATTGATTAACAGCTGTTAGTATTCTTACATCTTGAGCTCCAATCATATCTCTAACTACAACATTTATAACTACAGGTATATTACTATTTTCTATACTTCCAGTTACCTTAAATGTTCCTGGTTGTGCTAACTTATCACTTGAAACCTCTTCCCAAGTAACATTAACATCATTCTTAGTTCCATCAGTGTATAATGCTGTTACTGTTTTAGGTAAATTTAATTCACCATTTACAGGAACTGTAATATCACTAACATCATATCCAACAATCTTATTTTTATCTAAATCCTCTTCTTCTACTGTATAAACATTTATAGTATCAGTAGATAAACCATTACTTGTTGCTGTTAAAGTAAATGAACCAGCATTCTTAGTTGATTGAACAATTACTAAAGCTTTACCATTAAAGGCTTCTCTTTTATTATCCTTATATCTTTCAACACTTGCTGCATTACCATTATCAACACCAACAATTACACCATTACCACTAACTTCAAAATTAACTAAATTACTTGCATCTGGTACTAATGTTCCATTTTCATCAACTATATCAACAGTTATATATGATAAATCATATCCATCTGCTTCTATAACTTGTCTATCTGCACTTAAATCTATTGCTTTAGCTTCATTTGCAGTTTTAACTACATCTCTTGCAATTTCTTGACCATTTTCATCCTTTGCAACAGCTGTTAATTTACCTGGTCTATATTCAACTCTAAACTCTAAATGTAATTTACCATCACTAGTTTCTTTATATTGTCCATTATATCCAGCATTAGTAACTTCATATTCATCACTTGCAACTAATGATCCTAATTCATTACTATTAACATCTTCGTTATAATATAAATCTACACTATTTGCATTTGTATATGCTTTAACTAATATCTTATTACCATCAACTTTTATACTATCATCATTTTCCCAATTCCAATGTGGTAGTAAGTGTACCATTGGCTCATTAGACCATTGACTTTGATAGAAATAATATATATCCTTCTCAAAACCTGCTGTGTCTATTGCTCCAAAATATGAAGACTTAGATGGGAAAGTGCTATAATATGGAGTTGGTTCTCCTATATAGTCAAATCCAGTCCAAATATATTCACCTAAAATATATTCTTTGTCTCTATCTCTTTTCCATGCATCTTCTGCAGTTCTTCCCCAACCTACATGATCATTATCATAATCTGATTGTTGTAAGTTGTCATGTTTATCCATTTGATTTGTACTTTCTGGATGTGCATAGAATCCACGACTTCTAGTTGCTGAAGATGTTTCTGATCCATATAAAACCCAATCTGGATATTTTTCATGGAAAGAATCATAGTTTGCTTCAGCATAGTTAAATCCAACAACATCAAATACATTAGCTACATTTTCATGAGCACCTGTTCCAGATCCCATTCTAAATTTATCCTCTCCTAAAGTTGTTGGTCTTGTAGTGTCTATTTCCTTAACCCAACTTTGAAGGTTTTGTGCTGTTTGTACAGCCTTTGTTTGGTTTGTTTCCCAAATTTCATTACCAAGAGACCACATAATTATACTTGGAGCATTCTTTCCTCTATTAACCATTTGCTTAACATCATATTCTGCCCAAGTCATATCACCATGAATTGATTTTTGTTCAAAGAATCTTCCATAGTCATAAGTCTTCTTACCACCATACCAAGTATCAAATGCTTCATCTATTAATAGAATTCCCTCTTCATTACAAATATCTATTAATGTTTGAGCTGCAGGGTTATGTGTAACTCTTATAGAGTTTACTCCCATATCCTTTAATTTTTTAACTTGTCTTCTTATTGCAGCTTCATTTGCAACCGCCCCTAAAGCTCCTTGATCATGATGCATACAAACTCCTTCAAGCTTCATTTGTTCACCATTTAAGAAGAAACCATTATCAGTAGTAAAATCAAACCATCTCATACCAAATTCTGTTGTATACTCATCTACAACTTCATTATTAATTAATACCTTTGTAACAACATCATATAAATATGGATTTTCAGTTCCCCAAAGCTTAGGATTTTGAACCTCTACATTTTGATCATATTTATAAGTACTATTTGCTGTTATAACTTGCGTTGAGCTACTATCTCCAACTACATTTCCCTCACTATCATATATAGTTGAAACTAAAGTAACTTCTTTATCACTACCTTCTTCATTTGCTATATCTGTTTTTATATTAACAGTAGCCTTACCTGTTGAATATTCACTCTTTAAGTTAGGTGTAGTTACATATGTTCCATATTGTTCTACATGAACTTTATCTGTTACAGTAAGCTTAACATCTCTATATATACCGCTTCCTGAATACCATCTACTACTTGGCTGTCTATTATTAACCTTTACTGAAATTACATTTTCAGTAACTCCGTCACATATTAAATTATCTGTTATATCAAATGAAAATGGTGTATATCCATAAGGATGATTACCAACCTGTACTCCATTTACATAGATGTAACTATCCATATAAACTCCATCAAAATCAATTGTTATCTTTTTGCCTTCCATTTCCTTTGGTAATACAAAAGATTTTCTATACCATCCAATACCACCATCTAAGAATCCACCTTCATGAGTAGATGGTGAATTTTTGTTAAAATCCTGTTCTATACTCCAATCATGAGGTAATGTTAGGTTTCTCCATGCTTCATCATCATAATTTTTATTCTTAGCATCAGGTACATCACCTAAATTAAACTTCCATCCATCATTAAATAATGTTGAACGTTGAAATCCCGTTTCTGCCATATTAACCCTAGACACCTTATTACCAATACTTTCAGCAAATGTTACCACTCCTGAAGATGTAGTTATTAGTGTTAAAGATAGAATAGTGCTTAATATCTTCTTATACTTCATTCTCTTCTCCCCCTATTATTAATGTTAATCATCTATATTAATCGTTTACCTATAATATAGCTCTTTAATGGAAATGCCTTAATTAAGGCATTTCCAATTTAATTATTTATCTGTTTTTTTCTTTTTCATCATAACAACTCCTACACCTACAACTACAACTGCTAAAATAATTATAATTGCAGAAGAAACTACCGCACCTGTTTTTGGTAGAGAGTTTGTTAAATTTGAATTACCTTTATCCCCATTACTATTTGGTTTATTAGTATTGTCATTTGAGTTGTTTGATCCATTTGAATTATTAGATTCATTTGAATTTGCAACTAAATTAGCTTTAGCTATTTCAAGTTCTGAAATTGCCTTATCAATATCTTTTTGAGTAGCCTCATCATTAGCCAAAGTCTCACTAGCTGTAGCTAAAGCAAGATTTAAATTATTAACACTTTCTTTTGTATATTTTGATAAATCTATTTCCTTAACTTTGTTTACTAAATCTTCAAGCTTAGATTTATCTGGTTTTAATCTTAATCCAAGATAAGATACTAATAAATCATTATATGCCTTATCTACTTCAGCTTGAGTTGCATCGCTGTTATTTAATATTCCTACAGCAATATTAACTTTACTTTCTAGTGCATTCCATGTAGATTCTATATATTCATCTTTATTTAATGAAGAAATTTTATCTACTAGACTTTGTAATTCTTCCTTGTTTACGTTATTTATAACTAAATTATCTATTGCAGCTTTTAAAGACTCTGCTGCTTTATCAACTTCATCTTGCATTGCATTTTCATCATTATATACTGATTTAGCCTTTTCAAGCTCTTCAACAAGCTTTATCCAAGACTCATTAGTATATACTTTTTCATCTAAAGCTTCAGCACTATCTATAAGATTCTTTAATGCTTCCTTATTACCTTGTTTAAATTCAAGCATATGAATGGCATTTGTTAATCTCTTAAATGTTGCATCAACTTCAACTGCTGTTGCTTCATTATTTTCATAAACTTTTTTAGCTTCATTTAAAGCTTCATTAAATTCTCTTACAACTGCAGGTACTACATCTTCCAAATCACCATTTTCTATTATTTCTAAAGCATAGTCTATTGCAAATTTTAATGCAGTCTTATTAACTTCAGGTTTTTCTTCATTATTTTCTTTTTCTTTATAAACATTAAATTCTGCCGCTGCTGCAAATCCACCAACACCTTGTAATGCTTCAAATTTAATATAATTTGCTTCAATAGGAGTATCGAACTTTATTGTTTTTAACTTAATATTATTCTCAAAATTTCCTTCTGAAACTTTTGTAAATTCTTCTCCATCAATACTTGTGTATATTGCATATTTAGTTATTATCCCGTTTGTTCCTCCTGCTTGTCTTGGAAGATATGTGAATCTATCTACTTTATAAGTGTTACCTAGATTTATAGTTACACTTTGAGGTAGTTCATCCTTTGGAGAATATTTAGTATGCCATATAGTTCCTTCATCACCATCTAAAGCAAAGCTAGCTAAACCTTCAGTTCCAACATTAGGATGCTCACTTGTTGCAGTTATAGTCATTTGTGATTGTGGTATTAATGTCTCATCATATATAGTAGCTACATTAGCAATAATTAAATTGTCAACTTGTCCTTTAAATGCATTAGTTTCACTACCAACAGTTTCTAATGGGAATACAAATGTTCCAAACTTTCCTTCAGAACCTGATTTACTTATCTCATCAACATATTCTCCATTTACATAAAGTTCTGTTTTATTAATTTTACCTATTATAGTTATATCTACCCATTCTCCCTTTGGAAGAGTGTAGTTAAAAGAATAATTATACCCTTCTCTTGAGAATCCAACCTTACCAGTTTCACTTTGTACAGCCTTAAATGATCCTTGTGGTGATTCAAATAGAATTTGTTCACTTTCATCACTATCTGTTGATCTATTTACGCTAAATGAAATTGAATAGTTTGGACCTATATTTTTAACTGGAGTTTTAAGATAACTATTTTCACCATTTAAGTTTAATGTTCCTTCTTCAATAGATGAATTATTTAGACCAACTGAATCATATTCATTTCCGGATTTATCTTCTACTAAATTTCCATTTACATTATTAAAATCATACTCAATAACTTTTTCAGTTTTACTCTCAACCTCATATTTAGGGTTAGTGTTTGGTGCTAAGCTTACTTCATTTACAACTTCTTTAAATTCGTTATATGTCTTATCATCAGCTTCTCCCCACATCTTTTCAGCTAAAACTTGAATTGCAGGAAGTGTTCTATCAAATAAATCATATTCAACAATTCCATTTGCAGATTTATCTATCATATCATTCCAAAGTGCAAACATACCTCCACGCATTTGCTTTGCTCCTTGTGGAATAACAACACCATTACTAAACTTATTTACTTCCCAATTATTATATAACCATTGGCTATTTAAATAATTCATATAATAATTAGCTCCTGGTACAATATAAAGATATGCATCATCAGTATTTATTAAATCATATCCTTGATTATACATAGCTTGAGGATTTGCCCAACCACAATTCCATATATTCATTTCTATATTTTCAGATGTTACAGGAGTGCTTCCTGATTTATGAGTTAAGCTACCCCATACTCTTGTAGTTCTTCCTTTTTCATCTCTTACATACTTTAACATTTCATCTAAGTATGCTCTATATTCTTCTGAATCTCCATAGAATTCATCTGACCCTATATGGAAAGTAGCATTTCTAAATACAGAGTCATCTCCACCATCTAGATATTCATCATATATACCTTTTATATAATCTATAACTTCTGGATTTGTTACATCTAGCATAGCTGCATTTTCACCTTGCCCATCTCTATAAGCATATTCTGGATGAGCTTTTACAAATGCTAATGCATGTCCAGGTGTATCAAATTCTGGCACTATATTTACTCCATAAACCTTAGAATTATCAATAAATTCGCCAAATTCAGCCTTAGTATAATATAAATCTTGTGCTGTTAATGATACTCCATTTTCACCTACATCATTAGATTCAAGACGGAATGCTGCATATGCATTCATAGCATCTTCGCCTATATTTGAGTAATCTCTTTCTAACCATATATAGTTATCATTTAAATGCACTTGGAAATCATTCATCTTATACCAAGACATAGTTTTTACTACTTCATATAAATAATCAAGTGAAATAGGCTTTCTTCCTACATCTAACATAAATCCTCTTATGTCATATTGTGGATAATCCCTAACTAATCCTTTAGGTATAAAATCTTCATTTTGTTTAAGAATTTGAAGTATTGTTCTACTAGCTAAGAAAATTGCTTGTTCAGTATTTGCTTCAATACTTACAAAATCATCAACATTCATATAATATCCTTCTTCTCTAAGTTCAGGATAATTTGAATTTAAAGCAATATAGAAATCTCCACTTTTAGGGCTATTTGATACAACAACTTCTATCTCTTTTCCTGTTATATCTTCATAATCCTTAGCAAAAACTTCAGCTGTTTCTCTAAGTTTTGCTTCTGATTCTTCATTTATTACTATTCTTGAAGTGTTGCTTATTGTAAAGTTACCACTCTTTCCTGCCCACTCTCTTAACTCTGGAATTACTGTTGGTTTTTTATTTCCTTCAACATTATGAGCACCAGGAACAGTAATTTCTATAACTGGAGAAGTTGCCTTTTCTTTACCTTTACGCACCTCAAAATTCACTTCAACATTTGTATCTACTAATGGTTTATGAATATTCATTTCATAATCAATAACTTCTTCATAATCAGCTCCAACAAAAGAAATTTCAAATCCCTCTGGAACTGACGGCATAGTAAGAACAGTATCTTCACTTGTAAGTTCCTGTACCACTAAGTTATTTGCTACTTCTGAAACTGTTTTTGGAGCTTCTGGAATCCCTCCATTATATACTTCTAATTCATATACTGATACTGTATTCCAATTTACACCTTCTGAATTTGCAATATGCTCATCTATATATAATCTTATATATCTTGCTTTTACAGCCTCTGATAATTCTATATTTTCTCTAAAATTGGCCGGATATTTATTTGCAGCATATACATCAGTCCATGTACTGTCATCATCTGAAACTTGTATCCTATAATTATTTGAGTTTCTTCTTTCCCATTCAATTACAAAACTATCAAACTTAGTTGCTTTTCCTAAGTCAACTTTTAACCATTGTGGGTCTGAAGAAACAGCACTTGCCCATCTTGATTTTTTAGTAGTTGTTCTATCTACTACTCCATCAAAGGCTTTATTCCCTGTAAAATCATTTGTTTCAATTGATGAAGCACTTGCAGTTTTATTTAGTGCTATATTTACTCCTGGTTCTGGATCCTGATCTACAATTGTTCCTTCTCCATAAACTTCGATTTCATATATAGATACTGTTTCCCAAGTTACATTTTCTGCTGTTGCTGAATAATCATCAATAACTACTCTAATATATCTAGCTTCTTGATTACCAACATTTACAGCTTCAACAAAATCTGTTGCTCCTCCTCCTACATAAATTGATGTCCAGTTTTCTGAATCATCTGATATTTCAATTTTATAGGAATTAACATTTCTACGCTCCCAAGTAATATTTACCTCATCAAAACTTTGTTTTTGTCCTAAATCTATTGCTACCCATGGACCATTTTCATATCTTTCACATGCCCATCTTGATGATTTAGAACCTTCCCTATCAACTATTCCGTCTGTTACCTTTTTTGCAGTAAAAGTATTTGTCTCTTCACTTGATGCAAAAGCTGCTTTGTTTAAAGCTAGATTAACTTTTTCCGATGCTTTTTCGTCATTTGTGTTTACATATGCCGATACATTACTAATTAACATAGTAAATGTAAGCATCGTTGCTAAAGATAAATTAATTATTTTTTTCTTCTTTAGACCTCTCATTATTCTACTCCTCTCTAAATTTTGTTTATAATTTTATATAAATATCAATTTATAAATATAAATTGATAGTTTAACAAATAATAAAAACTTCTAATATTTAGAGCATTATGCCTATTGCTTCTTACTTCCTTACCACATTTAATTTACTAATAAATACTTATTTTTAGGCATCACAAATTGACTCATCTAAATAAAACTTTCATCAGATAAGTCCTCTAATGCCCTCTTAAGGTAACACGATATATTTACAAAATTTATTCTTTTAATTAAATATATCAGTTTTTACCATTATTGTAAATGTTTTTAACGAATTCTAACATAGCAAGTTTCTTATACTTTACTGCAATATATTAATATTTTTTTACTTTTTATTATGTGTTTACATTATTTTTATAAATTAAACGATACTTTAAAATATTATTAACTCATATTTTAAAGTATCGTTTTAATTTTATTCTAATCTTCTTTTTTTCTTAATATAAATGTCCCACCAACTGTTAATAATCCTAATATTATTAAATTTACTGATGATGAAACTATATCACCAGTCTTTGGTAAACTTTCATTGTTTTTATCTATACTTGAATTATTATTACTATTATTATCATTCTCGTTTTCATTAGAATTACTAATATAATCTTTTTCTACTAAAGCTCCTTTAGCACTTCTAAGATTTTCTACTGCTTCATTAACCTCTTCTTCTGTAGCTTCTTTATTATTTAATACCACACTAGCATTTGCTAATTCCTTCTTCATCATATTAACACTTTTAGTAGTATATTTAGATAAATCTAATTCTTCTATCTCTTTAATTAATCCTTCAAGCAAAGTCTTATCAGGAGTTAACCTTAAACTTAGATACGCTCTTAATAAAGAATTATATACTTCATTTACTTCTACTTGAGTAGCCGTTTGGGATTCTAATAGTTCACTTGCATTTTTAAGTGCACCTTCAAATGATATCCATGTTGATTCTATATATTTTGAAGAATCTGTTTCTTTTACTCTATTAACAAGATCTTGAAGCGCTGATTTATCTATCTTATTAGCTTCCTCTAGATTTTTAATAGCTTGTTTCAAATTCTCAGTCATTTCATTTATCTCTTCTTGCATTGCATTGTCATCTATTAGCACCTTATTTGCTTCTTCAAGTATAGACTCTAAATTCAACCAACTCTCATCAGTATAATCATTTCTATTTAAAGCGTTAGCTGAATTAATTAAGTTTTCTAATTCTGATTTATCACCTTGCTTAAATTCAAGCATATGAATTGCTTCTGCTAAATTATTAAATGCTTCATCTACTTCAGTTTGAGTAGCAAACTCATTATTATATACTATATAAGCTTCTTCTAAAGCCTTATTAAAGCTTTTAATTACAACTGGTACAACTCCCTCAAGAGCACCACTTTCCTTTAGTTCTTCAGCATAATCAATATTAATTCTTAATGCTAATTTATTTATCTCTTCTGGTTTATTATCATTTTCTTCTAATTGTGAAATAGCAACTTCTACTGCTTCTTTAGCAACATCTATTTGTTCTTGAGTTGCTTCATCATTTATTAAAACTTCTTCTGCAATATTTATTGCTTCCTTCAATGAATCTATAGTTTCCTTTGTATACTTATCAGCTTCATTTTCAACTATACTCTTGGCACTTTCTATAATTGCCTTTAATTCATCCTTATTTATTACTTCATCAGGCTTTTCATCTGGTATATTTTCACTTGATTTCTTTACTGTTATTATTTCATTTATAATTAGTTTAACACCATTCCATGTAAACTTAATATCTAAAACATTATTTAAATTACTAGTATCAAAATAATTATAAGAATTAGATAAAGCTCCAATCTCATGCCATCCATCTAAATCTCTTATTTCAACACTTGCATTTGAAATACCTGTTGGTCCTTGTAAAATAATCAATTCACCAACTTCACTGTAATCAGAAAGCCTATATAATAATTCACCCTCTAACTCTTCTCCAGCAGGTGTATAGAATGTAGATAATTTTTTATCTATTACAGTTTCAGAATTATTACTTAATTCACCTTCTGGTTTAGCTATTAATGATAAATTTGTATTTGTATCTATATTAATACCTTCATTTATTAGTATTTCATTTAATGCTAACCATGCATTACTATTATTTTTTGATATTAATCTAATATATCTAGCTCTTTTATTAATGCCTTCCATAGTTCTATATCTATAAGGAGCTTTAAGTGTTGGGAAATTAGCCTCTCTACTTTCACCTGTTATTTCATCTATAACTTCCCATGTTTCTCCATCTAAAGATACTTCTAAGTTTCCATTTCTAAAATAATCCTTTTCAGAATCTCCTATTACTAAATCTATCTTGTCGATATCAACTACTCCACCTAAGTCTACTTGTACATATTTATCTTTTCCCTGCGCTGAACCAAACCAAACCTTACTTTCTAGCTTTTTATCAAAAATACTTTCTATATTTCCACTATATATACTTCCATAATTATGAGTAATTTTTACATGTTGAAACTTATTAAGAGTAACTGATAATTTATTTAAATCAAATGTTATATCATTACTTTCTTTGTTTATCACTCTAATATATCTTGCTTCATTTATATCAGCGGCTTCACTCCATTCAACTCCATTAATAGAAGTTTCTATAGTTAGATTTTCTGATGAAGCTTCACATATTATATCAGCAATTCTTTCTATTCCAGTTAACTTAAATCCTAAATATTCATTTGTTTTTAATGTAATATTTGATTTATTTAATATTTCTGCTTTTGACTCCGATATAATAATTTCAGTATCTTCTAGCTCTTTAGCATTAGTAAATAAAACTGGTTTATTTTCCTCTTTATTTATTTTTATTTCTCTTACTGCAGTCCATAAATCTGGCTTTCCACCTGGTACTCCTGCAATTGTTGCTCTATATCTTATATATCTTGCTTTTATAGATAAATTATTTTCTACTATTCTAGAGTCTGTTCTTTCCTCACCGATAGCTGACCAATGCTCCCCATCCTCTGAATATTCTAAAATACCCTTATGAAATCTATCATGATCAGTATCATTTCTTCCTTGAACAATTTCTATATTATTAACATCAATAACTTTTCCTAAATCAACTCCATACCAATCTCCTACTTTTTGTAGAGTTTTAAAATAAGCATATGTTTCTTCATCTCCATCAACTATTAAATCTAATTCATTTGATTTATATGAAGACATTGGTATTCTACTACTTGCTTGTGGATCCATTTCCATATATATTTTTGAATCTAAACTACTTATTAACTCATTTGCAAATGGAATTAATCTCTTTGCTCCACTTTCAACAACAACATCTGGATAATTTAACTTTTTAGTTGTAAAAGTTTGAGATGTTTGTTTGAAAACTGTAGCATTTGATAATTCTGTCCATGCTACATCAAGATTAGATTCTCTAATTGCAATAGCACTATTAACTGATGCTTTACATGCCTTTACTATATATTCTAAAGATCCTAACCAAGGCTTTATTTCACTCTTCATTTTTTCATTTAAATTTTTTTCTGAATTAAATACTACAATTGCCTCCAATATCTTATCAAATTCATAAATTAATCTACTTCCTACCTCACTAATCTCTTCTCCACTATTATAATTATTTAAAAACAACTCTAAATCTTCTTTTATATATTCTGACTCTTCTAAAACTAAATTTCTATTACTTGGAGATGGATCACTTAAATGAGAAGCTATAGTATGGAATTCTTCTGCTACTTCTGGATTTATATATTTAAATGAATCCTCCCAGCTTTTATCATCATTAAATTCGTCAGTATTCCATGTATAATCTGCAATAGCAAATATAGCTGTCTTTGATAATTCTGCATATTCTAATGGATTAGTTACTATTCCTGAAATATTATGAACTCCAGGATTCATAACCTCTCCCTTTCCAAGCATTAATCGTGCTGAGTTATGTCCATTAACTGGCCAATTAAGCCACATATAAGTATCTCTTCCTATTATATCTTTTGGCCATTGCATTTCTGACTCAACTACTTGACCACAAACATCTACTCCAGTCCACATTATTTCAACATTCTCTGGAACATTTGCTAATGCTCGTAAATATGGCTTACCCTTCTCTCCAGTCCATGCCTGATTATAATATGGTGGACAATATACTAATGAATAACAATCACCCTTTTCATTAACCCAATTAGCTACATCTGTCACAAGTCTTACATGCCACTCTTTATCAGCTAATGATTGATCAGTACTTATATCATCCATAAATAATCCAAATTGTCTCACTCCGATATCATATAATTGTTCTAATTTGTTTAATAATGTTTGAAGTTCATTATCATAATCATTCCAATTAATCATATTAAAGCCTGGATGAATTGCCCAAATAAATTGTGTTTTACTCTTGTGTCCTACATCTACTAATTCTTTTATTTCAGCTAGCTTATCTTCTGGATATAGTTCTCTCCATTGTCTATTATGATAAGGGTCATCCTTAGGCGCAAATATATATGAATTCATTTTAAAGTTTCCACCAAACTCCATTAAACTCTTTCTATCTTCATTCGACCAAGGATAACCATAAAAACCTTCAATAAATCCTCTCCATTTAGCATCTGCAAAATCTTCATACATAACATTTTCTATTTGATTATTTTCTATTTGATTAAAAATCATTTTTAAAGTTGCTATACCATAATATGCAGAATCTGTTGTATCACCTAATATTGCAATTACACCATTTTCCTTCAAACTATTATCTACCTTTAAAACATAAGCATCTTCTTCTAAAAATATTTCTTGATTATATTCTATATTTTCATTAAAATAATTATCTACATATCCGGCAGATCCCCTTACTCCAATAATAATATTAGTTTTATTATCAACCACTTCTTTAGAAAAAGTATTATTAATACCATTATTAGCTAAGATTTCAACAATAAAATTTCTAGTAGATTCATCAATCCCATCTTCTAATACTATGTTAACTTCATCTGTAATTCTAAAATCAGAACCTAAATATACCTCATTTTGTGGTAATGGATATATTTCATAATTCTTTTCTACTTGAATATTTGTATCATTCCCCCTAGCACTAACCCTTATAGCTACAGTATTAAATAGACCAATACTTAAAGTAGTTGCTAATATTAAACTAGTTAATCTTTTCATTTTTTATACTCCCCCTATTACTTTATATTTATAATATAAAAAAATGTCCCCTCCTTTATAATAATTATGTAAACAACCTTTTTTTAACAATTATACCAGGAGTATATTTTTTGTGTAAACATTTACCAAAAAATTTCGCAATAAAAAAATAGACTTAAACTATATATTATAAGTTTAAGTCTATTTTAAAAAATTTTAGTAGTTTACGATTTGAGCAAAATCAGCAGCAACTAAGCTAGCTCCACCAACTAAAGCACCATCGATATCAGATTGAGCCATTTGAGCTTTTATAGTTCCAGGCTTAACTGATCCACCGTATTGAATTCTTACTTTATCAGCAACTTCTTTACCGAACATTTCAGCAACAACGCCTCTTACAGCCATTATTGTTTCGTTAGCTTGCTCATCAGTAGCAGTTTTACCAGTTCCGATAGCCCAGATTGGTTCGTAAGCTATAACAACTTTTTCTGCTAATTCTGGTGATAAACCTTCTAAATCAGCTTTGATTTGAGCTCCAACAACTTCATTAGTTGTTCCGTTTTCTCTTTGTTCTAAAGTTTCTCCACAACAAAGGATTGGAGTCATGTTATGAGCAAAAGTAGCTTTAACTTTTTTGTTTAAAGCTTCATCAGTTTCATTGAACATTTCTCTTCTTTCACTGTGTCCTAAAACTACGTAATCTACACCCATAGCTTCTAACATTCTTGGAGCGATTTCACCAGTGAAAGCTCCCTTTTCTTCAAAGTGCATGTTTTGAGCAGCAACTTTGATGTTTGATCCTTCAACTGCTTTTAATACAGCATCTAAACAAACAAAAGTAGGACAAACTACTACATCACAAGTAGCATCCTTTACTAATGGTTTTAATTCATTTATAACATTAACAGCTTCTTCTGGAGTGTAATGCATCTTCCAGTTTCCAGCAATAATAGCTTTTCTCATTCTATTCACCTCATAATTTTAGTTAAGAGTTAAGAGTTAAAAGTTAAGAATATTGGAAGAAACTACATCCGTAGTTTCTAAAAATTTAATTTCAAAATCTACCTTAAAAGTTTTTCCTTTAATTCTTGATCTTTTATACTTAATTCTTGATTATATTTTATTAATGATTTTAGAAAGTCAGAGCTAACTGACTTTCTATCTTAATTATCAACGGTTCTTACTTATCGTTTAAAGCAGCGATTCCTGGTAATGTTTTACCTTCTAAGAATTCTAATGAAGCTCCACCACCTGTAGAGATGTGAGTCATTTTGTCTCCGAATCCTAAGATGTTAACAGCAGCAGCTGAGTCTCCTCCACCAATAACTGTTGTAGCATCTGCATCAGCCATAGCTTTAGCAACTGCAATTGTTCCTTTGTTGAAGTTTTCGAATTCGAATACTCCCATTGGTCCATTCCAGATAACAGTCTTAGCATCTTTAATAGCTTCAGCATAGATAGCTTCTGTCTTCGGTCCGATATCTAATCCCATGAATCCAGCTGGAATGTTTTGATCTTCAGTAACTGTAGCTTCAACATCCTTGAATCCATCAGCAATTCTGTGGTCTACTGGTAATAAGAATTTAACACCGTTAGCTTCTGCTTTAGCGATCATTTCCTTAGCGTAGTCCATTCTATCGTCTTCACATAAAGAAGTTCCGATTTCGTATCCTTGAGCTTTTAAGAATGTGTAAGCCATTCCTCCACCGATGATGATTGTATCAACTTTTTCTAATAAGTTGTTGATAACAGCAATTTTATCAGAAACCTTTGATCCACCTAATATAGCAACGAAAGGTCTAACTGGGTTGTTTACAGCTTCTCCTAAGAACTTTAATTCTTTTTGGATTAAGTATCCGCATACAGCTGTATCTACAAACTTAGTAACACCTTCAGTTGAAGAGTGAGCTCTGTGAGCAGTTCCGAATGCATCATTAACGTAGATATCACATAAAGAAGCTAATTCTTTAGATAATTCTTCTCCGTTCTTAGTTTCTTCTTTTCTGCATCTAGTGTTTTCTAATAATACAACGTCTCCGTCTTTCATATCAGCAACAGCTTTTCTAGCGTTTTCTCCAACAACTTCTTCGTCTCTAGCGAAAACAACTTCTTTACCTAACATTTCGCTTAATCTTACAGCAACTGGTGCTAAAGTCTTAGAAGCATCTTTTCCTAGGTGTGAGCAAAGTATAACTTTAGCTCCATTTTCAACTAAGTATTTGATTGTTGGAAGAGCTCCTACTAATCTATTTTCGTCAGTGATAACGCCTTCTTTTAATGGTACGTTAAAGTCACATCTTACTAAAACTCTTTTACCGTTAACTTGAATATCTTCAATTGTTTTCTTATTAAAGCTCATTCTTTTCACCTCATAATTTTTTTCATAGTTTATTTATAATTTTAAAAGAGGCCCGGTCTTATAAGTATGCCTTAGAGACCGGACCCGTTTTAGGATCTTATAAGAGTGCTTTTATAAGCATCTAAATCCGTATATAATTATCTATTAAAATTAAGCTAATTCAGCGAAGTATTTAATAGTTCTAACCATTTGGCTAGTGTATGAGTTTTCGTTGTCATACCATGAAACAACTTGAACTTGGTATAATCCTTCTCCGATTTCAGATACCATTGTTTGAGTTGCATCGAATAATGAACCGAATTTGATTCCTACGATGTCTGAAGAAACTAATTCTTCTTCAGTGTAACCGAATGATTCGTTTGAAGCAGCTTTCATAGCAGCGTTGATTCCTTCTACAGTTACATTTTCACCCTTAACTACAGCAACTAATATAGTTGATGATCCAGTTGGAACTGGTACTCTTTGTGCAGAACCGATTAATTTTCCGTTTAATTCTGGAATAACTAATCCGATAGCTTTAGCAGCTCCAGTTGAGTTAGGAACTATGTTAACAGCTCCAGCTCTAGCTCTTCTTAAATCACCTTTTCTTTGAGGACCATCTAAGATCATTTGGTCTCCAGTGTAAGCGTGGATAGTTGACATTATTCCTGATTGGATTTCAGCATAGTTATTTAAAGCTTGAGCCATTGGAGCTAAGCAGTTTGTAGTACAAGATGCAGCTGAGATTATGTTATCTTCAGCAGTTAATATATCTTGGTTTACGTTGAATACAACTGTTGGAAGGTCGTTTCCAGCTGGAGCTGATATAACAACTTTCTTAGCACCTGCTTCGATGTGAGCTTGAGATTTAGCTTTTGATACGTAGAATCCAGTACATTCTAAAACTACGTCAACACCAATTTCTCCCCATGGTAATTTAGAAGCGTCAGCTTCAGCATATATTCTTACTTCTTTTCCATCAACTGTGATAGAATTTTCTCCAGCAACAACTGTATCACCTAAAGCGTATCTTCCTTGTGCTGAATCATATTTTAATAAATGAGCTAACATTTTTGGGCTTGTTAAATCGTTGATAGCAACTATTTCATACCCTTCTGCTCCAAACATTTGTCTAAATGCAAGACGTCCTATACGTCCAAATCCGTTTATTGCAACTCTTACCATTACAATTACCTCCTAAAAATAGATATTATATATTTAAAATTAAATTTTAAATCAAATTAATTGGTTTTAATTAATTCTGCAATCTTTCTTCCTGCAGCTTCATCAGTAACTAAAATAGCATTAGAATTATTCATTTCTGTTGCAATTATAGCTTCTACTTTATTTTCTCCTGCAGCTACCGCAATATGCGTATTAATTTTTTTTGCATCATTAATATTAATTCCGATTGGAGTATTTTCTGAAACTACTTGAGAATATTTATTAAAATAACACCCAAATGCTTCTCCTACAGCTCCTAGTTCTTCAAGCTTATTTATATACTCCTCTGACAATCCACGCTTTTTAGCCATATGAATTGCATTACCTATTCCATAAATTAAAATATCAGCATTGTGAATATTATCTATAACTTCTTTTATTTGTTTTTCTTTAAGAAGTCCTTCTAACACCCTTGAACTAACATTTTCAGGAATATGTAATAATTTATAGCTACCATCAACCTTATTAGCTAATGCTGCAGCTAAATAATTAGCTTGACTTTCAACTTTTCTTCCCATTCCGCCTCTAGCTGGAATAACAAGAATATCGGAAACATTATTTACTTTTGGAAATGCTTCAACAACTTCTTTAATTGTGCTTCCTCCAGTAATGGCGATTATATCATTATCTTTTATTATATTTTTCACACAATTTGCTGCTGCTTTTCCTAATTCCTTAAGTGTTGAAGGATTATCTTCAACATTTCCTGGAACTATAACAACATCTTTTAATCCCAAAACTGACTTAATACTTTTCTCAATATCATTTAAACCCTTTATTTGATGTATGAACTCCTTTAACCCTTCTAGGACATTTTGTCCATCTTTAGTTACTGTCATACCTGGGGTATTAATTTCTATTAAGTTTTGTGATTTCAATAAATCAATTTCATTTCTGACTATTCTTTCGCCAAGATTAAGTTCACTTGCAAGCATTCTTCTTCCAATAGGTTGGTTATAGAAAATTGTCCTTAAAACATTGTAGCGTTTTTCTAGGACTTCCACCAGCTCAGGAACTATCTTTCTTTGCAAATCTAATATTTCCTGCACTACAGACCCTCCTTTGGACAAAAAATGTCCCAGCAATGACTTTTATGTCCCACATCTATTATTATAAAACAGATATATAAATTTTAAAAGTCTTTCTAGTAATTTTTTTATATTTTTTTTATTTTTACTATTTTTTCATTTATATACTTAATAAAATTCATTTATTTTGAATATTTAAATATATATATAGCTTTTTATTACACATTTAAAATTTCACTTTAATTTTTTCTATAATATTTTGTGCTATTTTTATCGATATATTACAAAATAGAGCTCATTTTTTTATTCCATCTAATGTTATTTATAACTTTATAGGTATAATATAACTTTATATATAAAAAAATAGTAAGTAATAAAACTATTACTTACTATCTAACTCTCTATTTTTCAACAAAGAAAAACCCACATGCTCCAACTCCTGAATGTATACCTACTGTACATCCAACAATTCCATGAACATAATTTATATTTTTCTCTTCACAATATTTTTTAAGTCCCTCAAATATTTCATCATTTAAAATTTCATCAATAACTATTGGTGAGTCAAAATCAACATTTGCGCTTTCAAAATCAGAAATTACTTTCTTTAAAGCTTTTTTGCTTCCTCTTACTTTATCTTTAACTGCCATTTGGCCATCTTTAACTTCTAAAATAAGTCTTAATCCTAAAACACTTCCTATAGTACCAGCTGTTTTAGAAAGTCTTCCACCTCTTACTAGGTTCTCTAGAGATTCAAAGCTTAATGAACTTTTTACCTTAGGAATTATATTTTTAATTTTTTCTTCTATTTCAAATATACTATCACCATTATCTCTGAATTCACAAGCTTTTAATGCTAAAATTCCTAAACCTGATGTTACATTTCTAGAATCAATAACTACTATATCATCAGTTTCTAACATATTTTTAGCTATACATGCTGATTGGTATGTTCCACTCATCTCTGACGATAATACTAAAGTAACAATTTTATATCCTTCATCTAGGTACTTTTTAAATACTTCTTCAAATCTATTTGGTGTTACTTGAGCTGTAGTCGGAAGTACATTATCCTTTTTTATTTTCTCTAACATCTCTTTAGTATTTATTTCTACTCCATCTAAATAACTTTCTTCACCAAAGTTAATTAATAACGGTAAAACTTCTATATTCTTCTCTTTTATAAGATCTGATGGTAAATCTAAAGTACTATCAGTAATAATCTTGATTTTTTCCATAAAAGTACCTCCTATTTTTTATTTCATATTCGGAAATCCTATCTGCTTTAAAACTTCATATGCTATAATAGCTACTGTGTTTGATAAATTTAAACTTCTTGTACTTGTTTGTACCATAGGTACTCTTATTCCTTTATGTGCATTATGTACATCTTCTGGAACCCCTGATGATTCCCTTCCAAACATTATAAAATCTCCATTTTGAAATTTTTCTTCTGAATATATATTTCCACCATGTGTAGTAGATAAAAATATTCTTCTGTCTCCGTACTTAGCCATAAATTCTTCATAAGATTCATGAACTTCTAACTTCAAGTCCTTCCAGTAATCTAAACCTGATCTTCTAACGGCTTTATCATCAATACTAAATCCTAACGGCTTTATTAAATGAAGAGTTGAGTCAGTTAAAACGCAAGTTCTCGCTATATTTCCAGTATTTTGTGGTATTTCTGGTTGATATAAAACTATATTTAAATTCAATGAATTCACCCTCCAAAATAAAAAGTAAGATGCTATACACCTTACTTTACACTATTTATATATCTTCAATCATACTATATAGTTTTTTAATAGTCAAAGCATTTTACATTTTGTTAATTTTTAATTTAATAATGTATTTTATACTTTATTATTGAAAATTATGGTTTATAAATAATAATTATATTTCTTATAAAATAGGGACATATCAAATTGTTATTAAGCAAAATAACTATATTGCTCAATTATCTATTTTGATACATCCCTATTAAATAACTATTTTTATACCTAAGCAGCAGGCGCTTCTTGTTCCGGTGTTGTTTCTTCCGGAGTAGGCACACTAGGTGTTTCTACTTTTTTAGTTCCAACACTAACAATTTGATTTCTAGTTGAATATACATCTGTTGATATAAGCTCCTTATTTACTTGAACTCCATTTTCATAAGTAACTAAATATCCACTAGCCTTACATCCATTAGCTCCAGATGATGTTACTACTCTTGTTCCTTCTGGTAATGTAGGGTCTTGTACTTCTTCTGTTTTATAATTATAAGTTTCTAATATTTCATTAACAAGCTGATAAGTTTTTCCACCCATTGCTTCTTTATTACCAAAAATATTAAAAACTACATTATTTCCAGATAAATATCCTTGAATGTATATTGGGAAATCATATGTATTTACAAATTTATAATCTATATATCCAGCTGCAACAGTGGCATCTAATCCTGGCTTTGCATAACCAACTGTCATTGAGTGATTACGTCTTTCAGTTGATCTTATATTAGCTTGTATAACAGCTCTATAAAGAGTACTTGATACTTGGCATACTCCGCCTCCATATCCAGGAACTATTTTTGATCCAACATATGTATTTGCTTCTTTATATCCTCTTTCTGGAGTTGTTTCACCTATTGTATTATTATAGCTAAATTCATCGCCTGGCATTAATAATGTTCCATTAATATATCCACTTGCAATTCTTAAGTTTTCTACTCTTCCTGAATCCCCAGTACTAAATGAAGTAGAATATGATGACATTATTCCATCAATCTTATTTAAATCAGCTGCAGTTATTCTTGGAGAGTAATCTTGTAAATCTACAGTTACACTTTCAACCTTTTCAGGATTTGGATCTACACACTCTTTTATTTTATTGCATAACTCATCTATATTTATATTCTTTCCTATAGTTTCTGGCGTAATAGAAATATTTGTACCATTAATTGATATTTTAGCATCAATGGCATCAACTTTAACTTGATCACTTACACTATTTGCAAATTCTTTAATTTTTTCTTCATCATAGCTTAATACAGTATCAACCTTATAATCAACACCATCTTCTATCATTTGTTTCTTTTCAAGCATCTTCTTATCTTTTCCATAATCTAATGCTTGTTCTACAGTTTCATCTGCACTTACTGACGGACTGATATCGGAATATTTTAATTCAAAAGATTTATCACCAACAGTTACTGTTATTACTTTATCCCCTATTAAAGGAAGTAACTGTTCATTTATTATGTTTACTGCCTCTTCTTTAGTTTTGCCACCTAAATCTATACCATAAGCTTGTACCCCAGGATATATTTTATCAGCCCATGAATCTACTTTGTTTTTTATACTAGTAAAATATCCAAAAGTTATACCAGCAATTAATATTATAATAGTAGATATTATAATTATTAATTTTTTATTTTTAGACATAGCTTTCCCGCTTTTACTATCATTAGATTTTTCATTGCTCACAGTTCCACGCCTCCCAAAATTTTATATATAATTGCTATAATTGCATTATGTTCTAATTATATTCTATTATTTAATTTTATACAATTAATAAAATCATACCACTTAATAACTATAATCTTAGTATAATAAGAATAGCCTTATATTATTACATATAATTTATTTTTTATATGGTATATTTAACATATAAATATAAAGCTATTCTATATTACTCTTTTATTTTATATTGTAAAGCTACTTCTCTTCTTAGATGTTTCACCATCATTATCAAATGCCTCTATACTAATCTTTACAGTTCCTTTAACTTCAAAAGGTAATTGATTTATATTAATTGAAAAGCTAGTATCGTCAGCATCTACTGTTCCTATCCAGTAATTATTAGCAAAAATATTATATCCTAATAAATCTGTATCGGTATTCTTCTTCCAACTAATATTTAAAACATTTCCTTTTCTATTAACAGTAAGTCCTGTTACATTTCTAGGCTGAGTTAATAAGTCTATGCTATCAGGCCCCCAATTTGCATCAACTGGATTTCCAACACCTGCAACATTTGCACTTTCACTATATTGCCATATTCTCCACCTAGTCCATCCACCTACATCTGGTGGAACAGGAGCATTTCCTGCAATTGCAGTATAATGGGCAATCCATAAAATCATATTTTTTAAAGGATATCCTCTACCTTGTATAAAAAAGTTATCATACATTTCAACAAAAAATACACCAGTATAAAGCATTAATCTTCTTCTTGTTTTTTTCTCAAATCTCTTTCTAAACCTATCTATCCAATTAATTAAGGTAGATGTAGAAATTGACTTATCTGTAGGAGTTTCAACATCTAAAACTGGAAACAAATCTCCATAGTCCCTTTGACCAAACCCCTCCTGAAGTATATTAATAAAATCATCACATTGTGAATCTGCTGTAGTTAAGTCTGAACTAGGAACGCCAAAATGATATGCTCCAACAGGTATTCTAAAATTTCTTGCTTGTCTAGCAAACTGCAAAAATTTTTTATCTACTCTAAATCTTCCTGTTGCTGAGCCTGATGATCTTAGGTATAAAAAGTCTATAGTTGTTGCTAGAACTGTAAAGTCTACATTTTGTGTATATTCATTAATATCTATACCAAAAAGACTTTTGTCACTTCTATTTTGCATAAAGCCCTCCAATAAAAAATTCTCCTTACTACATATAATATTTAAAAATTTTGTTATGGTTACATCAAAAAATATTGAAAAGCAATATTTTAAATTACTTTATAAATATTAGACAATTTACATACCTAAAAAGTTTCATTTAAAACAAAATAATTTTAACTATATAAAAAACTCAGCTTACGCTGAGTTTTAAAATACATATATTAAATACTTCTTTTAACTTTTAAAGATGTTTCTATTATCTTATCTAAAAGTCCTGCATAGCTAATTTCTATGGCAGCTGCACTCTTAGGGAAAAGACTTGCTGGAGTCATTCCTGGTAATGTATTTACCTCTAATATATAAGGAACTCCATTTTTATCAATTATCATATCAACTCTAGCATATACTTGGCACTTTAAAGACTTATAAGTTTCTAAAGCCATTTTTTCAACTTCTTTATGAAGTTCTTCTTCTAATTCAATAACTATTTCATCTGCTCCATCAGCTGCATACTTTTGAGTATAATCAAAGAAATCTGATTTTGGCTTAATAGCTATAACAGGCCACATTTCACCATCAAACACTGGACATGTTATTTCATCACCTTCAACAAACTCTTCTATCATTACTTCCGTGTCCCATTTTAAACCTTCTTCAACAGCAGCTTGAATCTCATCCTTACTTTTTATCTTAAATGTAGCAACACTTGATCCTCCATTTGTTGGCTTAACAAAAACAGGATATCCCATTTCTTCGATTTTATCATAATCTATTTCTTCTACAGATGATACATTTATCCATCTTGCAGTTCTAACATCATTTGCTTTTAATATTCTTTTTGTAAAATCTTTATCCATACATACACCTGAACTTATAGGTCCACACCCTGAATAAGGTATGTCTAAAGTTTGAAGTACTGATTGAACTGTTCCATCTTCGCCAAATTTTCCATGAAGAGCTAATAAAGCAAAATCTATATCCTTAACTTTATTCACTATATCTTCTTTATTATCTATAACTACAGGCACTACTTCATACTTGTTTTTATCAATTTTTTCTACTATTGAATTACCACTCTTAAGTGAAATTTCTCTTTCTGAAGAAATTCCCCCCATTATTACTCCAACTTTCATGTATATCCTCCTAAAATTTCAGTAATTATGTAAGTATTACTATATATTTTCACATTCAATTATATCATAAATGAATCTCCAAATCTTCGATTTGGCTAGATGAATTTACCTTTAAAACTTTTACTTCTTTTTTGACTTATTAGCCTTAAAATATACACATCTATTTGTAAGTGAACACTCACTACATTTAGGATTTCTCGCTATACAGCATCTTCTCCCATGAAATATTAATAAATGATGTGCTAAACTCCACTCCTTTTTAGGAAGTTCTGCTTGAAGTTGTTTTTCTACCTCTAAAACATTATCTGAATCTGCAAGTCCGAGTCTATTCGAAACTCTAAAAACATGTGTATCAACAGCAATAGACGGAACTCCAAATGCATTAGACAAAACAACATTTGCAGTTTTTCTTCCTGCACCTGCTAAACTAGTTATTTCATCCATAGTTTTAGGTACTTCTCCATTAAACTTAGTTTTTAATTGATTACACATAATTAATATATTCTTAGCTTTACTTCTATATAAACCTATTTGTTTTATTCTTGCTTCAAGCTCATTTATAGATAAAGTTAGAAATGCATCAACATCTGGATAATCTCTAAATAAACTTTCGGTTACTTCATTAACCTTTTTATCTGTAGTTTGTGCAGATAAAATTGTTGCAACTAATAACTGAAAAGGAGTTTCATGATTTAATTCGCATTTAGCATCTGGATATAATCTTTTTAATTCTTCTAATATAATTTTAGTCCTTTGTTTCATCTAATTTTCCTCCTAATGAAATTTTAACATCATCACTTTACTAATATCATAATTCCTAATATTTCAACTTATTAATTAGCTATAATTTTTTTAATTTCTTAAATACTAACTATTTATAAACACCTCTATATTCCTCTGGCAATCCATTGGCTATTGACTTCATTATATAAGTTAAGCATCTATCATCATATTCATGTTTAGATTCATCTTTATTCTTTTTAGGAATCTCTATATACTCCCCTATTCTTACATTTATCTCAGCCTCATTCCATTGTTCGCCTGCCATATCACCATTCTTATTAATTGGTAATAACTTTTCAGTTCCATACAATGAAATAGGTACTATCTTTGCTTTACTCATTCTAGCAACTAATAATACTCCTTTTTTTCCCTCTATCATGCTACCACTTCTACTTCTTGTCCCTTCCGGAAAAAGAACAAGATTCTCTCCATCCTTTAATACATTTATCATAGACATAATAGCATCTCTATCAGCACTATTAGGCTTTATCGCAATATTCTTAACTATTTTAGTTCCTAAATTAGTAACCGGATCATTAGAAAGTTTAACACCAGCAACAAAAGTTGGATCATAATCATCCTTTAATACCTTTTCTATAATAAATCCATCTGAATTACTTAAATGGTTACAAATAAATATTTTAGCCCCATCAGCTCTTTTAATATTTTCATATCCACTTATATTTATTCTTGCATATTTTTTTAAATACCCATCTATCTTATTTCTTGCTATTTTTACAACTAATTTTTCTGGCAACAGCTTTATAAGTCTTGCCACACTTTTTGACATCATATTAATTACCCCCTTGAGTATAATATGCACATACACATTATATTTTATATATCCCTTTAAAACAATTAACTTATTTTAATCTATCTATATATTCATTTATATAAGGTGAATCTCCTCTATATCTAGATATATCTTCACCCTCATTATGTAACTTTATTATAGCATTTCTTTTAATAACATTTTTTCCTCTCCATCCACAAGATGTTTTAGAAATATTATCTTTAAAAAATTTATTATTCATATCAGCATAAATATCACTACTCAAATTACACATAAATTCTAGTGGTTTGAATTCTTCAAGCTTTGAAAATTTTATTGATTCATTATAGGGACATATATTTTGACATATATCACACCCAAATACATTATTCTTTAATAGCTTTATCTCTACATCACTTAATTCTTTTTTTTGGGTTATATATGATGAACATATATTAGGATTAATTCTATTTATATTAATAGAGTTTGTTGGGCATTCTTTATAGCATCTAGTGCATTTTCCACACTCTTTATATTTCTTTATATTTTCAAATCTTCTTACATCATCATCAGCTAACTCTAAATCAGTAATTATCTCACCTAAAAAAACATAAGATCCATACTTTTCAGTTATAATCATATTATTTCTACCAATGAATCCAACACCAGATAAATATGCAATATATCTCTCAGGTAATGTATTACTATCTACAAAAGAAATAGCCTCTCCCCCATTACTTTTAATAAAGTCACAAATTCTATCTAGATATTTTTTTACTACTCTGTGATAATCAAATCCCTTAGTATATTTAGAAAAACCATTTTCTATATTATTTTCAACCCAAAGATAGGGAAAAGCTATTGAAATAATAGTTTTTCCCTCTTCCATATACCACATTGGATTTACCCTTTTTTCTATATCAGCCTCTTCAAATTCATTTTCCAAAGCCATTTCTTTTCTATAATTATAAAATTCTATTAGTTCATCAAACCTTCTGCATTTAATAAATCCGACAGTGTCTAGCTCTAATGAATTACAGTACTTTATTATATCTTCTTTAATCATAAATTAAATCACCATGTTATTATAAATTTCTTTGCTTGTTCCTCTATAATCTTCTATTTCTATTATATCAGCTACATCTTCTTGAACCCTTATTATATTTTTAGCAGGAATACCAACTGCTGTAGCCCCTTCTGGAACATCTTTCAAAACTACAGAATTAGCACCAATTTTAGAATTACTTCCTATATATATTGGGCCAAGCACCTTAGCTCCAGCTCCTATTATAACATTGTCACCTAATGTTGGATGCCTCTTTCCTTTATCCTTTCCAGTACCACCTAAGGTTACTCCATGATATAACAATACATTTTCCCCAATCTCTGCTGTTTCACCAATTACTACTCCCATTCCATGGTCTATAACTAACCCCTTACCAATCTTAGCTCCTGGATGTATCTCTATTCCAGTAAAAAATCTTGATACCTGTGATATAAGTCTAGCTAAAAAGAATAATCTTTTAGTATATAATAAATGAGCTATCCTATATGCAATTAATGCATGAATGGTAGGATAAAGTAAAAATACCTCAACCCTACTTCTAGCAGCAGGATCATTCTCCATAACTCTATTTAAATCATATTTCAAATTTTTAAACAAACCTACTCCTCCTTTTTAATAGTTAATAGTTTTTAGTTAGTAGTTAAGCATGAAATTCCTATCTGAATTTATTCATTAACTACTAACTTCTAACTCCTCACTCTTTATCTATTTAGTAATTTTATTCGTATATTCCCATTGAAATATACTTTTCTCCTCCATCTGGAGCTATAGCTAAAACCTTTTTTCCTTTACCAAGCTTCTTAGCTATTTCTATAGCTGCATAAATTGCTGCACCTGATGATATTCCTATTAAGATACCTTCTTGCTTAGCAAAATTCACTGCTGTCTCTATTGCATTATTATCAGTAACAGCAACTACCTTATCAACATATTCCCCTTTATAGTTTCCTGGTATAAATCCTGCTCCAATACCTTGTATTTTATGTGGCCCTGGATTCTTACCTGAAAGTACTTGTGAATTACTTGGCTCAACTGCAACAATTTCTATACCATCTATTTTTCCCTTTAAATTTTTCCCTATACCTGATACAGTTCCACCTGTTCCTACGCCTGCTACAAATACATCTAAATCATTAATATCTTCATAAATTTCTTGAGCTGTTGTAGCATAATGCTTTTCAGGGTTAGCTATATTCTCAAATTGTTGTGGCATAAAATATCCATATTCATTTACCATTTCAGTTGCTTTTTCTATAGCTCCCTTCATTCCCTTAGCTCCTTCTGTTAATACAAGCTCCGCACCATATGCTTTAATTAAATCTCTTCTTTCTTTACTCATAGTTTCTGGCATAACTATTATAACCTTATAGCCCTTAACTCTTCCTATCATAGCTAAAGCAATACCAGTATTCCCACTTGTAGGTTCAACAATTACAGATCCTTCTTTTAAAATTCCTGCTTCTTCTGCCTTTTCAATCATCCCAAGAGCTGCTCTATCTTTTACACTTCCACCTGGATTAAATTTTTCTAACTTTACATATACATCCGCACTATTTTTATCTACCATCTTTGTTAACTTTAATATTGGTGTTCTTCCTATTAATTCAATTGCTCCATCATAAATCATATCTATACCTCCAAAATTTATTTTTTTATATTTTTATATAAAAAAACTTCGTCTCTATATATAGAGACGAAGTATATTCGCGGTTCCACTCTAATTAAACCATCATAACAATAATGATTTCACTCATTCTACGGTACAATATAATACCTGATCACTATAACGGGTGCTACCGTAAAACCTTACTATTATTTCAGGCATAAACTCCAAAGGGCACTTCATATAAGTGAATCTTAGCTTCAATATAAGCTTAGAGGAACTTATCTAGGATTGTGCTAATGTTAACTTCTTAGAAGTTTTACAGTAGCTAGACATTAGATAAATTACCAGCAAAAAGTTCTCAGCATCCTTTTCTCTCTGTAACCTTCGCTTATACTACTTTCCTTTTTCATAGTTTTAATTCCGAGTATTTAACTAAACTTTATATTTTTATTATATTCTTATGATAAAAAAAGTCAACAACTAATTTCAATTTTTTTACTTATTTTTCTTTTTCCACATAGGATATAAAACTTCATCTATTAAATCATGAGTATTTACAACTCCAATTAACACATCATTATTATCAACAACCGGTATTGCCAATAAATCATATTTAGCAGCTATTTCAATAGCTTCATTAATAGCTTCATTATGCTTAAGTATATTTATATTTTCATCCATTATTTCTTTTACTTTTAATTTACTATCATTTAAAATTAAATCTTTTAATTCTATGATACCAATTACTTTTTCTTCTTCATCTTTAATGAATATTGAGTTTAATTCTTCATCTTCTGGATTACTTTCCCTTAAAATATCTATTATTTCTCCAATTGTAATATCTAAATTAAAAGAAATAAAATCCTTACTCATTATACTACCTACTGTTTCATCCTCATATTTAAGAAGTTCTTTTACTTCTTCCGCATCCTCTGTTTCTAAGTTAACAAGTATTTTTTCTCTTTCCTCATCATCTAATTCATCTAATATATCTGCAATTTCATCATTAGGCATGTTTTCTAAAACTTCAACTGCTTTAGCCTCACTTAAATCCTTTATGATACTACTTTTATATTCTGGTTCAATTTCTTCTAAAGTATCCGCTGCCAAATCTTCATCTAGGGATTCAAAAATTTGTTTTCTTGAACTTGCATCAAGATTTTCTAATATATCTGCTAAATCTGCTGGATGCAATGTTGATAGTTTTTTATATGGAACTGCTATTTGAAGATTTTTATTAACCATTTCTAAAGATTCAACGTCATCCCACATAATAACTTTATCTTCAAAATCCTTATTTAAAACTTTATATACAAACTTTCCTAACCCTGGACAGTTCATTCTTCTAAACTTAGCAAGAGGCCCTGTTTCAACTGCAATTACTCTATATTCACCTGCAATTTCTGCAATTCTTAAATCATCAACTCTAACAACTTGCTTTCCATTGATATCTACAATTTTCTTATCTAATAAATTCCTAGATAATAAATAAGAATAGGTTCTTGGAAGTATTTCCTTACTACCACGTGTCATTATTTTAACTTTATTGTCTACATTGTAAAACATTATACTTCTAAACTCATAATGAAAAGTTATTCCATCACGCTTAACTTTGTATCCAATAACTCTAGGATATCCTTGCTCCGTTGTTACATATATATCTTTTAATTCACCAAGCACATCATCAAATTCATCATACATCTTCTTTCCTAATATGCTAGTAAATAAAAAAACAGATAATCTTTGCATAAAAATTCCTCCTCAATTAATAGAGGAGATATTTGATTTAAATCTGAGTTTCCCCTCTACTATTTCTTATATTCAATTTTCTTAAATTAATACTCTGAGGGACACCCTCCATTTAATCTCACCACCGTTATTTTCAAAAATTATTTAGTGTAAATTTAACAACAAATTTGCAATAAAAATGCCCTTTATTGGGCATTCTATATTAATATTATATTAACAACCCACTAAAAGGCAATACTCTAAAAACAATATTTATTTATTAATTTTTATTTTTTAATTTTAAATGTTGTTATAGCCTTATATGAACATCCTAAAATGCATATTTCTCCCAGTAATGGGTAAGGAAAAATCCTTATTCCCCCTAAAAATATTACAAATTCTATAACTGTAATTATTAATGATACTAAAAGTAATTTCATTCCATTAGTATTACTATATGGCTTATCAATAAATAACAAGCTTATAACTACAAATGAAGAAATTAATATTAAGTAAATTAAACTTGGAATTAAAATTTCTCTATAACTTACTATAAATCCAAATATACTATCTACTCTTATATCTAACTTATAAAATATATTTATTACAACGTATACTAAAAATAATAAAATCATAAAAGTATAATTATAATTAAAACTTCTATTTTCATCCCTCAAAAATATATAAATAGCTGCTAATACTAAAAGTGGCATTCCTACTAAACTTAACTGTGTTAATACTTTAATAAAGTAAATTATTCTTTGACGTTGTATTAACCATAAAGAAAGTAATGACAAATACCTCACTACAATTATCAATAAGCTTACTAAATAAAATTTTCGTATCTTTGATGGACACTTATTAGAACTTAAATATATTAGGTATACTGAAAAAATAATTATAAATAATAATATACATAAATAAATAAAGGCTATCATTTTTATCTCCTTTACAAAAGTACTATTATTTATAATTATTAAATTTTTAATTTATTTATTCTTTAAATTTCTATTTAACTCCTAAAATTTTCAATCCACCCTTAATACATTTTATATCTAGTGGAAAATCTGGTCCTTTTTCTCCATCTATATCTGTAACTATATCTTCATTACAATCTATATGCAATCTATCTGTTTTAAAATATATAACCTTATCTGAATCTAAATGCTCTCCTTTAAGAACTTTTATAAATAAATGTATTAATTCATATACTGGAACAGCCTTGAATACTATTACATCAAGCATTCCATCTGTAGCATCTGCTCTAGTTGCTAAGTTAAAATTCCCTGCAGTCTTTCCATTAAAGATTAACATAAGATACATAGTACCATCAAAGTTTACTTGTTCTGATGTTATTTTTACCTTTAAAGGTCTAAAATTAGGTAATTCTTCTAATCCTTTTAAATAATATGCTAGCTTTCCAATTGTATTCTTTAAATTTACATCAGTTTTTTGAGACACATCTGTAAAAAGTCCTGTACTAGCAACATTTACAAAGTATTTATCATTTATATTTCCTAAATCTACAGTAGTTGCTGTTGAACCAATTATTTGCTTACAAGCTTCTTCTACATCAAATGGTATCCCTAAGAACTTCGAAAAATCATTTGCTGTACCTACTGGTAATATTCCTATAGGTAATGAAATCCCTTGCTTTGCCATAGTGTTTACTACTGAATCAACAGTTCCATCCCCTCCAGCAACTAGTACATATTCATATTCACCTGGTTTTATATCATGAAATGCACTTTCTATTCCACATTCCTTTCTTATTCTATAAGGTACTATAGTAAGCCCTGCTTGTTGATGTATGTTAATTATTGCATCTAATTTTGACAAAATAACATTCTCTCCAGAATACGGATTATAAATTAACTTTACCTTTTTCATTGTATCCCTCCTATTATATATATAAAATTATACCACATAGATTTTATTACGCTATATGTTGAATATACTTAAAGTTTACTCTATATACTATATTATATTTGTAAACCTAGCTTTTTTTGCTACTTAACAAATTTTTAAATATTGACTTTTAGGGATTGTTAATTTTTTTTAAAATTTATGCTATAATTATCTTTATGTAAGATAAACTTAGGAGTGATTATATGAGAAAAAGCAGTATTCCTAACATCTTTACCTTTATTAATTTATCATTTGGAATATTATCATTGCTTTCTACCTTTGATGGCAACTATTCGTTAGCTTGTATTTTTATATTACTTGCTGCATTAGTTGATCGATATGATGGTAGAATAGCTCGCTATCTACAAGTTTCAAGCGATTTAGGCAAAGAGCTAGATTCATTAGCTGATTTAGTGTCTTTTGGTGTTGCACCATCTATACTAGTATTTTTATTATTTGATTTTTATACACTAGGCCCTGCTGGCATATTAGGAATTCTTCCACTTTTACTATTTCCTATATGCGGCGCTTTTAGACTAGCTAGATATAATGCAAGTGAATTTAATGGAGTTTTTACAGGTGTTCCTATTACTGTTACCGGTAGTGCTTTAGCATTATTCTGTTTATTTACCATTAATAAAAATATTTCTGCACTTATTCCATTTTTATTATTATTATTAGGTTCTTATTTAATGGTAAGTACGTTTAAACTGAAAAAATTCTAAAAAAAAGCTATATCAAAGCTAATTAAATAAATTTCACTTTGATATAGCCTATTTTATTTTTTAATTTTTTAATTTTTCTTCCTGCTCTTTTTTATAAGCCTTTAACATTTCAAACTCTTCTCTAGTAGACGAATCTTGAAAAAACAGTTCATCATCTACTTCCGTTAAAATTACTTTATTATCACTTTTCTTTAAAATATACTCTCCAACTACAGAACAATATTTAAAATAACTTTCCCCACATTCTTCTAATAAATCAATTACATTATCTATTGTATCCCCCAATTTATTAGCTCTATGAACAGCTTCCTTAACATAACTACTTTTTGCCTCATATATATTATTTAATTCCGCTGCTCCTCCTATTAAAAGCCTATAAGAGTCTACCATTGTTTTTAGCAATTGATTTAAATTATTAATATTAACATAATATTCTTTCATCAATTGTTGGTATTTCATTTAAATACCTCCAAATCATAATTATTTCTTTTCGTTACAACCTTTAATTTCAATATTTTCTATAAATTCATCATCTATTAGTTCAAAAATTTTCCCTACCTCATTACACATTTTATTCAAATCAATTTCTCCCTTTAAAGGCATGTACATTGTAGTTCCTTCTTCCTTTGTCTCTGTTTTAGTAATTTCTTTATTTCCACATTGTTCTTCATTCATATTTACTTCAACATCAATAATATCTTGCTTTTCTTTTATAGCTTTGCTATTTTTTAGATATTCTTTATTCATTTCTAAATTATCATTATTTTTTTTACCAGTACTTTCTCTATACATATTTAAATCTAATTCTAAATTATTATTTTCTTCATTTAATATAAATGTATCACCAAAAATAACTGGTACAAAAAATTCCTTTGGTATTGATATAAACATCCTTCATAACTCCTTATACATTTTTAATTTCGCAATATGGTTTAAAATAAGCTCTTGGATACCCACATAATGGACACTTTTCTGGTACTTCTTTGCCCTCGTGTATATATCCACAATTCATACAAACCCACTTAGAATCTTCTGGTCCACTAAACATTGTTCCCTTATCTAATCTATCATATAAATCTTTAAACCTATCTGAATGTTCTTCCTCTACTTCTCTAAGTTCCTTATAAAATTCAGCAATATTATTAAATCCTTCTTCTCTTGCTTCTTTTTCAAACTTAGCATATAAATCCTTATACTCTGCTGTTTCACCACATATTGCATCAACTAAATTTTCCTTGGTACTACAAACTAATCTTAAAAAATCTCTATAGATTCTCCTTGCATGAGCTAATTCATTTATTGCTGTAGTATCAAAAATTTGTCCTACCCACTCATCGCCTTCACTTCTTGCCTTCTCCGCATACAAATTATATTTAGTTCTTGCCCTACTTTCTCCTGCAAAGGTTCTATATAAGTTTTTCTCAGTTTTACTGCCTTTAAAATCCATTTTAATCTCCTCTAAAATATTTCTAATATTAAACTATTCAAAACATACAAAAATGATGAATCATAAATGATAGTAAACATAGTACTTCTCATTTTTAATTCATCATTTTCTCTTTAATCTTAATTTACCGTTACTCTTCTGTCATTATCACATACTATTTCTATACTTCTACCTTCTTTAGTATGTGTTTTTAATATAATCTTATGGCCCCAAAGATCAAATAAATATTTTATTGTTTCCTTTGCATAAAGCAACTCAAGTTCTCTTCCATCAAAAACATGTTCTAATGTCAAAGTTCCATCACGCTTATTCAAATCAGTAATTCTTATATAAGGAATAGATCCAACTCCACAGGAATCAGACATAGTATCTCTTATAACTTTCCAACCCTCTTCATCTGATACTTCATCAACCACAAATTCAAAACTCTTCTTTGCATATTGGAATAAACCTAATTCTCTACATAAATCTTGAGTTAAATATTTTCTTAAAAAAGAATTATCTCTTTCTATATATCTAACTTCAAACATCTTATCTCTTCCATAGCGCTTCTCAATATCCTCAAATATCTTGAACCCAACATAATATGGATTTAATCCACCTAATGCAGGTGCTATAACATCATTATGACGTTTTATAAACTCAAGATGTAATCCATCTGGTAAGTTTAAACTCTTCAAAATATTATAGTGACAATAGCTTGCCCATCCTTCATTCATTATCTTAGTCTCAATTTGAGGTATAAAGTATTGAGTTTCCCTTTTAACTATTTTTAATATAGATTTTTCCCACTCTTCTAAAGATCCGTATTTAATTATAAAACCTATAACATCATCACAAGGTTCTATAGGTATTTTACTTAAGTCTGGTAGTTCAATTTCCTCATCACTATTTAATATATCCCTACCTTCAATTTTCATATTATACTCTTCTATTAACTTAGACTTAATTTCTTCATCACTTAATTCCTTCATACCAACAACTCTTGGTATTTGGTATCTAAGTGCATGTGCTGCATCTAAAATCTTTTCAACTCTACTATATCCTATATTAGGATCATTTATATAGCTTCTAATTATATCCGCATCTAATTTAAACATCTCTAAAGTATAATAGGCCTTAGTTCCTTCTCTAAATAACCTATTATTCTTAAAGAAATCATTATGTCCATATACATGGGCCATAGTTAGAATTTGTAAAAGCAACGTATTTTCTTTCATTAAATATGCAAGAGATGGATTCGAGTTTATAACCATTTCATAAGGTAATCCTGTTAAGTTTAATGAATATAAAGTTTTACTTTTTTCATATGCCTTACCATAGCTCCAATGTGGATACTTAGATGGCATTCCAACATAAGCTTCATAAGCTAACATCTCATTAAATCCAACAATTTCAAACTCTTGTGGATAATAATCAAGTCCATATTCAGTTGCTTTCTTTTCAATTTTCACATTCCATTCTTCTAATTCCTTTAATGTGTACTCCATTATTCATCCTCCCTCAGCTCCTTGCTTAGCATTAACTTAAGAGCATCCCACAGATTCTTTTTCTCTTTAACAATAACAGAGACAAATTTCTTATCAGAAACTTCTTTATTAAATCTATAATACATAGTTGTTGAATAAGTTGATGGTAATAATTCAGCATATCCAAACATATTACTTATTTCGCAAAGCTTCTTTACAGATTCAATTGCTCTTTCATTATCCTCAGACCAGTTATCACCATCACTTGCATATACGGGATATATATTCCAAACATCTGGAGAATATTTTTCCTCAATAAGCTTTAGTGCTAAGTTTAAACCACTAGAAATATATGTTCCTCCAGATTCTGCTTTATGGAAAAATTCATATTCATTAACTTGCTTTGCAACTGTTGTATGAGAAATAAACTCAAATGCAATATTATTATATTTCCTCTTTATAAAAGTAGATAAAACAAAGAAAAATGATCTTGCTAAATACTTTTTAGTACTATCCATAGAACCAGATACGTCCATTATAAATATCATTACAGCATTACTTTCCTTTTTAGGTTTTGTTTTTACCCTATAATACCTAATATCATCTTCTCTAAATGGAAATCTTTCTAATTCAGTATCTAACCCTGCTTCTTTCAGAGCTCTCTTCTTTCCTTGCTTTCTAGCTGTTTTAGCCATAACTGTCTTTTTCTTTGCTAGTCTTGGATTAATACCATGTCTTTGGTATCCCCTTTTTCTACTAGCACTTTCAGTAATAACTTCTGAATATTTTTTCTTATCTAAATTAGGTAAATCTAAATCCTCAACAATATAATCCATTAACTCTTCTAAAGTTATTTCTGTTTCATATACATCGTCACCTTCAGAATTACCTGCACCTTTATTCCCCTTTTTACCACTTGAAGAATCAGCTGATCCTATTTTATCACCACGTTTTTCTTCACCTGTACCGGTAGCAACACCTTTATTGTTGCTACCATATACAAATTGATATTCTTTTATTCCCCTAATGGGAATTTTGAATTTTTTATTTTTAGTTTCACCTACAATACTTTCTTCAGAGAGTATATCTCCTAAATTTTCTTTAATAGATTTCTCAACCAACTGCCTATGTCTTCTTCTATCCTCAATACTTCTATCATGTTCAACAGGATTTATAGTATTATCTCTAAATATAGCCATTTCTTATCAATCCTTCCACAAGTTGTTAGCGGCATATTTAAGAATTACATCGCAGCAGTGTTGGCAATATCCATTTCTTTGCATTTCATCAACCATAGCATTATATTTTTCAGTTTGCTCTTTATCTCTAACTCTTGATTTAGTAATTATTCTAGATAAATCTCTTACTGATGCTATAAGTTTCTTTTCTATAGCTTCTTTTAGAGGTTCATAAGATTTGTAATCTATCTTTGATCCATTTCTTATTAGATAGAACATATAAGATGTTACATCAGCTCTAAATCCTTTGCTTGATGCCTCTGATACTCCTATTTGTTCTTCTATACTTCTCATAAACTCTTCATCAGGATTTAATTCTTCACCAGTTTGAGCATCTTTAATTCTAGTTTTATTAACAAAAGCCTCAGCATTATCTATATAATTATTGAAAAGACTTTCAGCTTGTTCTCTAAATGAATGAATAAATGCCTTTGTTATTTCTTTTTCTAATATCTTATTATATTCTTTACGTATAGTGTCTTGAATAAATGCTAAATACTTCTTCTTATCATCAGCTGCTATATCCATATCTTTAATAGATTTAATTATACTTTCCATTATGCTTAATGGGTTTATACAATCATACTCTGAATTTGAAAGTGCATTATCAATTGCCTTTATAATAAATCTTGTACTAATCCCTTTCATTCCTTCATAAGGACCAGCTTCTTCTCTTAATTCTGAAATATCAATCTTCTTAGTTGTTCCCTTTTCAACTAAATCCTCACCATTATAAATCTTAAGCTTAGTCATTGGGTCAACCTTTGCAGAAGGTGTTAATCTTGAAAGTATAGCAAACATAGCTGCGACTTCAATTGTATGCGGTGCTATATGCGCATTAAAGTTGCTCTTTCTTAATATCTTTTCATAAATCTTAATTTCCTCTTCAAGCTCTAAGCAATAAGGAACTTCGATTTTTACAATTCTATCTAATATAGCTTCGTTAGTATGATCTGATTTAAACTTATTCCATTCAGCCTCATTTGAGTGAGCGATTATTAATCCATCAAAGTAAATCATTGATCCTTTACCTGGTGATGGTATAGATTTTTCTTGTGTTGCAGTTATAATTGTGTGTAGATATTCAACATCATTTTTAAATACTTCTATAAATTCTACTAATCCTCTATTACCAACATTAAATGCACCATTTAATGAGAATATTCTTGGGTCATCTTCTGGATACATATCCATCTTAGAAATATCAATAGAACCTGTTAATATTGAAGTATCTTGATTATTAGGGTCAACTGGTGGAACAACTCCAACTCCCTTTCTTGATCTTATAGAGAATCCTTTTCTCTCAACAGGGAAATTTTCATATTCCCCATTAAACTCATGAAGTAATCTATATTTACATACAGGACATAAATCTCCTTCTATTTGAACACCTAACATTTCATTAAACTTAGGTCTTAAGTGATTTGGCACTAGGTGTAAAGGTTCTTCATGCATAGGACAACCCTTTAAAGAATATATTGGTTCACATTGAACTAATGCGCTCTTTAATGATTCTACTAATGATGATTTACCAGCTCCAACAGGTCCTACTAAGTATAAAACTTGTCTAGATTCCTCACCTTTCATAGATGCAGAGTGTAAATAATTAACTAGCTTCATTAGAATTTTATCAATTCCAAAGAAATCTTCTTTAAAATATCCATATTCCCTAATTGTTTCATTACCATATATTTTTCTTATTCTTGGGTGCTCATCGCCCTTTAAAACATCTACCCCCTTACTCATAATAAAGTCATATAACCTCTTATGTGAAAGTTTTGCTACATCTGGATTTTGTTTTACAATTTCTAAGTAATCCAAAAATGTTCCTTCAAATTTTTCATTATTTCTATTTTCTCTATCTGTAGTTATAAATTCCTTGAAGTTCATAGACTCATCCCTCCCCTTTAATCTAATATATTATTGTATTAAATAGTTATATTCCTATTTTTTTATTTACACTTCTCTATATTTTATATGTTTAAATTTTACAATTATTATTAACTGAACATATTTTTTAAAATTATTGCACTGTGTACCTAATTTACAGTATTAATAATAAAAATTCCTTATAAGTAAAATTACAATATTACAATTTTACTCATAAGGAATTACTTATCTTTTATACTATTTTAACCTTTTAACTTTTTTAGAATCTCTTCTCCATACTTATTAAATTTCTTTTCACCCATACCTCGTATTTCTAAAAGTTCCTTCTCATTTTTAGGTAATTTATTACACAATTCAATCAATGTTGCATCTGAAAAAATTATATAAGGCTTTACCCCTTCCTTAATAGCAGTGTCTCTTCTCCATAACCTTAATTTGTTAAATAAATCACTATTAATAATTTTCTCTTCATCTTGATAACTTAACTTAAACATTACTTTTTGTTTTGACTTTAAAATACTATATGACTTTTCATTTAATTTCAGCATTGAATAAGTTCCATCCTTTAAGCTAACATACCCAAAATCAATTAATGCCTTTATTAAGTTTCGTATGAACTTACTGCTATATTCTTTCATTATTCCATATGTAGTTAACTCATTTAATTTATCATTAACTATCTTAGGCCCAACCATTCCCCTAAGTACATCTATAAGAACCGCTACTCCATAACGCTCTCTAGTTCTATATACACAAGATAATATTTTTTGAGCCTCTATAGTATAATCCCTAAGCTCATCACTATTTAAACAATTGCTACAATTGTTACAGTAATCTCTAACATTTTCTTCGCCAAAATATTTTAAAATAAAACCTCGTAAACACTCTTTACTTTCACAAAAATCTATCATCCTTTGAAGCTTCTTTATTTCTGATTCTTTTCTTTCTATTTGAACTGTTGTATATATTAAATATTCAAGAGTCCTAATATCACTTCTATTAAATAAAATATGACATTCTGATATAGCTCCATCTCTACCTGCTCTGCCAATTTCTTGATAATAACTTTCTATATTTTTAGGAATTGTAAAATGAATTATATATCTTACATTTGACTTATCTATTCCCATTCCAAATGCATTAGTTGCAATCATAACATTAGAACTTTCATTTAAGAATTCATCTTGATAATATTCCTTTTCTTCATCCTTCAACCCACCATGATACTTTAATACATCATATCCTAAATCTTTAAGATAAAAATGTAAGCCTTCAACTTCTTTTCTTGTAGCACAGTAAATAATTCCAGCCTCATTTTCTTTATCCTTAATAATATCTTTTACTAATTCTAATTTATCTTCTTCAATATGTACTCTTATTGATAAATTATCCCTATCAAAGCTGCCTATATATGTATAAGGATTTCTTAAACCTAAAAGCTCAACAATATCTTTTCTGACTATTTCTGTCGCTGTAGCAGTAAATGCTGTTATTACTGGTCTAATAATTAAAGAATTTATGAAATTATTAATTAGTCCATAACTTTTTCTAAAATCATGTCCCCACATTGATACACAATGAGCTTCGTCTATAGCTAATTGACTTATATTAAGTTTTCTAAGCTTCTTTTTAAAGAATTCATTTTCTAATCTTTCTGGTGCAATATAAAGTAATTTTACTTTACCATTTCTACACATTTCCATAATTCTATCTATATTTTCTAAATTTTTAGTGCTATTTATATATTCAGCATTTATTCCATTTGCCTTTAAATTATCAACTTGATCCTTCATTAGAGCAATTAATGGTGAAATAACTATAGTAACACCATTAAACAAAAGCGCTGGAATCTGATAGCAAATTGATTTCCCCCCACCCGTTGGTAAAATACAAAATGTATCTCTTTTACTCAATATATTATTTATAATTTCATATTGACCTTTTCTAAAGGAATTATATCCATAATACTTATAAAGTACTTCAAACACCTTATTCATAATAGCTCACCAATTTCCATAAATATATTTCTTTTATATTATCATTTTTTTCATAACTATTACATATTTTTTATTATTTTTAATTTTTCTATTGACTTATTCTTAATATTATATTAGAATAAATCTTGCCTGCTGAAGTGGCGGAACAGGCAGACGCACAGGACTTAAAATCCTGCGGTAGCGATACCGTACCGGTTCGATTCCGGTCTTCAGCACCAAAAGACTGTATAAATTTATACAGTCTTTTTTTATTGCTTTCACTAAATATTATTCCTTTTTATAAATATCTGACAATTCCATTTCAAACATATATTCTAAAGATGAATACTCTATTAAATTTTCATTTTCTCTATCTTCTACTATTCTTATAGGCAATGAAATTATAAATTTAGTTCCTTCATTTGATTTACTTTTTACTGCTATTTCTCCATTATGTAAATCTACTAATCCTTTTACTATAAATAACCCTAAACCACTACCTTCATTTTTTCTATTAAATCCATCATTCAAATCTGCTCTCTTAAACTTCTCAAATAAATGTTTTTTTATCTCTTCAGACATTCCAACACCATCATCACAAATTTCTATAATAACATTATCAACTTCCCTTTTTACAAAAACCATAATCTTTCCACCATCATTAGTAAACTTTATAGCATTAGATAATAAGTTTAGAATAATTCTTTCCATTTTAACTTTATCTATAGCCATTATTATTTCCTCTTCTTCAGTATCAAAAATTACATTTAAATTAAATGATTTAGCTAAATCTACAATAGTTAATGTTATATCCTCAACTACACTTACTATATTTTCATTAGTAAACCTAGCATCCATATATCCCATTTCTAGCTTACTTACATCAATTAAATTATTAATATACCTACGTAATCTATTAGCATTTTTCATTATATAACTTAATCTCTCATTAAAGAAACTCTTATCACATTCATTATTATTTAACTTTATCTTTAATAGATTAGTTGCATTTATTATTATATTTAATGGAGTTCTAAGCTCATGAGAGATTGTAACAATAAAATCATTCTTTATCTTTTCCCTTTCAACAGATTCTAATAATAATAACTTGCTTTCTCTAGCTTTTCTTTTATTTATTACATATAAATAAATTAATCCTCCAACACCTAATATAGCTAATAAAATCAAGAACCATACTATTATAATTAAGTATTTAGGCAATAATAACTGAAATGGCTTTTTATTAATAATCTTACTGTCAGATGGCAGCTTAAAAGGATTAATATCATATTCAACTATAGCATCATAATTAAAAATCGGTATACTAAATGTATCATGTACTGGCAGTATAGTATATTTATAGGTTTCTGATACAATATTATTTAAAAGAGTATATGTAACCTCTCCTAGTTTATATCCATCATTAACTATTCCTCCAACTGCTCCTGCATAAATATACTCTTCTAATTTTGCATAAATTGGAGCTTTAGTTACCTTTTTAATTTCGCTTACAACTTCATCTGGTTGAATAATATTAGATTCATCAGAATCCTTGAATGTACCACATAAATATATTGCACAATCTTTATTAGGAATTTTCCTACATTGATCTTTTATAGAATCAAAGCTTGTATCTTGGATAATATGATATTCAAACTTTTTTTCTGCCATATCAACAATTTTAGTAAATTCCTGTTTTACAGTATCACAATAAATACTATTATCTAAAATTAGATATATATCATTAATATTTTTTCCTGCTGTTAATATTGTATTTACTATAGGTAAATTGTCTTGATATTCTAATATTCCAGTAATATAATTTCCTTCATCCTCACTTAAATTTATAGCTTCATTTACTCCAACAAAAATAATTTTTTTCTTATATGTAAATAATTCTTCATTAAATAAATTACTTCTAATTAATTTAAATGACTCATCATCTAGAGCAATTATATAATCAATATTAGCATCTCTATATTTAACATTTAAAAAATTAATAAAACTATCATCATACTCCTTAGATTCTGAAACCTTGCTATCTAAAAATTCATACTTCAGTATATACTTATTATTATTATTACTTTCGAATCCCTTTAAAATAGAATTCTCCCAATTATTCTCTGAAGAGTACGAACCTATTGCAAGAATTTTAGGATTAGATAAAGTATTAGCTTTAACTAATATATTACTACCGAAAATTAATACAAAAATAAAAACAACCTTTAATCCGCTTTTCATTATTTTTTTAGTAGACATAATACTATACCCCTATTTTTTAAACAATATTTATATTATGTGTAATATAAATTATAATTATAATAGAGTTTTTTACTTTATGTATTAATAGTTATTCATTAAATATAAATAATAAAAACGAACTGTTATAACTAATACTCTTGTTATAACAGTTCGTTTTTACTTCTAAAATATATAAATATTATTTATTTAATAAATTACAATATTTTTTCTAAATTTAACTTAGTATCATCAGCCTTAACTGCGCCTAAATAATATTCTATGCCTTTACTTACAGCTCCAAAATCTCCATGACTATCAGATCCAGCAGTTATTATTAAATCATTTTTTCTACAAAACTCTAAACATGTCTCTGTCATTAAATCACTATTTGCAGGATAATAGCATTCAACTCCATCTATTCCATCTGATTTTAATATTTCAAGCTTTTCTAATATCTCTTCTCTAGTTTTATCCTTATAGTAATTACATGGGTGTGCTAATACTACATAACCGCCTGCATTATGAGTAATATCACAAACTTCTTTTACAGTTGGAAAATCAAATTTTTCATGCCCACATTCATATTTTCCATAAAGCTTCATCCCATCAAAAAGTCCTTCTGTAATATTTTTATCAAATAAATAGTGTATTCCCTTCCATCCACCTTTTCTTCTATCATACTCATAAGAATTATAATCTTCTAAAGATATATTTTCATATTCTTTTTCCATTCTTCTTATAAGCTCAATGCTAGTTTCTAATAGCTGTTCTTTTGCCCTATTTACTAACGCAAAAAAATCTTCATTATCATTAAACTTATATGCTAATAAATGTACTAAATGCCCTTCAAAAATAGAGTCTATTTCTACACCTCTTATCACTTTAATATTAGCTTTTTCTGCTTCCACTTTTAACTCTTCATAAGAATCTAAAACATCATGATCCGTTATTGAAATAATTTCTAACCCTCTATTTTTAGCCTCTTCTACTATCTCCTGTGGTGACATTGTGCCATCTGAATAATAACTATGTATATGTAAATCCGTTAACATTTTTCCTCCTAAGTTTAAAAAAGTATTTGTATTTAATATATCACATTTTTTTATTTTAAATTAACTTATTTTAAACAAAGAACTTCTTATATTATATTAAAACTTATTTTTTTGTTTTCATTCCAATCAATTTAAGGTATAATATGCAATGGAGAATAAATTGATATACATAATTGTTAATTTTATAACATTAAGTAAAACTTAACGAATTCTCTATAATATTTTAAAATATACGGAGGTATTGCCATGTTAGTTTCAGCTAAAGAAATGTTAAACAAAGCAAGAGAAGGAAAATACGCTGTTGGTCAATTCAACATCAATAACTTAGAATGGACTAAAGCTATTTTATTAACTGCACAAGAAAATAACTCACCAGTAATCTTAGGAGTATCTGAAGGTGCTGGAAAATATATGTGTGGATACAAGACTATCGTAGGAATGGTTAACGGTATGTTAGAAGAATTAAACATCACTGTACCAGTTGCTCTACACTTAGACCACGGTAGCTACGAAGGATGCTACAAAGCTATGGAAGCTGGATTCTCATCAGTTATGTTTGATGGATCTCACTACCCAATCGCTGAAAACATCGAAAAGACTACTGAATTAGTTAAAGTTACTGCAGAAAAAGGATTATCTTTAGAAGCAGAAGTTGGATCAATCGGTGGAGAAGAAGACGGAGTTGTTGGTAAAGGTGAAGTTGCTGATGCTCAAGAATGTAAATCAATAGCTGATTTAGGAGTTACTATGTTAGCTGCTGGTATCGGAAACATCCACGGAAAATACCCAGCAAACTGGCAAGGACTTGCTTTTGATGCTTTAGAAGAAATCAACAACGCTTGTGGAAACATGCCATTAGTATTACACGGTGGTACTGGAATTCCAGAAGAAATGATCAAGAAAGCTATATCTTTAGGAGTTTCTAAAATCAACGTTAACACTGAATGTCAATTAGCATTCCAAGAAGCTACAAGAGCTTACGTTGAAGCTGGAAAAGATAAAGAAGGAAAAGGATTTGACCCAAGAAAATTATTAAATCCTGGATTCGAAGCTATCAAAGCTACAGTTAAAGAAAAAATGGAATTATTCGGATCAATTAACAAAGCTTAATTCCTTTTAATATAAAAAGAGCACATTCGTGCTCTTTTTATTTTTAATATCTTTTAAAAGAATAACATATATCTCCATAAGACTTTATTTTATCTATATCAATTTTATATATTTCATTTAATAGATATTCTTCTATATTCTCATCACTACATCTAACATCATCCAACACTCTTTGCTCTCCAATATAAAAAGCTATTGTTGAGATTAATATAGCCTGAATTATTTCACTTTTGTTTTTACATACTCCAATGCTAGTGGCTAACATTCCTGTATATATATCATCTAATTCATTTTTATTTAAAAAATAATTATTATTACCTTTTATAAAAAACTCACTATATCCATCAGTTATATAATAATTATCTTCTTTTATAATTAATATAGTATTATTTTTCTTTGAAAAATTTCTATACTTATAGTTGACATTACTCTCATTTAATTTTTCTTCTTCAACATTTTCTTGAAATTTTATCAAAGTTTCTATTTCACTCTTTGTTCCTTTAATAACATTAATATCATATCTATTTATAATGCTTAATGCTAAATTTCTTTTGTTAATTAACGAATCTATTCCATTGGCTTCTAATAATACTCTCTCTCTTTTATTCATAGCTATTAAAGCTTTTTCTATATCTAATATACTCTCTGAATTCATTTCATCTAAAAAAATCAATAGTGTATTTATTGGATATTCCTCTTTACTAAGCTTACTATCTTTATAGCTAAATATTCCGTTATAATGCTTGATTGTATCTTCTAAGATACCTAACCTTTCATTATTAGCACAACAATAAATAAGAGGTAGCATATTCTTTTGCAAGTCTAAAATATACTTTATAGACTCTTCACTAAGCCTCATAGCGCGTCCTCACTTTATTATCTATAGTGCAACTCTTGCCTAATACTATACTATTCGACAAAATCTACAATGTGCGCAATTTTATTCTATTCTTCTCCAAATACTTTTTTACGAAGTTCAAGTCCTGCTTTTGTAACAGCAACTCCCCCCATTGCAGTTTCTCTAAGTGCTGATGGAAGGCTCTTTCCTACCTTATACATAGCAGATACTGTGTCATCAAAAGGTATTTTACTTCCTACACCAGCCATAACCATATCAGCTGTACAAAGAGCACTTATAGCTCCTGCTGCATTTCTTTTTGCACAAGGTATTTCTACAAGCCCTGCCACTGGATCACATACAAGTCCAAGTATATTCTTTAAAACTATTGCACCTGCATCTAAACACATCTTAGGAGTTCCTCCCATCATTTCAACAACTGCTGCTGATCCCATTGCTGCTGCTGAACCACATTCTGCCTGACATCCTCCTTCTGCTCCTGAAAGAGTTGCATTCATTCCAATTATCATCCCTACTGCAGCTGAAGTAAATAACGCATCTATCAGCTCTTCATCTGTCTTTCCTAGTTTTTCTCCTGCTGATAAAATTACAGCTGGTAGTATTCCACAAGACCCTGCTGTTGGACATGCTACTATTCTTCCCATACCTGCATTAACTTCTGATGATGATAATGCCATTGCCATTGCTTTTACAGTTACATCCCCAGTTAAAGTATTTCCCTTTTCTAAATACTTTTGAATTTTATAACCATCTCCACCAATAAGCCCACTTAATGAATATACTTCTTTTTCTCTTCCTTCAGTAGCCCCTTCTTTCATTACTTTTAAATTTTTAGCCATCTTTTCATATACTTCTTCTCTAGATAGCCCCTTATCTTCCATTTCTATTCTTATTGCATATTCACTTAAAGATATATTTTCTTCTTCACATATCTTTAATAACTCTTCACCTGATCTTGCTAGCATATTATTCACCGTCCTTAATTGGATTAATCATTATTACTTTATTTATACCGTTAATTGCTTTAACATTACCTATTATTTCTGATGTAACCTCATGATCAACTTCAAATACCATTGTTGCATCTCTACCCTTTTGACTTCTAAACACTTTCATAAATGCAATATTTATATCATTCTCATAAAGTATTGATGCTACCTTAGATACTACACCTGGAACGTCTTTATTAGAAACAATAATAGTTGGATATGCGCCAGTAAAGTTAACTAAGTTTCCATTAACAGAAGTAACTTCAATACTTCCTCCACCAATTGAAGAGCCTACAAGCTCATATGTACCTTCTTTTCCCTTTATAACAAATTTAACTGTATTAGGATGAACATCTCCTAAATCAGCTTCTCTAAATCTTATTTTTAATCCCATTTCTTTAGCTATTTCCAAAGAATCTCTAAGTCGTAAATCACTTGGTTCCATTCCTAAAATTCCAGCAACTAATGCTCTATCAGTTCCGTGGCCTTTATAAGTTTTAGCAAATGAACCATGTAAATAAAATGTTACATCTTCTATATCAGCTCCTGCAACAGCTCTTGCAACTTTTCCAAGCCTTGCAGCTCCTGCTGTATGTGATGATGATGGTCCAACCATTATAGGACCTAATATATCAAAAACTCCTACACTTTTCATATGTAACCTCCAAAATTATTATGTTAAATTTTAAATACACTTACTTTGAATTTATATGAATACTTTTAATAAATTGCGAAGCAATTTATTTAGTTAAGGGCCTTCAGCCGGTTAAGTTTTTGAACAGCGCTTCGCTAGTTCAAAAAGGGTAAGAGTTGTCTTCGACAACGGTAAAAGCCTTACGGCTAGTTAAGGAAGAAACTTTTTACCCTTTGCGCTAGCAAACACTTACCTATGGTTAATGAGCGTAAGCTATATTAACCAATTTAACTGGCCGCTAGGCCTTTAACTTTTATTTTCCTTCGCAATATTATTGAAGTATTCATAATAGCTTTAAAACATTTTAGTATTTATAAAAAATGCTTCCTCCAATAAACTCTCTTAAAATTGAATTTTCAGGAACAACATTTTTATCAACCTCTCTGAAGAACCCTAATAAAGCCTTTAGCCTTTTAGCTTCATCATAGACTATACTATCTTCTTTAATTTTATTAAGTTCTTCAAGTGCATATTTTTTTAATACACATAACTCATAGACTAAAGTAGAATTAAACATTACGTCTGCTTCTTCTTGGTAAACAAAAATATTTTTTTCTTCACCTCTTTTTATCTTATGCCACATCTTTAAGGTATCTTCAGCTCCGTGACCTCTTGATAATTGATCCCTTACAATTCTTCTAATTCTTCTTACATCTGTTGTAGTAATTCTATTATGATTATCTAAATTTAATTGAGTTAATGCTGAAATATAAACTCTAAATTTATATTTTTCATCAATATGAGCTGTTAATATAGGATTTAATCCATGAATCCCTTCCACTATAATAACTCCATTTGAAGGCAATTTAACTTTCTTTCCAACCCATTCTCTTTCACCCTTTATAAAATTAAATTCTGGAATTTCAACCTCTTCACCTTGTAATATCAAATTTAAATGTTTATTAAATAATTCTGTATCTACTGATCCAATTGTTTCAAAATCATACTCTCCATTTTCATCTACTGGCGTTTGATCTCTATTTACAAAATAATCATCTAACGATATTGGTATTGGTGTAATTCCATTAACTCGTAATTGAATTCCTAATCTATTAGCAAAGGTTGTTTTTCCTGAAGAACTTGGGCCTGCAATTAATACTAATTTAACATCTTCCTTAGAATTAATTTTATCAGCAATTTCTGCAATTTTCTTTTCATGTAAAGCTTCAGAAATCATTACTAAATTAATTAATTCTCCCTTATCAATTTTATCATTCAATGCTCCCACATTTCCTACATCTAAAATATCTAACCACTTTTCAGTTTCTCTAAATATTTTTGTCATTTTTCTTTGCTCAACAAATTCTGATAAAGTAAAGGTTTGATAATCATTAGGTCTTCTTAATATAAACCCATTTTCATAATAAATTAAATCAAAAGCCTTTATGTCACTTGTTTTTTTAGTCATGTGCCCATAAAAATAGTCATATCTTCCGTCTAATTCATATAAATTAACTGTTTTAAAATCTACTTGCTCTAATAAAAGAACTTTATCACTCATATTATAAGACTTAAAAATATTAATGGCTTCTTCTTTTGTAACTTTAATTTTATTAATAGGTAAATCTCTATTTATTAGCTCTTGCATTTTTAATTTTATATTTTCTATATCTTTTTCATTAAGAGCATTTTCTTTAAATATTTCTCCAAATATACCCTTACCTACACTATGTTGTATTGTTATTTTGGCATTTGGAAACAAATCCAAAGTAGCTTTAATAAAGATAAATTGTAATGTTCTTGTATAGTCTTTTTCAATAGATTCATTCTTAGTGTTTACTAAATTAATATTTTCTTTCATCCTTACTCCACCCTTCTAAACCCTTATAATACCATTGATTAACAAAAAAATTATATTATAAAATTTAGTGCGAAATTTTGTTTCATCATAATTATTAAAAATAATTTCTCTATACTCTTATTATATACGGCTTTAAGAATTATTCTATTATTTTATATAGTAAAATTGCTATATTTTTCATTAAAAATTTAGAGTTTCATATAACTTATAGTAACCAAATATAAAATTTAGAATCTCACTTAGGAATAAAAGTATTTTTTTTACAAATACTTAATTAAGAGGTGATTTAATTATGTTCATTGTTCTAATAAGAACTGCTTTTTTATATTTCTTAGTAATACTTGTAATGAGATTGATGGGTAAAAGGCAAATTGGTGAATTGCAACCCTATGAATTTGTTATAACAATAATGATATCAGATTTAGCAGCCCTTCCCATGCAAGATACTAGATTACCTTTAATTCTTGGTATTATTCCAATAGTTACCTTGTTATTTATAAAAACAGTGTTAACTCAACTTCAACTTAAAAGTCAATTTACTCGAAAAATACTTGAAGGTGAACCTTGTATTTTAGTTTGTAAAGGTAAAATAAATTATCAGGCTCTCAAAAAACAACAAATAAATTTAGATGAACTTATGGAAGAACTAAGACTTGCTGGATATTTTGATTTAAATGAAATTCAATATGCAATATTAGAAAATAATGGTCAGTTATCATTTTTAACTTCTCAAAGTAGCTCTAGTGGCGCTTCTGTTGATGCTGCTTGTAGCTCTAATACACAACCATTATCATCAGGAAGCAAGAACTCTTCATCTGCCCAAAGTAGCTCTAATAATACTCAAAATACTAATAGCAATGCTTCTGGAAGTGAGAGTTCTTCTAAAAACAATAAAAAAAGTAATTCTACTAGTTCTAGTGGAAGTAATACTTCATCTTCATCAAACTCTAGTAATTCTAGCCAACCACCTAGATTACCTATAATTTATGTCTTAGATGGGCATGTTAATAATAATGCTCTTACTACTAGCGGTAGAAATAAAGTTTGGATTGAACATGAATTAAAAAAACATCATATTGATTCAATTAAAGATGTACTAATTGCTATGATTGATACTCAAGGAAAATTTGTTTATCAATTATACGATAAAAATGAAAAAGGAGCTAAAAAATGAAGAATTCATTATTTTCTATTTTTCTTTTTATATTGTTATTAGGCTTTTTAACTTATACAGATATAAGTTTTAAAAATCTTTGTACTGATGTTATAAATATGTGTGATGAAATGGAAAAAAGTATCGATTATTCTACAAAAGAAAAAAGCTTTGAAGATGCTATGGCTATTTTTAATCTAATTCAAGATAAAGGTAGTATTGCATCTATTTATATTAATCATATGGATTATGATGTAATGTTAAACGAGGCTTTAAAGTTAACTGTATACATAGAAAAAGATGATTCAAGTGAAACTGAAGCTTCACTTCATTTATTAAAATATAGTACCGAGCATATGAAAGAACTTCAAGTTCCTAACATTCAAAACATATTTTAAAAAAGCAAAAGGCATAAACTCCTTTTGCTTTTTGCATATATCTAATAATATTTATGCATATTTTTTAAATAATTTGCATAAACATTTTTATCCATTAAGCAAAACCTTTGATTTCACTTGGTTTTAAAGCCCTTAATTAATTATTTTATAAAATTTCCTTTTTTCTATTGCATAATTATTCATCATTTTGTATAATTATAAACATCAAGAATACATAGCTATTTTTACTAGTTAAAAGTTATAAGTTATAGCTTAATGAATATACTCTCCTTTGAGTTTCCTCCTTAGCTATTAACTAATAACTAATAACTACTAACTATTTTAAAGGGGGCTTTTATATATGAAAAAATTTAATAAAGTTGTTTTAGCTTATTCAGGAGGATTAGATACATCAATTATAATCTCTTGGCTTAAAGAAAATTACGGTTGTGAAGTTATTGCAGTAGTTGGTAATGTTGGCCAAGCTGATGAACTAGAAGGATTAGAAGAAAAAGCATTAAAAACTGGGGCATCAAAAATTTATATTGAAGATTTAACAAAGGAATTTGTTTACGACTATATCTTCCCTACACTTCAAGCTGGGGCAGTGTATGAAGGAAAATATTTACTTGGAACTTCTTTTGCTAGACCTTTAATCGGAAAGAGACTTGTTGAAATTGCAGAAAAAGAAGGGGCTGATGCAATTTGTCATGGTTGTACTGGTAAAGGAAACGATCAAGTTCGTTTTGAACTTGCAGTTAAAAACTTTGCACCAGAAATGCCAATTATAGCACCTTGGAGAATTTGGGATATTAAATCTCGTGAAGAAGAAATTCAATATGCCTTAGATAGAGAAATTCCAATAAAGATTACTTATGAAACTAACTATAGTAAAGATAAAAACTTATGGCATTTAAGTCATGAAGGTTTAGATTTAGAATTTCCTGAAAATGAACCTAAGTATGATAAAATTCTAGAAATGTGTAATACATTAGAATCTGCACCTAACGAAGCAACTTATATTACTTTAACCTTTGAAAAAGGTATTCCAGTTGCACTTAATGGTGTAAAGATGGATGGTGTTAAATTAATAGAGGAATTAAATAAAGTTGGTGGAGAAAACGCCATTGGTATTATGGATATGGTAGAAAACAGACTTGTTGGTATGAAATCAAGAGGTGTTTACGAAACTCCAGGTGGAACTATTCTTTATAAAGCACATGCTGATTTAGAAGAAATTTGCTTAGATAAAGATACTCATCACTTTAAACAATCAATTGCATTAAAGTTTGCTGATTTAGTTTATAACGGTGAATGGTTCACTCCACTTAGAGAAAGTCTTTCAGCTTTTGTTGATAAAACTCAAGAAACTGTTACTGGTGAAGTTAAGCTTAAACTATACAAAGGCAATATTATTAATGCCGGAATGACATCTCCTTATTCATTATATAGCGAAGAATATGCTACTTTCGGTGAAGATGGCGTATATAATCAAAAGGATTCTGAAGGATTTATTAATCTTTATGGTTTACCAACAGTAGTAAATTCAAAGATGAAAGAATCTTTAAAGAAACAGGAGAAATAAAAATGAAACTTTGGGGCGGAAGATTTACAGAGGGAGTTAATAAGCTCGTTAATACCTTTAACTCCTCAATTTCAATTGATTCAAGAATGTATAAGGAAGATATAGAAGGTAGCCTTGCTCATGTTAAAATGCTTGGAAAGCAAGGTATTATTCCTTCTGAAGATAGTGAAAAAATAGTTGAAGGCTTAAAAGAAATATTAATAAGAATTAATAATAATACTATAGAAATAGATAATGATTCAGAAGATATTCATAGCTTTATTGAAAGCATTCTGACTTACTATATTGGTGATGAAGGTAAAAAGCTTCATACTGGTAGAAGTAGAAATGATCAAGTTACTTTAGATACAAAGCTTTATTTAAAGAAATATATTCAAATTATAATAAATGAAGTTTTAAAGCTTCATGAAACATTATTAGAAAAAGCTAATGAAAATATAAATACAATAATGCCAGGATATACTCATATGCAAAAAGCTCAACCAATTACTTTTGCACATCATATCTTAGCATATTGTGAAATGTTTAAAAGGGATATCGGAAGACTTTTTGATGCCTATAAAAGACTTGATGAAATGCCACTTGGAAGTGGTGCCTTAGCAACATCTACATACCCTATTGATAGAGAGTTTGTAGCATCAGAGCTTGGCTTTTCTAAAATTACACTTAATAGTTTAGATTCTGTTTCAGATAGAGATTATGCAATCGAAACATTATCTTCACTTTCATTAATTATGATGCACTTATCAAGATTTTCTGAAGAAATTATACTTTGGTGTACTGGTGAATTTAACTTTATTGAACTTGATGATAGTTATAGTACAGGAAGTAGTATAATGCCTCAAAAGAAAAATCCTGATGTTGCAGAATTAGTTAGAGGTAAAAGTGCACGAGTTTATGGAGATTTAATGACTTTACTTACAGTTATGAAAGGTATCCCTTTAGCTTACAATAAAGATATGCAAGAGGATAAAGAAGCATTATTTGACGGTTTAGATACTGCTCTTCTTTCACTTCAAACCTTTAATGGAATGATTAAAACTATGAAAGTAAAAAAAGCTAATATGAAAAAATCTGCATCTGGTGGATTTACAAATGCTACCGATGTTGCTGACTATCTTGTTAAAAAAGGTATGGCCTTTAGAAATGCTCATGAAGTTGTAGGTAGAATAGTTCTTTATTGTATAAATAAAGATATTGCTATAGATGATTTAAGTATGGCTGAATTTAAAGACTTCTCTCCTATTTTTGAAGAAGATATATATAAAGCAATTGATTTATTAACTTGTGTTGAAGAAAGAAGTGTCATTGGGGGACCTAGTTCTTCATCTGTTAAAATGCAAATAGAAGTTTTAGAAAACTTTATAAAAGAAAATAAGGAGAATTTATCATGTTTAAAGTAGGAATAATTGGTGCTACAGGATACGTTGGGGTTGAATTACTAAGGCTTTTACTTAATCATGATAAGGTTACAGTTACCGCTATCTCCTCCTCTACTTTTAAAGATGAGGAGATAAGCTCTGTATACAAAAGCTTTTTTAATAAAACAACTTTAGTATGTGAAGATAAAAGTGAAGTTATTGAAAAATCTGATATTATATTTACTGCTCTTCCTCATGGATTAAGTGAGGAAATTGCAGATGAAGCAATAAGCAAAAATAAAAAGGTAATAGATCTTGGGGCTGATTTTAGATTAGAATCTGAAAATTCTTATGAAGAGTGGTATGGAAAAAAATTCACATGTAAAACTATTCATAAAGATAGTGTATATGGACTACCAGAATTTAATGGTTCTAAAGTTAAAGAATATAATATAGTTGCTAATCCTGGTTGTTATCCTACAAGCATTTCACTAGGCCTTATGCCACTATTAAAAAATAAACTAATTAATACTCAAAATATAATTTGTGATTCAAAATCAGGAATTACTGGTACTGGAAGAGGGCTTTCCTTAAAAACTCACTTTGCGGAAGCCAACGAAAACTTTGCTGCATACGGCATTGGTAGTCACAGGCATACTCCTGAAATTGAACAAACCCTATCATATATGGCAAATGAAAATGTAGAAGTAACATTTACTCCTCACCTATTACCTATCAATAGAGGAATACTTTCTACAATCTATTGCGAACCTAAAGATCAACTTACCTTAGAAAAAATTCATGAAATATATATAAACCAATATGAAAACGAAGAGTTTGTCCATGTACTACCATTAGGTCAAACTGCTGAAATAAAACACGTTAAATATACAAATAATTGTCATATTTCTATTCATCAAAATTATAGAAAAAACAAAATAATAATTGTTAGTGTTATAGATAATATGGTTAAAGGAGCTGCTGGACAAGCTATTCAAAATATGAACTTGTTATTGGGACTTCCTGAAAATACTGGACTTAAACTAATAGCTCCTAGTTTTTAATTAAAGGATGTGTAATTTTTATGATTAATATAGATGAAAATTTAACTGTGACTTCTCCTGCGGGTTTTAAAGCATCAGGAGTTCACTGTGGATTAAAAAAAAGCTTATTAAAAAAGGATTTAGCTTTAATATATTCTGATGTTGTTGCTACTTCCTGTGGAGTTTATACCAAAAACAAAGTAAAAGGTGCTCCACTTACAGTAACTAAACAACACCTAGTTAATAAAAAAGCTCAAGCAATAATTATTAATAGTGGAAATGCTAATACTTGCAATGGTGATGATGGTCTATCAAAGGCAAAAAAAATGGCTAACCTTTGTGCTAAAGAATTAAATATAAAAAATGATAATGTACTGGTTGCTTCTACTGGAGTTATTGGAGTACCCCTAAATATAGATGTAATAAAAGATGGAATTCCTCAATTGGTAAATAATTTATCTAGCGAAATTCAAGGTGCTAAAAATGCATCTATGGCAATTATGACTACTGATACTATTGAAAAACAAGCTGGAATAGAAATTGAAGTTGGTGGTAAAAAAATCACCATAGCTGCTATGGCTAAAGGTTCTGGTATGATACATCCAAACATGGCTACTATGCTTTCTTTTATAACAACTGATATTTCAATATCTCCTGCATTATTAAAAGAAGCATTAAAACAAAGTGTTAATATTTCTTATAACAGAATAAGTGTTGATGGTGATTCTAGTACTAATGATATGGTTTTAATTATGGCAAATGGACTTGCTGATAATGAAACTATTATAGAAAAGAATGAAGACTATAATTTATTTTTAGAAGCATTAACAACTTTAAATATTTATATTTCAAAAAAAATTGCTAAAGATGGTGAAGGTGCCACCAAACTTATAGAATGCACTGTTAGTAATGCTAATTCTATAGAAGATGCTGAAACTCTATCTAAAAGTGTCGTTACTTCAAGTCTTGTTAAAGCTGCAATCTTTGGTAGTGATGCTAACTGGGGAAGAATACTTTGTGCATTAGGCTATTCAGGTATCGACTTTGATCCTGAAAAAGTTGATGTTTCATTTGCAAGCAATGCAGGTGAAATTATAGTTTGCATTGATGGTTCATCAGTAAATTTTGATGAAGCAAAAGCAAAGGAAATTTTATTACAAGATGAAATTAAAATTTTAATAGATATGAAACAAGGACTATCAGAAGTTACAACTTGGGGTTGTGATTTAACTTATGACTATGTAAAAATAAACGGCGACTACCGTAGTTAATTTTACCTGAGGGATCAATTTATATATTGGATTGACCCATCAGGAAAGAGGAGGAATTAAATTGAATTATGCTCAACATGCAAATATATTAATACAAGCATTACCTTATATACAAGAATATTACGGTAAAACTATTGTAATAAAGTATGGTGGAAATGCCATGATTAATGATGAATTAACTCAAACTGTAATAAATGATATTATCCTTATGAAATGCATAGGAATTAATCCTATAATAGTTCATGGTGGTGGTCCTGATATTAGCAATACTTTAGCTAAAATGAATCATGAAAGTAAGTTTATAAATGGATTAAGATATACTGACGAAACTACAATAAAAGTTGCTCAAATGGTTTTAGCAGGTAAAGTAAATAAGGATTTAGTTAAACTTATTGAAAAAAATGGTGGCAAAGCAATAGGTCTATCCGGTATTGATGGAGGTATGATTAAGGCAACAAAGCTAAATAAAGACATAGACTTAGGTTATGTAGGGGAAATAACTTCTGTAAATACAGATCTTTTAAACCTATCAATGAACTCTGGCTATATACCGGTAGTTTCTTCTATTGCTATTGGTGAAAAGGATGATAATAGTTATAACATAAATGCTGATACTTGTGCTTCAAAAATTGCATCTGCATTAAAAGCAGAAAAACTAATTCTTCTAACTGATGTACCTGGTGTAATGAGAAATCCTTCTGATTCTTCTACTCTAATTTCAACTTTAAGATTACATCAAATTCCAAAATTAACTGTAGATAAAATAATTAACGGTGGTATGATTCCAAAAATAAATTGCTGTGTAGAATCAGTAAGAATGGGTGTTAAAAAAGCTCATATAATTGATGGCAGAATTAAACACTCTATTCTACTTGAACTATTATCCGAAAAAGGAATAGGAACAGAAATCTACTAACTACTAATTTTTATAACGGGGGCTATTTAAAAATGAATTTATTTGAAGAAGAAAATCAATATCTAATGAATACTTATGCTACCTTACCAATTGAAATTTCATATGGTGAAGGATCATATTTATTTGATAAAAATAATAAAAAATATATAGATTTTACTAGTGGAATTGGTGTCAATTCATTAGGATATAATAACGAAGCTTGGAAGAAGGAAGTAGTATCTCAACTAAATTCATTTCAACATTTATCAAATATTTTTACTAATAATTCTACTGTATTATTAGCAAAAAAACTTTGTCAGCTTTCTGGGATGAGCAAAGTATTCTTTGCAAACTCTGGCGCAGAAGCAAATGAATGTGCTATTAAGCTTGCAAGAAAATATAGTTTTAATAAATATGGTAAAGAAAGAGGTACTATACTTTCTCTAAATCAATCATTTCACGGTAGAACTTTAGCTACATTAACAGCAACAGGGCAAGATAAATTCCATAACTACTTCTTCCCCTTCCCTACTGGATTTAAATATACACCTGCTAATTCTATAGATGACTTAAAAGAAAATCTCACTTCAGATGTTTGTGCAATTATAATGGAAGCTATTCAAGGTGAAGGCGGTGTACATCCATTAGATAAAAGCTTTGTTTTAGAAGCTTGTAAACTTGCTAAAGAAAAAGACATATTAATAATTTTTGATGAAGTTCAATGCGGAATAGCTAGAACTGGAAAGCCATTTGGATACAACAACTTTAATATTCAACCAGATATAGTAACTAGCGCTAAAGGCCTTGGGGCAGGTCTTCCTATAGGGGCAGTTTTATGTACTGAGAAACTTTCAACTACATTTGTACCTGGCGATCATGGTTCAACCTTTGGTGGAAATCCAGTTGTATGTGCTGGAGCATCTTCTGTCTTAAACGAACTTTGTAATACTAACTCTTACAATGAAATCATTTTTAAAGGCGAATTTATTAAACAAACTATTTTAAATAAAAATCTAGAAATAGTAAAAGATATTCGTGGTTTAGGATTAATGATAGGAATAGAGATTAATGGAGACTCTTCTACTATTCAAAAGAAAGCTTTAGAAAATGGATTACTAGTATTAACTGCTGGTAAAAATGTAGTAAGACTACTTCCTCCATTAAATATTTCACTTGCTGATGTTAAAGAAGGAGTTAATATACTTACGTCTGTTCTTGAAGAATATAAATAAATTACGAAGCAATTTATTTCAATTTCTCATTATTACTAAACAATGCATAAGTTTAAATTTACACTTGCCAAAAGGGGGCTTATTTATGAATAAAGATTTATTACGTATGGACAATCTTTCAAAGGAAGAAATTTTAGATTTATTAAACCTTGCAGATCAATTAAAATATGAACAAAAACATGGTATAGAGCATCATTTACTTAAAGGAAAATCACTAGGTATGATTTTTGAAAAAGCATCAACTCGTACTAGAGTTTCATTTGAAGTAGGAATGTATCAACTTGGAGGACATCCACTTTTCTTAAGCTCTAAGGACTTACAAATAGGTCGTGGGGAACCAATCCAAGATACTGCTAGAGTTTTATCTAGATATTTAGATGGAATAATGATAAGAACATTTTCTCAAAAAGGAATTGAGACTTTAGCTGAATGTTCATCTATTCCAATTATTAACGGACTAACAGATGATGAACATCCGTGCCAAATTTTAGCTGATTTAATGACTATAAGAGAAAAGAAACTTATACTTGAAGGCTTAAAGGTTGCTTATATTGGCGATGGTAATAATATGTGTAACTCTTTAATTATAGGTTGTTTAACTTTAGGTATGAATATATCAATTGCTAATCCTATTGGATATAAACCACCTAAATATTATATTGAAAAAGGTATTGCATTAGCCGAAGAAAATGATGTTTCTTTTGAAATGACAGAAGATCCTAAAATTGCTATTAAAAATGCTGATGTAATTATAACTGACGTTTGGGCAAGTATGGGGCAAGAAGATGAAGCTAAAAAACGTCAAATTGCATTTGAAGGCTACCAAGTTAATTCAGAAATTATGAAATTAGCTAATGATGATTCAATTGTTCTTCATTGTCTTCCAGCTCATAGGGAAGAGGAAATAACTGAAGAAGTACTTGAAGCTCATGCTGATGAAATATTTGAAGAAGCTGAAAATAGACTTCATGCTCAAAAAGCGGTACTAGTTAAACTTCTTTCATAATATAATCAAACTATAAGCTTATAGTAATACTACAAAATGAAGTATTAATTTTCAATGGACTATGAAACATTTCCTTGAATTTAATATTTCATTTTTTTTAATGAGTTTTCTTTCATTAAATTTAAAAATTTAATAAAGTTTCATTTAACATAACTTTAATTCCTCCTAAGTTTTTTATTTTTTAATATATCATTTATATATATTTTCTCATATCTATTATCTTTTATCAAATACTAAAGAAATAGCATTAATACGATAAAATAAATTTACTAAAAAGCAATTTATTTTTTATTTTTTACACATACTAGACATAAGAAAAATAATATACAATATCGGAGAGAATTATATATGGATAAAGCAAGTTTAAAGAAAAATATTATATCAAAAACCATTCTATTCTTTGCAATAATGATTTTTGTAGTTATATTTAAATCATTGTTTGGAAATGAAAATACACCAATAGGAATTACTACTATAATTGCTTTACTTATGCTATTAGGTAAAGATTTAACTAAGAACCCATTTAAAAATTTCTTAATACTTCTTGGAATAAATCTTGCAATAGGATTTGGATCCTTTATAGCTGCAAACAATATATGGATAGGAATAATTATAGACTTTTTATCATTATCATTAATAGGATATTATTTTAGCTATAACCTTACTAAAGGTTTAATACTACCTTATGGATTACAATATTTATTCTTATTAAATGGTCCTGTCTATGGCGAGCTCTTTGTAAAAAGAATAGCAGGCTTAATATTTGGTGCTATAGTTATTATGGTAAGTCAATTTATAGTAAATTCTAAGAAAAAAAATACCTTTAATAAAGAAAATTCAATAATAGGGTTTAATACCCATGAAAGTGATAAAGCTTATAGAACTGTATCTATATTCGGTAAAGAAGTAAAAATTCATACTGTCAGAGCTTCTTATGCAATAAGAGTAGGTGTTCTTACAGCATTAACTTCTTTTATTTCATTTTATTTTAAATTACCAGAGGGACGTTGGATGGTATATACTATTTTCTCGTTAACAGAACTATACTCTGAAAATTGTAAAATTAAAGCTGTTAAAAGAATCCAAGGAACTATTATAGGAGCTCTCATTGTAGTAATAGCATTTATGTTTATTAAAAGTCCTGCTTTAAGAGGTATAATAATATTAATTGCTGGATACTTGAACTCCTTTGCTGTAGATTATAGAGATATGATAGTATTAACAACTATTTCTGCAATAGCTCCTATAGCTATTACAAACGGATCTGTTGAGGTTGCATTAGAAAGATTAATGTATGTAGCAATTGGAACTATTTTAGCTCTATTAGCCAATAGATTCATTTTAAGAAAAACCAAAGCTGATACTATTTCTGAATAAATATAACAATATAGAGGCTATTGTGATTACTTAATACAATAGCCTCTATTTTTAATACAAAAATATATAATAATAAATTCAACAGCTTTTATTTTTCAATATAATTAATTACATGTTTAATTATCATGTTGATACTTCCATCTCCATTACGCTGAATTTCAAATTTAGAATTATCATGATAAGCTTCTTCATTTATATATAAATCAATATCTTTATCAATTTTAAGTCTTACTCTCTTAAGTTTCTTTTCTACCCATGCTTTATCTACAGAAACCCCATTCTCTAATCCATTTCCCTTCATGAATATTTCAAAATCCTGTTTCTTTGTTGGTTGATCTTTAAATAACTCATTAGAAACTTCTTCTATATTAATAAACTCTTCATCCTTAAGCTTACTTTTTATTTTTGTTCTTATTTTTTCAGCCTCATCTGCATTTTCAGTAATATTACTTCTAGTCCAAGTTTCTGTAGCCTTTAAAAATGTCTTTGTCATGTCCCTCTTATTAGTAACAATACTACATCCTAAGAAACTATTCATAAAATAATTAGCTCCATACTCATCATCTTCAGCTGATTTTTTTTGCTTATCAATTACATACAAATCAAATACTTGCTCTTCTCTAATTGGTTTTATAAATGCCGCCTTTTGAATTCTTTGACTACTACCTGGTAACCCTGCAGCTTGCGGTACTATCCCTATTCCTATTTTATCATTTACAAATTCAACAGAATGAGTAAAATTCTTAACATAATCCATCTTAAGTATTCCTATCATGGGACCTACATCTGTAATTAATGAAACTATTATTAAATCACAAGATGGAATATTAACATTTCCCTTCATAATAGAAAAAAGCTGTCTAGATAATTCCTTAGATAATCCTAAAAAGTCACTATCAACTCCATTTAAATAGTCTTGAACTATTTCCTTTACAATATTTCTCTCTGAATTAAAAGCTGCTGTCTTTAACTCTTCATCCTTTAAACATTTTTCAATATGCTTATGTAAAAACTTATAAATATCTTCATTTAACTCTAATGTATACTCATTTAAAATTGGCTCAGATGAATTACTATCTAAAATATGTATCACAGCTTCTTGAATATTTATGTCATTAATGTATTCCAAAATATCACCTCTATATATTATCTAATATTTTTCTCAAAACATTATAGCATTTATTTTAAAATTTATCTTTACTATACTCTAAGCTATATTTCTTAAATAAATTAACCGAAGGAGTAAGATATCTATTTTTTAAAGTTGCTAAATAAATAAACCTTTCATGCTTAGGGTTTGTTATTGGTAATACTTTAACATTATAATACTTTAAAGATGATATCCTTGGAAGAACTGCTATTCCATAATTTATTTCAACTAATCCTGCTACTGCATTATCCTCTTCTACTTCACATATAGTATTAGGTACAATATCTACCTTTTTAAATAACTCTTCTATGATTGATCTTATACCACTCTTTTCACTAAATCCTATAAAAGGATAGCTACCTATTTCTTTTAAATCTATAGATTCCTTTTTAGCTAATGGATGATCATTACATACAATAACAACAAGCTCCTCATTTGCTATTGGAATAAAATCTATATCTGGTTCATTTTCTACCTTTGAACAAAATACCATATCGAACTTTTCTTCCTTTAAGCCTTCAATAAGAGACTTTGTAGTACCTTGCCCAAATATGAATTTTATATTTTCATTATTATCTAGAGATGTAAACTCCTTAATAAGATGAGGAATGAACTTTGGTCCTAGTGTGTATATATAACCTAATTCTATAGTTCCTGTAGAAACATTAGTCAACTCTCTAAGCTTTTTTTCTCCCTTTTCTAATTCACTTAATGCTCTATCTACATATTCATAATATATTTTTCCATATTTAGTTAACTTAATATTCCTTCCTTGCTTTTCAAAAAGATAAGTTCCTAAATCCTTTTCTAATGTCGCCATAGCATGGCTTAAGCTTGGTTGTGTTATAGATAATTCTTCTGCTGCTTGAGTATAATGTTCTAATCTTGCTAAAACCCTAAAATAACTTAAATGATTTAAATTCATTTTTATCTTCCTTTCCTAACATCCCATTTTTATACTGTATATTAACTTTGTTATAATTTAAACTTATTTTTCTTTTTAAATCTAAAATATTATAACATATATATAGATATTTTCTATAAATAAACACAAAAATATGTATTAGAATAATTGAAAATAATATATTAAAATTTATTTTGTAATCTTACAAAAAACTTTATACATAAATTAGTTAAATTTTTATCAAAAGGAGTATTAAAATGCAAAATACGCTTACTAAAAATAAGTATATGCCTACGGCATTAGCTATGTATATTAACTACTTTATACATGGTATGGGTGCTATCATCTTAGCACAAAACATCGATTTCTTAATGGAACAATTCAATACTAACAAAGCTGGTGTATCATATGTTATTTCAGCTCTTGGATTAGGTAGATTAATTGTATTATTTGTATCAGGTATATTATCAGACAAATATGGTAGAAAGCCATTTATTCTTTTAGGCATGGGAACTTATGCAATATTTATGGGTGGTATATTAGTAAGTACTAACGTTACTATGGCCTTCTTCTTTGCATTATTAGCTGGTATGGCTAACTCATTTATGGATGCTGGTACTTATCCTGCATTAACTGAATGTTTCCCTAAAGCATCAGGAAGTGCAAACGTTGCTATTAAAGCCTTTATATCTGCTGGACAATTTATATTACCTTGGATGATAAGCTTCTTAATAGCTAACGACCTTTACTTCGGATGGACATTCATATTCTGTATTGCTGTTTTCGTAATAAACGGAATATTCATAATGAAGCTTTCTTTCCCAGCTTTCAAAGCTGTTGAAAACACTAAGGAAGTTGCTACTGAACAAAAAACTGAAGCAACTGAAAAAGCTAACTTCTGGATTGAAGGTATTTGCTTAATCTTAATCGGATTTACTGCTACTGCTACATTCCAAATAATCGCAAACTGGTTACCATCATTTGCAAGAGAAGTTGCTGGTGTTGAACAAACAGTTTCGCTTAAACTAATAAGTATCTACAGTACTGGTTCTATTGTATCTGTATTTGTTACTTCAATATTAGTTGCTAAATGGATTAAGCAAGTTAGATTTACATTTGTTTATCCATTAATATCTTTAATAATGTTAGTAGTACTTTGGATGTTCCCAAGCACTATTACTTGTATAGTTGCTGCATTCGTAATTGGATTCTCAGCTGCTGGTGGAGTTTTACAATTAGCATTAACTTCAATGTCAGAATTATTCCCATCAAGTAAGGGTAAAATTACTGGTATAGTATTTACAGCTTCAAGTATAGCTTCTACTGTAGTACCAAGTATAACTGGTATATTAGCAGATATAAACTTAAGTCATGTAATACTATTTGATATCGGAGTTACAGCTTTAGGTGTTGTACTAGCACTTATCGTTAATATAAGATATAACGTAGTAAAAAAAGATGAATTAAAAGCTAACAAAGTAGCTTAAAAAAAAAGAGTTTGTACCAATAGTGTACAAACTCTTTTTTATCTATCTTTCTGCTTCAATTAAACTCTTCATAGTTTCCTTATCCATAGCCCCTGGTATATACTTACTTACAAACCCTTCTTTATCTATTATAAGAGTAGATGGAAAAGCACTAATTCCATATTCAATAATCATAGGGCCGCCCTCATCAAATACTACCGGAAACTTATAGTAATTTTCAGATAAGAATTTCTTAACATCATCTTCTGACCCTTCTCTTCCTAAATTAGGTGATGCTACTCCAAGAATTACTACATCATCTTGATTTTTATTATATTCTTCATACAATTCATCTATATAAGGCATTTCCTCTCTACATGGCGGACACCATGTTGCCCAGAAATTTAAGAATATTGTTTTTCCCTTATATTCACTAAGAGTATGCTCTTTACCATATTGATCATATAAAGTAAAATCTATTGGTAAAATCTTGCCATTATCTTCTTTATTATTTTCATTTACATTCTCACTATTTTCTGTTTGATTTTCATTCTTAATACTTACTTGCTTATTTACATTAATAGCACCATTAGCAAGCATAACTATTCCTGCTATAATTATGAAAATACCACTTATCTTTTTTATTTCATTCATATATTTTTTTACTGAATCAAATTTTTTAAATAACTTTCCATAAAATATTGATGCTATTATAAACGGTAATATAAATCCTAAAGTGTAAATTGCAATTAATAAATTAGAAGCAAATAAATTATCTGATGTTGATGCCATAACTAGTACTGATGCTAAGATAGGACCAATACAAGGTGTCCAACCAAAACTAAATGTAAATCCTAACACAAAAGCAGACACCGGAGACATAGTTTTATAATTAACATTTAATCTTTTTTCTCTATTTAATAAATCTAATTTTATTATTCCTAAATAAAATAGTCCCATAAATATAATAATAATTCCACCAATTATCATTATAATATTCTTATTAGCATTCAAAAATGTACTTAGAGCACTTATTGATGAACCTAATATAAAAAATGTAGTTGATATTCCTAGTGCAAAAAATATGGTATTCTTTATTAAAGTTCCACTTCTAAATTTTGAATCCCTTAATTCATCTACACTACTATTTGATAACATACTTAAGTATATCGGCAGTATCGGCAATATACATGGAGAGAAAATCGATAATATCCCCTCAATAAACACTATGAAAAAATTAATATTTCCCACTAACTGTTTCCTCCTATTATTCTTTTTTTCTTTATATTAATATAAAGACTTTATATTCACAATTAGTCACTTTTTAGTAACTATATTTTTTAAAAGGTAGTATGGAATAATAGTAAAATTAGAACTCTTATTTCATACTACCTTAATTTATCTTATTGTTAGCTATCACAATACTAACAATATATACTCCCCTAGATAATATTTTCTAACCTTCACAAGAAAGATTACTATTACCCCAATTAATCATTCTTTCCATAATTGGTAGTAATAATATTCCAGAGTCACTTAAATAATAATTTGATTCAACCGTATTGTTTATAGTCTTTTTTTCATTTATTACAATATTATTTTCTATTAATAAATCTAATTGTTGGGTTAGCATCTTTTTACTACATCCATCTAAAATTCTTTGTAGCTCTCCAAACCTAATTCTTTTATCCTGGATATTCCATATTATTTCTGCAACCCACTTCTTTCCTAAGATATTAGATAATGCTTCAACTGGACAGTTATATACCTCTTCTTTTACCTTATACATTTTACAACACCTCTCTTTATTGTTTAGATACCACATCCTAAACTTGATAAAATTTCATTAAATAACTTACTTTCATCTATCTCTTTAATATTATTAACTACTCTTATCGAACCTACTAAATTAACATCCATAATTATACCATAATCTATATTCTCTTCTAATTTTACTTTACCATAAAACTTTCCATTCTCATATTGCAACGGAAACTGACTGCCATCTTCAGGATTTATTATATAAACATCTTTATCAGAATTTATGCCTTCTAAATTAATCAAAAATTCATCTTTCTTATTTATAACTGTTACAAAACTATTTAAATATTTTCCGTCTAATTTTTTATTAATTGTATCTTTATCACTTAATTCAAATGAATATCCCAATACATTTTTTTCAACATTAACACTTTTGTTTTTTAAATTAATTATACTACCAGATATTACTCCTACTATAAATACTGATATAATAAATAATATTACTTTTTTATTTTTCACTAATTTTTCTCCTTGTACTTAAATTAATGCAAACAAATCATTTAATGCTTCACTCATAGTTGGATGAGTAAATATATTGTCACGAATAAATGTATAATCTAAATTTGCTCTCATTGCAATGCTTATTATATTTATCAATTCACTAGACTCAGGAGATAATAATGTACATCCTAATATTTTATTTGTCTTTGCATCTACTATAGCCTTCATAATCCCTTCAATTTCTCCAATTACCCTTGCTCTTGGAATTGCAGCTACTTGTAATTTTGCTACTTTTATATCATATCCTTGTGCTCTTTCCTCTTCTTCACTTAATCCAACCCTAGATAAATTTGGTTCAATAAATACAGAATAAGGTATAACTTGTCTATCATCAGTTGTTCTCTTACCTTCACCAAGTAAATTATCCTTAATAATTCTAAAATCATCTAAAGATATATATGTGAATTGAGGTCCACCATTAACATCTCCAATAGCCCATATATTATCAACGCTTGTCTTTAACTTATTATCAACAGCTATTGCCCCTCTTTCAGTAACCTTTACTCCTGCTAAATCTAAATTTAATCCTTCTATATTAGGTTTTCTTCCAGTTGCAATTAATACTGCGTCACCATTAATATTTTCATCCTTATTATATAATTTATTAAAGTATGAAACAGTGACTTCATCACTATTTTCATTAAATGATGTAACATTAGAGTTTAATATAAATGAAATACCTTTATTTTCTAGTATTTCTCTAATATTATCTGAAATATCTTTGTCTTCTCTTCCTGCTATTCTATCTGATGTTTCTATTACAGTAACCTTTGATCCAAAACTTGCATATATTGATGCAAACTCTAATCCAATATAACCTCCACCAACAATTACTAAATGCTTAGGTAATTCCTTTAAATCTAATATTTGAGTACTTGTATATATTCTCTTACTATCATTTATTCCTGGAATATTAGGTATTACAGTAGTTGCTCCAGTATTTATAAATATTTTTTCACCTTCTATAATTAATTTTCTATCTTCAGTATATATTTCAACCTCTGTATTAGATATAAAAGATGCTGTTCCTGTGTATATAGTTATATTTTCATTGTTATCTAACATGTTATAATTTTTTCCTCTTAACATTTTAACTAGCTCTTCTTTTTCTTCTATTGCCCTTCTATATTCTTCAGCTTTTTCTTCAAAAGAATTTAACTTCTTATATAAAGCTACTTTTGACTTATGAACTAACCTTTTAGTTGGAATACATCCAATATTAATACAAGTTCCACCATACATCATTTCTGACTTTTCAATTAAAGCTACTTTTTTTCCTTGTTTTCCTAAAAACCCAGCTAGAGTTTTTCCACCTTTTCCAAATCCAATTATTATAGCATCATACTTATTCATATTTTTTGTCCTCCTCATTATAAAAAATCCCCAGGAGAAAATTAATAATTCTTTATCTCCTGGGAGTAGGCTAACCTAAATTGATTTATTTATCATTTCTACTAAAGCACCCTTAGGTAAGAACCCCACATTTGTAGTAATTTCTTCTCCATTTTTAAATACTTTTATTGTTGGTATATTTTTAACTTTATACTCACTTGCTACATTAGGGTTTTCATCTATATCAACCTTAACTATTTTTACATTCTTCATTTCTTCTTGAACATCTTCTAATACAGGAGCTAACATTTTACAAGGTCCACACCAAGTTGCAAAGAAATCTACAACAACCATTCCCTCTTCCTTTAAAACTTCCATGTTAAATTCTTTTTCATTTATATGTTTTATCATATTAATTCCTCCAAAATATTCATATTTTATTAACTTAATCTTATTATTTTTGTAATCTATTAACTGACTTCATTGTATCAACCTATTTATCTTCTAACAATTAGGCACTTTTAAGTTACTACTGCAACAATTTATTCTTATAAAATAAAAATGGAGCTATATCAAACTATGATAATTGAACAATAAAAAACTTTGTCCAATTATAATTTTAATAAAACTCCATTAAATAATTAACTAATATAATTTCTTCTACTAGATGCACTGCTACTTAATTTCTACTGAAATTTCAGTTACATAATCTTCTTCATATCCTTGTCTATATAAAGAAACTTCAGACTCATATGAGTTTTTACCAATAACTAAATTATTTTCATTAGCATACTTTTCTATAATATTATAAATCTCTACTGGTTTATATTCACCTTTATGTATATACTTTATATATTTTCCCTTAGCTTTTATATGAAGCCTTTCACATTCTACTTTTGAATAAACCTTACTAGCAATATAATATTTAAAATCTCTTTCTTCTTCAGCAAGTATTGCCATATATGATAATTGATACTCTATACTAAACCTATTTTCTTCACAGTATCTTAAATGATTATTAATACTTTTCATCCACTCACTATTTGATTCAACATCCTTTAATGCAGTTATAACAAAATATTCATCATCTTCTTCACTAATATAACAACTATTAAAATTTACATAATCTTTTATTAAATCATATTTATTAATACTTTGTTTAATAACCTGTTCTCTTTTTTCTATATTCCGTTTTTCTATTAATATTTGTTCTAATTGCTCTTCTAATAATACCCTTAAGTCAGCTTCTTCATTATTAATATATTTATTTATTTGATTCAAAGAACAACCTGTATTTTTTAAAGTATTTATTAAATAATAATCATATAATTGACTTTGCGAATAATATTGATACCCATTCTGCTCTTTTACCTCTGGCTTTAAAAGTCCTATATTTTTATAATGTCTAAGAGTCTCTTTTGTTGTTTCACATAACTCTGCAAACTTACCTGTTGTAAATAATGATTTTTTCATTCTTCCTCCTTGACTATGTTGTAACAACATAGTTTATATTTTCTATTGTATTCTTAAATAATTAAATAGACAAGGAGATGATTTTATGAATTGTTCTATGGAAAAATCACAAGAAACATCTATAGATAATTATACTGATAATGCATTAGATAAAAAAATTACAGCAAAATCACTATTTTTATTTTCTCTTCCATCAATTATTGGAATGGTATTTATGAATTTATATACTATGGTAGATGGAATGTTTGTTTCAAGATTTGTTGGAACTGATGCTTTATCTGCAATAAATATAGTCTTCCCAATAATCATGACTGTTATTGCTATATCTACAATGCTTTCTACAGGTGGTAATGCTATAATCTCTAAAAAAATGGGAGAAAGAAAAGAAAATGAAGCAAGAAAGGATTTTTCAACTATAGTTTTTATTTCTATAGCTTTAAGTGTTATTATTTCTATATTGAGTTTTATATTTATAAATCCACTTTTAAAGTTTTTAGGAGCAAATGACTCTATTTATAATTATTGCTTTAACTATGCAGTAATAAGTTTAATATTTTTGCCTGCAACTATGTTTTCTGTAGTATTCCAAACATTTTTTATTACTATTGGAAAGGCTAATTTAGGTCTTACTTTTACTATTATAGGTGGGATAAGTAATGTAATTTTAGATTATGTTTTTATAAAGGTCCTTAACTTTGGTATTTCCGGAGCTGCTATTGCTACAGGTATAGGATATTCTATCCCTGGACTTTTAGGTTTAGCATATTTTATATTCAATCGTAAGAATTCATTATATATTGTAAAAACTAAGATTTTTAACTTAAAACTTTTATCTGAAACTTGTATTAATGGTTCTTCTGAAATGGTATCTTCTCTCTCTGCTAGCATAGTAACTTTATTATTTAATAACATTTTAATGAAGTTAATAGGTGTAGATGGCGTTGCTGCAGTTACTGTAATACTTTATATTCAAGGATTATTAGTAGCTGTCTTTATGGGATATTCTATGGGATGCTCTCCATTAATAAGCTTTAATTATGGCAAAAAAGATAATGATCGCCTTCATAAAATTTATAAGCTTAGCATAATTGGAATTCTTGTAGTATCTATTCTTGTATTTATGTTTGGATTATTAAAATCTGATTTATTAGTTTCAATATTCACAAGCAATGGAACTAATGTATATAAATTATCTAATATAGGTTTAAAACTTTTTTCTATTTCATTTTTATTTATGGGATTAAATCTTTTTACATCTGCATTATTTACAGCTCTTTCTAATGGTAAGATATCAGCAATTATATCTTTCCTAAGAACCTTAGTATTTATAGTAATATCTGTTTTAGTATTACCATTACTAATTGGAATAAATGGAGTTTGGTTATCCGTACCTGTTTCTGAACTTTTATCACTTATAGTATCTATATTTTATCTAAAAAAATATAAATCTAAATATAAATATGCTTAATAAAATTTATTAAAATAAAAACTACTTTCACTTGAAATAAAATCAATTGAAAGTAGTTTTGTTTTATATTAATTAACTTTTACATTACGTACATTCCATTTAATAAATAACATAAGCCCAATATTACATATAGCAGATACAATAAGTATTATACTTATTGGTACTCCCCTATCTATAACTTGTCCAAATAGTATTTGTCCTGGTGCAACACTTATAGTTGCTACTGCTGTTGAAAATGCTGATACTCTCCCTAACATATTACCTGGAATTTGTTTTTGTATAAATGTTAAAGTTAATACATTAGATAAAGCTAATGATAACATTATTGCAAGTCCACCAAAAGCAAAAATTCCTGCTAAAGCATAAGCATTTAACCTTATAAAACCTAATATAGACATAAGAATAACTCCAAATATCATTGGAAAATATGTATAATGTACTTTTTTAATAGAGAACATATTAGGTTTTACACTTATCCAGAACCCTCCTAATATCATTCCTAAAACACATATTGCTTCTACTATTCCAAAAACTTGTGATGGAAGTCCTAAGAATACATTTATAAAGTATGGTGCAACTATTGATAATATTGGTACTAAGAAAATATTACATAATGCATAAGAAGCTATAATTCCTAATATAACCTTCTTTTCTTTCTTTAAGTAAATAAAGCTTTCTTTCATATCTACACATGATTTTTTTACAAAATTCATAGATATTACTTTTTCATTTTTATCACTACTTGATTCTTCTTTTTTAACTATGTCTGGAATATCTAAAAACATTTCCATAATAGCTGATATTAAGAAGCTTATAGCATTTATTATTACTATAATTTTAATACCTAATATTCCATAAAGTAATCCTGCAAGTATTGGCCCTGCAAAGTTTACAATTGATCCAACTTGATTTATTATTCCATTTGCAGAAGTTAATTTTTCTTCTTCTACTATTTGTGGAATAGATGAAGTAACTGCTGGTCCATATAAGGTTGCACATATTGATAATACAAACATTACAGTTCCAACTATAATTTCATGATCATGACCTCTTAATAATATAAATGCATAACCTCCAATTAATAATGAACAGATTAAATCTAAATAAACCATTATCTTTTTTCTGTTTATATTATCAGAAAGCCTACCTGAAATTGGTGCAAATATAATATAAGGTATAGTTGATATTGCTAATATAGTAGAAAAAACAGCTGTACTCCCTGTAAATTCTAATAGATATAATGACATACTAAATCTTTGAATGGCATTACCAAACAGCGAAATAATCTGCCCTATAACTATTATTATAAAATTTTTATTTTTCATTAGTCCCCCTGAATAAGTCATATTCCATACATATTGGATACTTACCATCTTCACTTATTGTAAGATTAGCATCAATTCCATATATTGTTTTTAAATTTTCTTTATTAATAACATCCAATGGCTTACCTTGGCATATAATCTTACCTTTTTTAAGTCCAATTATGTTATGAGCGAATCTACAAGCATTATTAAGTTCATGAAGAACTATAACTACTGTAATATTCTTTTCTTTATTAAGCTTTTCAAGCACCTCTAAAACTTCTAATTGATAAGACATATCTAAGTATGTAGTAGGTTCATCAAGCATTATTATTTCTGTTTCTTGAGCTAAAGTCATTGCAATCCATGCTCTTTGTCTTTGTCCACCTGATAAATTTTCAACTTCTCTATCTGCAAATTCACTAAGTCCTGTTTCTTCTATTGCCCAATCAATAAGCTCCTTATCATGAGTAGTAAGTCCACCTATCATTTTTTGATGAGGAAATCTTCCAAAAGCAACAAGTTCTCTTACTGTAAGTCCATCTGGACATACAGGTCCTTGAGGAAGAAATGCAACTTCTTTAGCTATATTCTTTTCTTTAACTTTCTTTATGTTCTTTCCATTTATAAAGATATCACCATTCTTTGGCTTATTAATTCTTGCTACTGTCTTAAGTAAGGTTGATTTACCACATCCATTAGCTCCAATTATTATACTTATTTTTCCCTTTGGTATTGATAAGCTCATATCCTCAATTATAGTATTATTTTCATATGCAACACTTAAGTTCTTTACACTAATAGCTTCCATAATTACTTCTCCTTCATCATTAAATAAATAAAGTATGGTACACCAAATATTGATACTGTTATTCCAACTGGTATTTCAATTGGTGAGAATAGATTTCTTGAAACTGCATCTGCAAGAATAACTATAATAACACTTATCATTGCTGATACTATAATAAATTTTTTATGATAAGGTCCAACTAACTTTCTTGCAATATGAGGAGCTATAAGTCCTAAAAACCCTATATTTCCTGCAAAAGCTGTTGCTGTTCCTGCTAAAATTACTGCAAAGCTCAAAAACCTTTTTCTTTCTCTTTCTAAGTTTAAACCTAATGATATAGCAAGCTCATCTGAAAGATTTAATACATCTAACTTTTTATGATTTAATAAAACTATCATAAACATTACTGCTACTATTGGAATAATCACTTTTGCATAACTCCATCCTGATCCCCAAAGGCTTCCTGATGTCCAAACTAACACTCTATTGTAGTCTCCAACACCACCTCTAAAAGTAAAGAAAGTTATAAATGCATTTAATCCAGCATTTAATCCAATACCAATTAATAAAAGTCTCTTAGGTTTTATTCCTTTTCTACTAGACATCATATAAATTATAAAAGCAGTAATACTTGCCCCTACTATAGCCATAAATGGTAAAACAAATATTGAAAGCTGTCCTAACTCACTATAATATGCTCCTGTTGAATATGTAATAAACATTATTGCTGCTACTGCTGCTCCAGCATTTATTCCTATTATCCCAGTATCAGCTAAATCATTTTTAGTAACTGTTTGAAGAATTGCCCCTGCTGTTGATAATGCAATTGCTACAAATACTCCTACTAACATTCTTGGAAGTCTTATTGTTAATATTGCTGTATTTTGAAGCTTTGTTCCATTACCTAAAAGAGTGTTTATAACTTCTAAAGGTGAAATTTTATATGTACCCCAACATAAAGTAACTAAAAAAGAGATAACTAATAAAACTGTTAATACAGCTATAACTATATTAAATTTTTTCTTATTCATTATCCTCTCTCCTTTCTAGCTACTGATATAAAGAATGGTATTCCTATTAATGCTGTAAATACACCAATTGGTGTTTCATAAGGATTAAATATCATTCTTGCTGCAACATCTGCAAAAGTTAAAAGAACTGCTCCAAGTAAAAATGCACATGGAATATTTCTTCTATAATCTTCACCTAATAATTTTCTAACTATTTGTGGTACTATAAGGCCAACAAATGCTATATTTTTTCCTACTGCAACTGCTGCTGCACACATTGGTATCATAACCATAAGAGTAATAAATCTTATTTTTTCTGGATTTTCTCCAAGTCCAATTGCTACATCATCACCTAAGTTTAATATATTTATCTTTGGTGATAATAATATTGCAATAATAAGACCAATAACTCCTACAATAAATATTAATTTAAAATCTGCCCAACTTGCATTTCTAAAGCCACCTGATACCCAAAAACCTATCATTTGCGATTGGTTTGATAAAAGTCCAATTACGGTAGTTAAAGAAATAAAGAATGTACTCATAGCTGTTCCTGCTAAAAGTATCTTTGCAATTGAGTTATTATTTGCTTTTTTTGATATAAAACCTAAAACTATAATTCCAGTTATTACTGCACCTATAAAAGATGCTATCATTACATTTTGAGTTGTTATTCCTATTCCAGCTGCATAAAAAATAGCTATTACTAAAGTTGCCCCTTGGCTTATACCTAATATTGATGGTTCTGCTATTGGGTTTCTAGTAACACCTTGAATCATTGCTCCTGTTACTCCTAAAACTCCTCCAGTAAATAACACACAAAGTGTTCTTGGAATACGTACATCTCTAACTAGCATAAGTTCTAAAGTTTCATTGTAATTGAAGATACTATTCCAAATATCTGAAAAAGTAATATGGACTGACCCTAACCTTACAGCTAAAGTCAATCCTCCTACTAAGAGTAACAAACTACAAATTACAAATATTATTGTACGTTTATTACTTTGTTTCATTTAACATGTCACCTATTTCATTTACTAATACTTCTCTACCTATTGAGCTATATCCTTGGTTAAAGTATGGTGATGATGGTAATACTACTACTTTACCTTCTTTAACTGCAGGTAAGCTGTTCCAAATTGCATTTGATTCTAATTGTGCTAAATCTTCATCTGTTGCAATTAAGAATATATAATCTGTTTGAATTGCTGCTAATCCTTCATAAGTTACAACTGGTAAACTAATATCAGTTTGTTCTGGCATTCCTGCTGGTTTAGCTAATCCCATATCGTTATATAATACATCACCAAATCCTGCACCATCGAATATAAAGAATTGTCCACCACTTGCTAAGAATGAAAGATAAGTTGTATCTTCACCATATTCAGCTTTAATCTTGTCTCCTTCTTCTTTAGCTTCTGTTTCATATTTAGTTAACCATTCATTTGCAACATCTTCTTTATTAAATACTTTTGCTAAAGCTCTAACATCATCTTTCCAGTTTAAAGCTTCTAATTGAATCATTACAGTTGGAGCAATTTCACTTAATGCATCATACATTTTTTCTTGAACTGTTGATATAACTATTAAATCTGGTTTTAAGTTCATAACAGCTTCTACATCCATAGTATCTTGCATGCTATATCCTAATATCTCTGCTCCACTTAATGTTTCTTCTAAGTATGAAGGGAACTTAGTGTAATCATAAGCATCACTATTTGCAGTTCCTATAACCTTATATCCTAAAATTGATAAAATATCACTATTACCACTTAAATCTACTATTCTTTGAGGATCTGCAGGTATTTCAACTTCTCCTCTTACATCTGTAACTGTTACAGTTTTTCCTATAGCTTTATCTTCATTTGTTGCACTATTGCTTGCACATCCTACAAACATCATAGCTGTCATGCAAGTTGCAACTAATGTCTTTAATATTTTCTTCTTCATTTTATACCTCCATATATCTTATAACTAACTTCGATTTTTCTCTCATTTGACTCGAATTAATTGTATATGAGAGTCATTCTCATTTCAACCATTGCACCTAATTTAATAATTTTATCATCTATTTAAATTGTTTTTTTATTAGTGTAAAATGTATAATTTAGATAGTAAATAATAAATCTTATTTATATAATCTATTAAAAATATTATTTCCTAAATTTAAACAAATAATTTATTACGGAGAGGTATTCATGATTTCTAAAACAACAAAAGATTTTCAAAATAGAGTTTTAAAAGAAATGACTTTTACTCCTTACGAAACAGAAAACTATACAATTTACAAAAATGAAAATAAACCTGAACTTGGATATTTTATTAAATATAGTAGAGAGGGGTATTATGACTTTGGAATTGGTGATTATACTATACCTAGTGATTTTTCTATTTCCTTTGATCATAAAGAACACTTAATGAGATTTGGAACTGTTTATACGGGAGAAACTGAATTTAAAATTGAAAATAATCCCATATCTTCTTTTAGTCCTTCTTCTTTTTTCGTTGCTGAACAAGCTATAAAAGGTAAACAAACATGGAAAAAAGGTCAGCATTTTCATGGTGCTGAAATAACTATTTATAAAAAGTACTTTAATGAAATAATTGAACCAAATTTTCCCAACACCTTAGATTTTGATAACTTTATTAGTAATTATACATATAGATATCTTCCCCTTGAAATATCTACTATCATTCAAAGATTAAGAAGTATGTCTGAAGTTAATGAACTTACCCCTATATATTTAGAAAGCAAAATTTTAGAATCTATCGCTTTACTTTCTAAGGAATTAAACTCTTCACCAGAAAATGTTTTTACTAATCAATTAGATTATGGAAAGATCCAAATAGGTAAAGATAGATTTATCACATTAACCGCTTCTGATGCTAATGCAATACAAAAAGCGCATGATATATTAACTGAGGAATTTTGTAATCCTCCTACTATTAAGAGTTTAAGTAAGATGGTATTTTTAAATGAGCAAAAGCTAAAAGCAGGATTTTCTGCTAAATATCATATGTCTATTAGTGAATATACTAATTCTATAAGAATGACAATGGCTGAAAATTTGCTTTCTACTACTGAGTTAAGTGTTGAAGAAATAGCTAAAAAACTTGGTTATAATTACAGTGGAAACTTTGTTAAAAGCTTTAAAAAGGTACATGGAAAAACTCCTCTTAATTTTAGAAAGATGAAAATATAACTAAAAATACCCTATCAGCTAGATAAGAAAAAAATATCTAACTGATAGGGGTATTTTTTATACTGATAATTAAGCTATTTTGTTAAATGTACTGTTATTCTAGTTCCTATTTCTTTTCTACTTAAAACACTAAAATATCCATTATGATTATCAATAATCCATTTAGCTATAGATAATCCTAGACCAGTCCCTCCATCTTTTCTAACTCTTGCTGTGTCAGCTCTAAAGAATCTTTCAAATATATGAGGTATATCATCTTCATCCATTCCAATCCCATTGTCTTGAATAGAAAAATAAGCTTCACCCTTACTACTTTTACCAACCTTAAGAGTTATTTCTTCTCCTTCTTCTGTATACTTTGCTGCATTTTCAACTAAAATCCTAGCAGTTTGTTTAATAAGTCCAATATCACCATATACATTAATATCTTCTTCAAAGTAAACATAATTATATATATGTTTATCATCTATCATTTTAGATTCTTCAGCAACTTCCTTAATCAGTTTATTAATAGAAAACTTAGTTAAAGTAAGCTGAGTTTTTCCATTAATACCTCTAGCTAAAAACAATAACTGTTCTACTAAATTCTTCATACTTTCAGATTCTGATTTTATTGCAGCTATGGATTCTTCCAATACACTTTCATCATCTTTTCCCCATCTATCAAGCATATTGGCATATCCTTGTATTACCGAAATTGGAGTTCTAAGCTCATGAGAGGCATCTGATACAAATCTTGCTTGCTGCCTATATGAATCCCTCATTCTATCTAATAATTTATTTATTGCCTCTTCTAACCCTTGAAACTCACTATCCTCAATCTTTATTCTTTCATCAGAAGTTACAGGACTTATTTTAGATATAGCATTCTCTAAGTTATGGAACTTTTCTTCATCAAAGTCCAAATTACTAAGTCTGCTTGTTGTTTCTGCTATTTCATTAAGAGGTCTTAAAGTTCTTCTAACCTTTGATGTCCCAAAAATTATTTCTTCTAATAAAAATATTCCTTCTGCAATTCCTAATATTATAATTATTTTTCTTATATTATATAGAAACTCACTAGCTTCCTTAACCATAGTCTTTCCACTATCCCAAATTACTGTATATGTTGCTGTTTCTATAGGATAAAAATTTATTTTTCTTTGAGCACTTTCTACTACTGATCCATAAAAACTCTTTTCTGAATCAATGCACCATAAAATTAGTAATATAGCCAGTAATATGGTATCAATTATAAGAAACTTAAAGAATAAATCTCTCACCTGTATAGCATTAAGCTTTATTGCAATAGATGTAACTTTTTTATTCTTCTTATTCTTACTCATCCTTTATTACGTATCCAACTCCACGAACTGTTGTTATTATTTTTGTTTTAAATGCATCATCAATTTTAGTTCTTAAAAATCTTACATAAACATCTATTACATTTGTTTCACCAATATAATCATAACCACAGACTTTTTCTATAAGTACATCTCTAGTTAATACTATATTTTTATTTTCCATTAATATTTGAAGCAAGTTAAATTCTCTATTAGTTAATTCAATTTCAGTATTATCATACATTACCTTATGCTTCATTTTATCTAAACTTAATGATCCACAGCTTATTACATCTTCATTTTTCTTTTCTGTAACTATTCTCTTTTTAAGAGCTGTTCTTATTCTTGCAAGTAATTCTTCTATTGCAAATGGCTTAGTTATATAATCATCTGCCCCTGCATCAAGACCTGATACCTTATCCATAACTGCATCTCTTGCAGTAAGCATTATTATAGGAATATTTGAAACTCTCCTAAGCCTTCTTAATACTTCAAGTCCATTAATCTCCGGAAGCATTACATCAAGAAGAACTAAATCTACCTTACCTTGCTCTGCTATTTCAAGGCCTATCCTTCCATTAGTTGCTTTTATTACTTCATAACCTTCATGCTTAAGTTCTAGCTCCACAAATCTAGCTAGCTTTTCTTCATCTTCAACAATTAAAATTTTAATCATGTTTAGCCCCCTTTTTTACTTTTTCTTTTATCTCATAAACTATTTCTTCAATTCTGCTTATTACTTTATTAGCTTTATCTGTATTTATATTTTTAGAATACACTTTAAATTTGATTTCAAAAAACAATCCAATAATTATTAAAGGAATCAGAATCCAAAATGCAAAAAATAATAATACTATCACTACTGTAAGAGGTAATTTAAAAAGCAATTCATTATCTCTTTTTACCTCAATTAAAATATTATTACATGTGTCTATAGCATTACATATCACTTCAAAAACTCCATAAAAATCATTTTTCTTCTTATATTGATTTTCGCTATTATCCTTGTTATAATCTTCTTTACCTTCTTCTTCATTCTTACTATATTCGTACTGCTGATTATTGCTATAAAATACACTTACAGCAGGCTTTTTTATCATTCCTATATCTTCTAAATAAAGCATAGCCTCTAATATATCCCAATTACTATTTTCTAAAGCCATCTTAGCTTCTTCATAACTTATATTAGTCTTATCTTTTAATTTATCTACAAGCTCCAGCTTTTCCATTCTATTCTCCCAAATTTAATTAATAAATTCTCTTTATAAGTATTCTACTAAATTATAACATCTAAACTATTATTTTCACAAAAAATAAAGGAATAAGTTTTACCCTATTCCTCATTAATCTATTATTCTTCATAACCTTTTTTGAAATCTTTTTTAATAGTATCTGCTGATTTTGAGACTTCTTCAAAAATATTATTTACGCTTTCATAATTTACTTTTTTCCCTGATAATGAATATTTATATCCACAGAATAATCCAATAACTAATAATATTAATACTGGTGGCATAAAGAATATTAATAATAGTATTGATATTGTTAAAGATATTCTTATTGGCTTTTCATTATCTTTTCTAATTTCAAAGAAATTTTCATTTCCTTTTCTAAATATTTTACCTATAAATTTAAATATTCTTCCAACAACTTCCCCTATACCACCAAAATTTTCTTCATGCTTTTTACTGTCATTTTTACTTTCTTCTTTTTCTTCTTTAATTTCAATTATAGTAGTTGTTTCATTGTTCTCTACTTTTCCTCTTCTCTCTAAGTAAACAATAGCATCTAACAAATCAAAATTACAGTTCTCTAAAGCTTGTTCTGCTTCCTCTCTAGTTACATTAGCCTTTCCCATTAATACTTCGATCATTTCATTTCTTTCCATTTATATTACCTCCATGATTTTTAATTCTTAATTACTTTTGTCGTTCACCATGGTTATATAATACTTTTGGAAAATTAATCTAAAATATAAGAAAGATTAAAATTAGATTAAAAAATAATAAATTATTTTATTTATTATTTTTTAACCACATAATTGCAGAATATGTATGCATAGCTGCTCCAGTAACTAATATATCTTCATTAAATACCACCTTTTCATTGTGCATTGCTTCTCCATACAATGGATTTTCTTGTTTTGTACCAGCACCTAGCATAAGATAAACACTTGGAACCTTATATGAATATGAAGCAAAATCCTCAGATCCCATTCCCCCACCTTCAAATAATACTACTGATTTTTCACCTAATAAATCCTTTAAATAAGAAGTAACCTCCTTAGATAACTCCGTATCATTAGTCAATGGTGGAACTGATGATAACTCTATTAACTCTGCTTCTCCTCTAAACATCTTAGCAGTGGAAATAACAATATCATTAACTCTATTAAATATAAACTCCCCAATTTCCTTATTTAAACTTCTTATTGTACCTTCCATAACAACTTCACCTGGTATTATATTAGCTGCTTCTCCAGCAACAAATTTACCTATAGTTAACACGGCTGATTGTGTAGCTGATATTTCTCTAGCAATTATTTCTTGTAAAGATATATATATATGAGCTGCTATGTTTATTGGATCTACACCCAATTCAGGCATAGCCCCGTGACATCCATTTCCTCTTACTACTATTCTAAATCTATTACATCCTGCAATGCTAGTTCCTAATCCACATAAAACAACATTAGATGGCGTTCCTGAATGAACATGCATTGCCATAGCTGCATCAACCTTTGGATTTTCTAAAACTCCTGATTGTATCATTTTTTTTGCCCCTGTAAATCCTTCTTCATCTGGCTGAAATACTAATTTTACAGTTCCCTCTATTTTATCTTGATTTTGTTTTAATAGCTTAGCTGCCCCTAAAAGCATTGAAGTATGCATATCATGACCACATGAATGCATACTTCCATTATTTGATTTAAAATCACATTCAGTTACCTCTTTCATTGGTAATGCATCCATATCTGCTCTTAATAAAAATACTTTTCCTTCTTTATTTCCCTTAATTGTAGCAACTATACCACTTTCACATATTTCTTGAGGCTCATATCCGAACTCCTTTAATTTATCCATAACATATGCTTTTGTTTTAGGTAACTCTGAACCTACCTCTGGGTTACTATGCATAGTCCTTCTATAACTTATTAATTCATCTTTTATTAATTTAGCTTGATTCATAATTTCCTTCATAAAATACACCTCATTTTCATTTTTATCGTACTTTATCTTCTAATTTTAATTTTAGTACTTATAAAAAAATATTATAAATCAATTTATTACTTTTGCAACTTGTTATTTAAAATTCCTATATTATCTGTTTCCTATTAAATACTACTAATACAACCTTAAGCATTGTTAAATAAAGTTAAATTATTGTTATAAAAATTTAACATTGGAGTATTAATAAAGTTATTGAAATTAGATATTTGATTATATATAATTATCCATAAAACCACATGGAAATACTTAGGTGTTGTTCTTAATGATTCCATTATTTTAAATATATTTAAATATAAAATCTAGTAACCTTTAAAATTATTAAGGCATTATTTACATATTTTTAAATTGTAAATTATGTCTTTTTGCATAAAAACTATTAATACCTATTGAATAAAAAAGAAGCAATATTTTTATTATGGAAGAGTTTAATCAAGAGTATTTTGAATATAAAATATCAATTAATATTTTTGAACAAGCTATTGTATATTTATCAATAAAATTATTTCAATTTTTTATAATTATTAATAAAAATCTTAATATAAAAATAATATTCAATAAAAGTTATGAATTTAACAGTAGTTAATTATTTAACTTTATAAAGCATGTTAATAACAAGCTATTATTTTATTCTTGAGGAAGTGACTTTTAAATGAAATTAATTAAGAAAATTAAACCCGGCAGAATCATTGTATTAGGTTTTTTGATAGTAATATTGTTAGGAACTATATTATTAATGCTACCTATATCTATAAATGAAGGTAAAAATGTATCCTTTATAAATGCACTATTCACATCTACAAGTGCTGTTTGCGTAACAGGCTTAATAGCAATAGATACTGCTGATACCTTTACCGTATTTGGATGAGCTATCATAGCTTTACTAATTCAAATAGGAGGACTAGGAGTTACATCTGTTGGCGTTGGATTCATCATGTTAATGAAGAAAAAGGTAGGAATTAAGGAGAAAACTCTTATAAAAGAATCTATGAATTTAGACTCTTTAAAAGGCGTAGTAAAATTAGTTAAATCAATTTTAATTATGACCTTAATCTTTGAGAGTATAGGTGTAATTTTAAGTTATATAGTATTTTCCAAAGATTATGCACCATTAGATGCTTTAGGCATTAGTTTGTTTCACTCTATTGCTGCTTTTAACAATTCAGGATTTGATATATTAGGAGGACTTCAAAACTTAATACCTTATCAAAATAATATACTTTTAAATTTAACTACCTGTGGATTAATTATATTTGGTGGGATAGGATTTTTAGTTATTAAGGAGATTATTGAAATAAGATCTTTAAAAAAATTCACTCTACATACAAAAATAGTTCTTATCATGACAGGGATACTATTAATAGTTGGAACTATATTATTGAAGCTTACTGAAAATATATCATGGCTTGGAGCATTCTTTTTTAGTACATCTGCAAGAACAGCGGGATTTAGTACTTATTCATTAAGTACTTTTACAAATGCAGGATTATTTGTATTAATTATTTTAATGTTTATAGGCGCATCACCTGGATCAACTGGTGGCGGTATAAAAACTACAACTTTATTTACCTTGTATAAAAGTATTTATAGTACATCTACTAACAGGCATTGTGTTGCCTTTAAAAGAAAAATACCACTTGGTGTGATATTAAAATCATTTAATATTACTATTTTAGCATTGTTTGTTATATGTATAGGAACATTTACCTTAAGTATTTTAGAACCAAATTACACATTTATGCAATTATTATTTGAAGTAACTAGCGCTTTTGGTACAGTAGGATTATCAACTGGGATAACTCCTGATCTTTCTGATTTAAGTAAATTTATTATTTCATTAATTATCGGTTTTGACCTTGATAATATTTCTCGGAGTTTGTCTTTATGCTTCCTTACTGATTGTTTAGATATGCTTGAGTA
>NZ_JAASHM010000001.1 GCF_019734195.1 Clostridium sp. K13 | reverse complement strand
TTGAATTTTAAATTTTATCCACAACTAATAATAGAAAAACCCTCTGTTTTTAAACAGGGGGTTTTTCAACAAACTGAGCAAAATATTATATATTAATATTTTGCTTTTTTATTTAAATTAAAAGTTAGAATTGAGTGGTGATTGAATTGTGTAAGAAATTTATATGGAATTAAATTAAAAAAATGCAGAAATCCATTGACGTGTAACCGGTAACATGATATTATATTAATCAAGGTAACCGGTTACGTTAACGGTTACTAAAAGGTTAGTATGTATTTATGAGTTATATGTAAATACAAAATATACAAATTATAATAAGTAAAATTTATTGGAAGGGATGGGATTTAATTGAGGCAAGTAGAGACAGCTGTACCGATTAAAAAGGAATCATTGGGAGGTAAGTTTTTAAAAGTCCAGAAAGGAGGGAAAAGTAGTTTAGTAAAAAATTTAAATTATGTAAAAAGAAATTATCAGTTGTATCTTTTTTTTACATTACCGCCATTATTGCTATTGATTATATTTAAGTATATTCCAATAGGAGGAATATTAATTGCATTTGAAGATTATAACCCTATAGCAGGTATATTAGGAAGTGATTGGGTTGGGTTTAAACATTTTCAAAGGTTTTTATCATCTCCAGATTTTATGAACCTATTAATAAATACTTTAAAGTTAAGTGTTTATGGATTGTTATGGGGATTTCCAATACCTATTATACTAGCATTACTATTAACTAGAGTTAAAAGTGAGAGAATAAAAAAGGCAATACAATTAATAATATATGCCCCGAACTTTATTTCTGTAATTGTAATTTCAGGGATGATTATTCTATTTTTATCACCAGTAGGACCTATTAATCAGGCCTTTGGAACGGCAATAAATTTTATGACCAAGCCAGAAGCATTCCGTACTATTTATATAGCTAGTGGAATTTGGCAAGGTGCAGGATGGGCTTCTATTATTTATACTGCAGCATTATCTAATTCAAGTAAGGAATTGACAGAAGCAGCAGTAATTGATGGTGCTAATATATTTCAACAAATATGGAATGTTGATATTCCAGCAATTAAACCAATAATGGTTATTCAATTTATTTTATCTATGGGTGGAATTATGAGTATAGGTTTTGAAAAGGCTTTAGCATTACAAACAAGCTTAAATTTACCTACATCTGAAATATTAGCTACTTATACTTATAAAATGGGATTACAGTTAGGTGACTATAGTTTTTCCACAGCAGTTGGATTATTTAATGCAGTAATAAATGTAATATTATTAGTTGTAGTAAATACATCAGTCAAGAGACTAAATAAAGATGAAGAAGAAGCGTTAGGACTATAGGGGGAGAAGATATGAAAAAGAAAAAAAGACAAAAACTTTCACTTTCAGATAGGCTTATTTTAAATAGTGGATATATATTATTAGGAATTTTTCTTTTAGCTATAATAGTACCACTTATATATGTTATTGTTGCATCTTTTATGGATCCAGTTGTATTGAGTAGTGAAGGTATAACTTTTGATTTTAGTAAATGGTCATTAGAAGGATATAAAAGGGTATTAAAAGATGATATGCTTTTAAGAGGCTTTTTGAACTCAGTATTTTACTCTGTATCATATGCAGTAATATCAGTTGCAGTAACATTAATGGCAGCATATCCATTATCAAAAGAAGAGTTTGTTGGAAGAAAATTTGTAAATACATTATATGTGATAACTATGTTTTTAGGTGGTGGATTAATACCAACATATTTATTGATAGATAAGTTAAATCTTTTAAATACAGTATGGGCAATTTTACTTCCAGGAGCAATTAATGTATGGAATATAATGCTTGCTAAAACTTATTTTAAAACTTTACCTAGAGAATTAAGAGAAGCATCAGCTATTGATGGAGCAAGTGAAATTAAGCACTTCTTTAAAATTGTTTTACCAGTATCAAAACCAATTATAGCAGTATTGATGTTATATCAATTTGTAGGACAATGGAATAGTTATTTTGATGCAATGATTTATATAGATGATACTAATTTGCAACCACTACAATTAGTAATAAGGTCAATATTAATTCAGAATGCACCATCTACGGGAATGATTGCAGATATTCAAGGTATGGCTGAAATGTCTAAAATATCGGAATTATTAAAATATTCAACTATAGTAGTTTCAAGTTTACCATTATTAGTTATGTATCCATTCTTCCAAAAATACTTTGATAAGGGTATTATGGTTGGTTCAATAAAAGGATAATATTATAAAAGGAGATAGAAAAAATGAGAAAAAACAAGATTAAAACAATAATAAGTACAGCATTAGTATCAATTATGGCAATTTCTTTAATAGGTTGCGGGTCAAAAGGTAATGAGAAAAGTGAGGAAACTGTGTTAACGAATGTTTCATTTCCTTTAGAGGAAACTGCAACTTTAACTATGTTAACAAGTGCACCAGCAATTTCAGAGCAAGATCCAAATAAAAGGCTTATATTTAAAAGATTAGAAGAGAAGACTAATGTTCATATTGAATGGACATGCTATCCAGATGATCAATATGGAGATAAAAAGAACTTAGCATTATCTAAAAAGGATACACTTCCAGATGTAGTTTTCAATGCAGGTATGAGTAATTATGATTTACTTCGTTATTCAAAGCAAGGTGTAATTATTGCAGTTGAAGATTTAATAGATGAATATATGCCTAATTTATCTAAAATATTAGAAGAAAATCCGGAATATAGAAAAATGATTACAGCTCCAGATGGACATATATATTCATTCCCATGGATAGAAGAATTAGGAAGTGGAAAAGAAGCTATTCAAGCTGTAGCAAATATTCCATTTATAAATAAGAAGTGGCTTGATGAGTTAGGATTGGAAGTACCAACTACAACAGATGAATTAGTAGAAGTATTAAAGGCATTTAGAGATGGAAATCCAGAAGGAAGAACTGATGTAATTCCTATGTCATTCATAATGAATGGAGGGAATGAAGATCCAGGTATATTGCTTGGAGCATTTGGTGAAGGTGATAATTCAGATCATTTCCTTGTAACAGATGATAAGAAAGTTATTTATTCAACTGTTCAAGAAGGATACAAAGAAGGAATAAAATGGCTTAACTCTCTTCAAAATGAAGGTCTTTTTGATCCAGAAGCATTTACACAGGATTGGGCAACTTATGTATCAAAGGGTAATAACGGTAGATATGGAATGTTCTTTACATGGGATGCTGCAAACATCGTTACTAATCCAGAAGATTATGTAGCTCTTCCAGCATTAGCAGGTCCAGAAGGAAATGTTAATGTACCAAGGTCTAATGGATATGGTGTTGATATTGGTAGATGTGTAGTAACTAGTGCTAATAAGAATTTAGAATTAACAGCAAAATGGATAGATGAACTATATGATCCACTTCAATCAATTCAAAATAACTGGGGAACTTATGGGGATGAGTTGAATCAAAATATATTTGAGTTAAAAGAAGATGGTACTTTAGCTCATTTAGATTTAGGAGGTTCTTCACCATGGGAAGCTAGAGTTAATCAATGTGTTGGAGGACCATTAGTAATTCTTGATGAATATTATGGTAAATATTCAACTTGTCCAGATGATGCTCAAGCTAGATTAGATATACTTCATGGAACTTATGTTAAGGATATGAAAGCAGAATATAATTATCCAGTAGTGCTTATGAGTCAAGAGGATATTGAATTACTTACTCAATATGAAACAGCTGTAAGGCAATATACTGATCGTAAGAGAGCTGAATGGGTATTAAATGGTGGAATTGATGAAGAGTGGGATTCTTATCTTGAAGAAATGGAAAAGTTAGGTTTATCTAAGATGTTAGAAATTAAACAAAAATATTTAGATGAATATTTTAAATAGAAATCAATAATATTAATATTTATTATTAAATAGTTAAGAGTTTGGAGTTAAAATTATATTATATTATTAATATAAATATAGGTAAAACAATTCCTGACTCTTAACTAAAGTATTAAAAAATAATATAAAATTTTGATATGTTTTTAATATGAATAATATAATAGGAATGGTGAAATAGTGATGATAGAAAATAATTTTATTTTAGAAAAAGCAAGAAAATATGAAAAAGAATTTATTAATAGTATATCAAAAGAGGAAAAACCATCTTTTCATTTATGTGCCCCTATAGGATGGATTAATGACCCAAATGGATTCTCAACATTTAATAACGAATATCATTTGTTTTATCAATATCATCCTTATGATGTAGTATGGGGACCAATGTATTGGGGACATAGTAAGACAAATGACTTTATTAAATGGGAACAGTTACCTATAGCCCTTGCTCCAGAGGCAAGTTATGATATGGGAGGGTGCTTTTCAGGTAGTGCCTTAGAGTATGATGGTAAACATGTAATTATGTATACTGGTGTATTAGATAATAAAGATGAAAATGGAGAAAGAGTAGTAAGACAAACTCAATGTATAGCAATTGGGAATGGAGAAAACTATGAAAAGTTAGATTGTAATCCTGTAATTACTCATGAAATGTTACCAGAAGGAAGCAGTTTAGAAGATTTCAGAGATCCCAAGATATGGATAGAGGGTGAAGAGTTTTATTGTGTAGTTGCAAGTAGAAGTAATGATGGTAGTGGTCAAATTCTTATGTATAAATCTAATAATTTAAAAGAATGGGAGTTTGTAGCTATTGTTGATAATAGTAAAAATAAAGTAGGACGTATGTGGGAGTGTCCAGATTTATTTAGTTTAAATGGAAAAGATGTCCTTATAATTTCTCCACAAGAAGTTAAGGCGACTAAGGATGGATTCCATAATGGGAACAATACTGCATATTTAATTGAAAAATATGATAATGAAAAGAATTCATTTGAAAGAGAAAGTTGTAATGTTATAGATTTTGGATTAGATTTTTATGCACCACAAACATTAGAGTCAACAGATGGAAGAAGAATAATGATTGGATGGATGCAGTCTTGGGAAAATAGAATAGTACCAGCTAATTTTAAATGGTGTGGAATGATGACAATACCTAGAGAGCTTACAATTAAAGATGGATGTTTAATTCAAAATCCAATTAGAGAAATTGAAAATTATTATAAAAATACAGTGGAATATAATAATTTAACAATTAAAGATGAAGTATCACTAGATGGTATATTTGGTAGAGAACTAGATATAACAATAGATATTGATGGATCACAAGCTGAAGAATTCAAAATTAAGCTAGCAAAAAATAATGAGTATGAAACAATAATAAACTTTAATTCAAAGAAGAATATAATTGAATTTGATAGAACTTACTCAGGAATTTATGGAGATATACTTCATAAAAGAGAAATGAAGGTTAGCGATAAAAAAGGAAAAGTTAAGATGAGGTTAATAATAGATAAATATTCTGTAGAGATATTTGCAAATGATGGAGAACAAGTTATGACGTCAACATTCTATACGCCTTTAGAAGCTACAGATATAACTTTCGCATCAGAAGGTAATTCTATAATTAATATTAAGAAACATGATATTGAAGTTTAACTTATAAAAAATGAGTATGTAGGTTTAGTAATATTAAACCTACATACTCATTTTATTTTAAGATGTCGTATCTCTTATAATTAAATCAGTATCAATTGTAATATGTTCAAGCTTTACTGAGTTTCCTCTATTTTTAGAATTAATTTGTCTTAGTATTAACTTCATTGCAGTATCAGCTATTTTATTGATATCTTGATTTACCGTTGTAATTGGAATTATTGACTCTACAGAAATTGGAGAGTTATCAAATCCTATTATCTCATATTCATCAGGAATGCTCTTTTTATTTTTAATAAGAATATTTAATAAAATATTAGCATGGGTATCATTACTTACAAAAATACCTTTTTTCATATTAGGATAATTTTTTTCTATGTCATCATAAAGTTTTGACATGTTTATATATGTTTCTTCAAAATTATGACCTAGATGTGAAAGATAACACTTATATTTGGAATTTCTATCTTCACAAGCTTGTTTAAAGGCCTCAATACGTTTAGATGAAGGGATTTCTTTTGCAACATCAGTATTTATATGAATTAATATATCACATTTATTGTCTATTAATAAATTAGTTGCTTTAAAAGCACCAGCATAGTTATCACTATTTACACTAGAAATATATTTATCTTCACGTTCTATAGAAACTATTGGAATATTTAATTCACTTAGTGTTTTAGAATCTATAGTATTACTAAGAATTATTAATCCTTCTATCTGATAAGCCATTAACTCTTTAATATAATTCATTTCTTTAGTATATTTACTTTCTTTATTAGTATCATGATTTTCTACAAAAACTAAAAATTTATAATTATATTTAGAATAAGTATTTATAAGACAATTTAACATTTGGGAATAGTAATGGAGAAATAAATCAGGAATTATTATTCCAATCATTTCACTTTTTCCATTAGCTAAACTTCTAGCAACCTTATTTTCTTTATAATCTAATGCAATTAATGCATCCTCAATTTTTTTTCTAGATTCAAGTGTTAATGAATCTGGATTATTAAAATATCTAGAAATTGTTGTTTTTGAAAAATTTGTGTATTTAGCAATATCACTAAATGTAACTTTTTTTGTCATAAGCACCTCACCTAATTTTATTATATCAAAACAGTAAATATTTATCAAAAGAAATTATATAAGTTGACGTAAAAGGTATAACATGGTATTATGATAGTGAAATAACCGGTTACATCATCGGTTATCAAAAGTTATTATATATAAAATTTGGAATATTGGGGGAAGATAAATGGCGAGGCCTAAAATACATTTAACAGCACCTAAAAATTGGATTAATGATCCAAATGGATTTATCTACTATAATGGAGAGTATCATTTATATTATCAATACTTTCCATATGAATGTAAGTGGGGGACAATGCATTGGGGACATGCTACCAGTAAAGATTTGCTTATGTGGGAACATTACCCTATAGCTTTATATCCTACGAAAGAATACGATCAAAATGGATGCTTTTCAGGAACTGCGATGATTGAAAATGATGAGTTGCATTTATATTATACAGGAATAAAGTATGATAAGTTTAGAGAAGGGAATATTCATTCACCTTATGATAACTACTCATTTGAAGCATCTCAAGCAAAAATAGTATCAAAGGATGGATATACCTTTAATAATTATGAAGATAAGAAATTAATAATACCACCTATACTTGATGAAAGTTTAGGACATCGTACACATACAAGAGACCCTAAAGTTTGGAAGTATAAAGATAGATATTCTATGGCACTTGGAAGTAAATTTAAACAAGAAAGTAATGATAAATTTACAGGAGAAGTATTATTCTATACAAGTAATGATGGAGAACAATGGACTTATAAAAATAGATGTTATGATGATACTATAGGTGATATGTGGGAATGCCCAGATTTATTTAAAGTAGATGGTAATTATCTTTTAGTAATGTCACCAGAAAATATTATATCTGACGATATTAATTATACAAATAATTCAGTTTATTCAATAGTTGATTTTGATGAAGAAAATTGTGATATGAAATTAATAAATAAGCAGAAATTCTTAGATGAAGGACTAGATTTATATGCACCACAAACTACTTTAGATGAATTTGGAAATAGGGTTTTGATTGGGTGGATGAGAATGCCATTAACCTTTGAAGGGGAAGAATGGATAGGAATGATGTCTCTTCCTAGAGTTATCAATATAAGAGATAATGAGGTTTATTTTAGCGTTCCAGAATATATAGATAAATTATTTAATAAAGAGGTCAAATTATCAGAGTTTGATATAAATGAAGTCTATAAGTTAGATGTTACTTTAAATAAAGATAGTATATTAAATATAGGTGGATATAAGATTTCTATAATAGATGATAGTATAGTTGCAGATAGAACTGAAGTATTTCCTGATATTAAAAGAAAAGGGCGCGTGTTTAAATCATCTAAGTTAAATGAAAGGTATGACTTATCAATTTATATTGATAATGGAATTATTGAAATGTTTATAAATGATGGTAAATATGTAATTTCAAATATAGTATATGGACTAAAGTCTAAAATAGAATTGAATAATATAGAAACAATAAAATTGCTTAAGTTATAAATTTAATTATAAATTTAATCAGCATCTATTAATAAAATCTATTTTAAGGGTAGATGCTGATAAGATATTTTAAAGTGGAGGGGTAAAAATGTCTAAAGATAAACAATATGAAAAGGTAGCTAAAGAATTATTAGAATACGTTGGAGGGAAAGAAAATGTAATAAGTGTTGCACATTGTGCTACGAGATTAAGAGTGGTTTTAAAAGATGATAATAAAATAGATAATGAGGCTGTTGAAGAAGTTGATTTAGTTAAAGGAAGTTTTAATAATGGAGGTCAATTTCAAGTTATTTTAGGAACTGGAATAGTAGATGAGGTATGTAAACATTTTATTAAGTTATCTGGTATATCAGAAACTAGTAAAGAAGAGTTAAAGCAAGTATCAGCTAAAAAGGCAAATGTAATGCAAAGGTTTTTAAAAGCTTTAGCAGATGTTTTTGTTCCAATATTACCTGCACTTGTAGCAGCTGGTTTATTAATGGGACTTAATAATGTACTTACAGCACAAGGATTATTTATTGAAGGAAAATCATTAATAGAAGCATATCCTACGATTTCAGGACTAGCAGAAATGATAAATATGTTTTCTAATGCTGCATTTGTATTCTTACCAGTATTAATAGGTTTCTCAGCAACTAAAATATTTGGTGGTACACCAGTTTTAGGTGCAGTTATCGGTGCTATAATGATTCATCCAGATTTATTAAATGGATATGGATATGGGGAAGCTTTACTAGAAGGAACAGTTCCTTACTGGAGTGTGTTTGGTTTTAATATTGCTAAGGTAGGTTATCAAGGAACAGTTCTTCCAATAATAGCTTCATCATTTATATTAGCAAATATAGAAAAAAGATTAAGAAAAGTTGTAACTCCAATGTTAGATAATATAGTAACTCCACTTGTAACCGTATTAGTAACAGCAGTTTTAACATTTACTGTTGTTGGGCCTGTTATGAGAACTGTTGGAGATTGGATGACAGCTGGTGTAATGTATTTATTCTTTGATTTAGGTTTTATTGGAGGAGCAATTTATGGTGTTGTTTACCCATTATTAGTTATAACAGGTATGCATCATAGTTTAGTAACAGCTGAAACACAAATTTTAGCTAATATAGGCACTTTAGGTGGATCACCAACATTTGCAGTAGTTGCAGCATCAAATGTTGCACAAGGGGCAGCAGCTTTAGCAGTATTTTTTATAATTAAAAAGAATGCTAAAATGAAAAGTACAGCATCAGCGGCGGGTATATCAGCTTTATTAGGAATAACAGAGCCAGCAGTATTTGGTGTTAATTTAAAATTAATATATCCATTTATAGGTGCTTTAATAGGTTCTGCTGTAAGTTCTGCTTATGCAACATTTATGAAGGTTTTATCTTTATCACCAGGACCTGCAGGATTACCAGGGGTTATAGTAATTAGACCTGAATCAATGGTGCAATATATGATAACAATGTTAATAGCTTTTATAGTGGCATTTATTTCTACAGTTATATTAGCTAAAATATTAGCTAAAAAGAAAGAAATTGTATAAATTATATAAGTAAGATATGAATAATAATTGAATTATAATTTTGATATAATAAATCATAGTTAAATAAAAATGGACTAAAATTTTTAATGAAGGGAGCTAGATAAAATATAGCTTCCTTCACAATCTAATCAAATTGCAGAAAAAATATGTTTGGATAATTCAATACTTTGAAGTTACCTAAACTTAAGATTATCTTTATCTTCTAAAATAAATGAAATAATAAATCAGGTGTTTTGAGGTTTTATATGAAATATGATGAAAGTTGGGTACAAGGAAAATGTGATAAATATGATTATATATTTTGTATAATATAATCAATTTCGTAATTGTTATATAGTACGAAGTTAATTATATTATACAGTACATTTTACTTCAAAATATGGGCTTGAAAAATCATAATTATATCCGGGGCTTATAATAATAGTCTTATCACTACAGCCTACATTAGAAAACATATCACAAATATCATCAAAATTAAAGGAACTAGTCTTCTTACATAAAAAAGTATCATCTTTAACTTTAATTATATTTTTGATATTAGAGTATCTCTTATAAACTTCACATGCAACAAACTTAGTAACTATACCATCTTTTATATTTATAATTACACTATAATCATGTTTAATAGATAAATTAATACATATTTGTATTAAATCAACCATTCTTGTTTGTTCAAAGTTATAGTATCTATAATTACTATTAGGGTTAACATATACAGGTTTTAATAGTCCAATTGAATCATAATATCTAAGAGCCTTTATACTACATCCAGTTCTTTTTGAAAGTTCTCCTATAGTTAATAATTTATTTTTCATAAAATCTCCTTGACTCTACCATTAGGGTATACTTTATATTAATTATAGAGTTTTATTATATTAGTGTCAAAGGAGGATATCAATGAATCAAGAACTTTTTGGTATAACCTCGCCAAAAAATTGTTTATAAAACTTGCAATTTCAAGTTTAGTAAGTATGTTATTTTCATCTATTTATATGATGGCTGATGGAATGTTTGTTGGAAAAGTAATAGGAAGTAAAGCATTAGCAGCTATAAATCTTGTTTTCCAATTATAATGATAGTATTTGCAGTTGGAGATATGATAGCAGCAGGAGCATCTGTAAAAATAGGAATTAAACTAGGTGAAAAAAATGAAGAATAGGCAAGTAATATCTTTTCAATTGCTGTTTTATTAGTATTGATTATAGATATTATTCTGATGATATTAAGCTTAGTTTTTGCAAAAGATATTATATTTATCTTAATTAAAGATAAAGAACTTGCTGAATTATAATATAAATTTGCTTATGTGTTTATTTTAACACTATCTATTATAGCACCATTTTTTGCACTAGATAATCATCTAAGACTATGTGGTAAGGTGAATATGAGTATGTGTATGTGGATAAACATAGCCGTATCAATATTTAATACTATATTAGATGCTATTTTAATTGGATATTTTAAATTAGGAATAGAATATGCTGCACTTTCTAGTGATTTAAGTATGCTTATAGGAACTCTAATTTTTTTATATCCTTTTATTATGAAAAAGGTTGTATTAAAATTTACAAAACCTAAAGTAGATGTAAAAGAGATTTTATACATTATATATAATGGAAGTTCTGAATTTTTTAGCAATATATCAGGCTCTATTATGGCAATTATAACTAATGGTTTTCTTCTTTACTATGGTGGTCCAGTAGGTGTAGCTGCATATTCAATTGTTATGTATATAGACTCATTAATATCTCCAGTATTATTTGGTATGATAGGCTCAATACAACCAGTTATTAGCTATAATTATGGTGCTAAAAATTACAAACGTATAACTAAATTCTTTAAGATAACTTGTATTGCTGGATTTACCATTTCAGTTTTAACTATGATTATAATGTTTATGTTCCCTGATTTTTTAGTTGGACTATTCTCCTCAAAATCAGATGTTGATATTATACATATGTGTAAAATAGCATTACTATTAAGTGCTCCATCATATTTATTTAAATGGTTTACTATGACTGTAGGTAGCTTTTTAACTGGACTTGAAAAGGCTAATAATCTATAGTAATAATGTTAGTTGAATCAGTTATACTTCCATTAATACTGATTGTAGTTTTAGGTAAAGTTATAGGCGTTTAAGGGATATTCCTAGTACCAAGTATAGGTGGACTTATTGCTATAGCTATAGCATTTATACTTTGGAGAAAATGTGTTAAACTTTAGACCTTTTATTTATAGCTAAAGGTAGCAAGGGAATTGGATACAAAACTTAGAAAGCTATTGAAGAGATGTATCCAGAAACTAAAGTTTGGGAAACTACTACACCATTATTTGAAAAACGTAATATTCATTTTTATGTTAATAAGTGTGGATTTAAAATAGTAGAGTATTTAAGTGAAAAATATCATAATCCATATGACGAAGAAGGTGAAGGACTATCAGGTGGAGAAGATTTCTTTAGATTTGAAAAAGTAATGAAACAATATTAATGGTTATTAGTACAGAGGAAACAGGTTAAGATAAATAAGATTATTATTAAGCGCCAAAATAGCTATTTGGCGCTTATATCTTAAATAATATCATCGTAAATGATATTAGAGCTTGTAAAAAATAATTTTTTGTAATCAAAAATATATAAATTAGGTGAAATTTAACGCGGGTATTTTTAAATATTAAATCAATAATATAAAGTGAAAATACATTATAGGTGGTGATTATAAATGAGAGTACTTTCAGAAGTAGAAAACCTATCTTTAGCAGCGATTTTAAAAATGGAATCTGATGGATTAATTATGCAAAGAGCAGTACACTAGAATTAAGAGCTATATATTCAGCATCTTTAACACAAATGGTTGAAGGTCATACTGCGCTTACTGAATTAAGCTTAAACAAGGGGTGGATTAGTCCATATGATACTCCTATTAAACAGTTAACATGTTCTTATAAGGAATCAATAGATGCAATCAATGAAAAATAGATAAATAATTTGATAAAAAGAACTCTAGTAATAGGGTTCTTTTTATTTTATATAAAGGAAGGTGTGGTGTTGTTATGGCGCTTACAGTAAAACAAAAGGCATTTGCTGATTACTATATTGAGTTAGGCAATGCCACAGAAGCATATAAGAGAGCTTATACAAATGTTACTAAGCAGAGAACAGCAGAGAGCGCAGGAAATAGATTGTTGAGTAATGTTGAGGTTAAAAATTATATCAAAGCAGCAGAGCTTTTAGGTAAAAGATATAGATTGTTTGTTGATAAAGTAGATGTAAATTCTATAACTAAAATAGATTCAATATTACAACAGTTAGAGGAAGATGATAATGAGTAATGAATACAAGTTATCAAAGAAATATAAAGATTTTATAAAACATAATGCACAAGTAGAGTGTTTAGAAGGAACAACTGCAGCAGGAAAAACTACAGTAGGAATATTAAAAGCCGAAAGGTTATTTTTTTATGCAAATTTTAATACTTTTAAGTAAAGGATAATTTTATGGAAAATGAAATTTTAAAAACTATAGTGAATAACCGAGCATGGGCGGTGATGTTCGTTTGGTTATTATTTGACACAAGAAAGGAAAGTAAAGCTAGAGAAGAAAAACTACAGCAAATAATTAATAAAAATCAAGAAGTAATTTCAGAGTTAGCAGAAAATTTTAATGTGTTTGAAAACATCCAACAAGATGTTGCAGATATAAAAATTAAATTAGATAAGGGGGAGTAGTATATGAGTAAATTTGCGGATAAGTTAATAAACTTATTTGAGGTAAAAAAGATTATAGCATTAATGATAATTACCGTATTTTGTATACTAAGTGCAAAAGGAGACATTGCAGAAGAGCAATTTACAACTGTGGCAATAATGATAGTATCATTTTATTTTGGACAATCTACCGTAAAGGGAACAATTAAGAAAGCTACAGAAAGTGATATAGATGAAGTATCAAAAGCAAGTAATACAACTAAGTAATATAGATAAACTGGTTTAAGAAGAGACTATATTTCATCTCTTCTTTTGTTTTATAAAAATATATTAAAGAAAGAAGGTATTTAAAATGAAAATTGGAATAAATGATGGACATACCTTAAGAGGTGCTGGAACTGGAGCAGTAGGAATTATAAAAGAGGGAGAACATACTAGGTTAGTTGGAGAAGAAGTAAGAAGATTATTAAAAGAAAAAGGTAATACAGTTTATAACTGTACTGTGGATTATGCAAGTGCTGTAAATGAAAGCTTATCTTTAGTAGTGCAACAAGCTAATAGAGAAGATTTAGAATGGTTTATTTTATAATTGTTTAAGGCTGGGGATTAACTTTTATAGCATTTTGTTTTATGTTTTTTTTATTAATATTTTCATGTTAAAATAAGGATAATAAAAAACAAAGGATGTGATGTATTTTGAGTAGTGAAATACTGAAGGTTAATACTAAATTATATAAGACAGCTTATAAAAATAGAGATAAAGATAAATGTATTGAAGAAATTTTTAATTTAAGAGAAACGTATAAAGAAAAATTTAGGCATATTTTTTTAATATCAGATTGTTTAAAAAATCCTATGGGAAGGAATTTCAATGAAGATGAGAAGTAATTTGTAATCGATATTTTAGATGGAGCTTTTAAAAAATCAGAAGAAAAGTCAGATTATACACTAAAAAGTATTTTAGGGGAGTTTAAATTATTAAATACAGTTCTATTTAATAATGCTAAAAATAATGAAAAAAAGCTATTAGAAAATACTTTTAGTGAATATTCCCTTGTAGAACAATTATTGATGATTAGTATTTTTATTCAAGATCAAACTAGGCTTATGAATAAAAAAAATCTTAGTGGTTATTCAAATAAAAAATTTATAATAGGATTAAAAAGGTTAATTTGGATAATATTTTTGAGCAAAAATTAGTATAGATAGATAAAAACCTCAAGAAGCTGTTATGGCGGACTGGGGTTTTTATATTTTAAGGTTATTTAGATTATAAATATTTAGGAGGAAGGATTATGAGTAAAGAAGCAATTAACAATATTAATACTATATTTCCAATGGGAGATAAGCTTCCAGAAATGTTTGCTAAAAATTTTATAAGAAATGCATATTTAAATATGTTAACATAGTTATTAAGCAATTTAAATATTTTTTATTTATGAAACCTTAATTGTAAAAAATCAATTAGGGTTTCTTTTTTATTATGTGTATTAGGCATTATGATTTATATAATATAGGTATTAGACATTAATATAACTATATATTAAAATGAATTTATTAAAAGAAATAGTAAATTTAGGGGGAAGTTAATGTGGAATATGTAAAGTTAGGTAATACGGGATTAGAAGTATCAAAAATATGCTTAGGATGCATGAGTTTTGGTGACCCAGAAAAGTGGATTCATAGTTAGGTATTAAATGAAGAGGATTCAAGAAAAATTATTAAAAAGTCATTAGATTTAGGAATTAATTTTTTTGATACTGCAAACGTTTATGGATTAGGAGCAAGTGAAGAAATATTAGGACGAGCATTAAAAGATTATGCTAATCGTGAAGAAATTGTTATTGCAACAAAGGTTAGTGGTAGCATGGGAAAGGGGCCTAATAAATCAGGATTATCTAGAAAGGCTATAATGAATGAAGTTGAAGCAAGTTTAAAACGTTTAGGTACTGAATATATTGATATTTTATATATACATAGATGGGACTATGAAACACCAATTGAAGAAACTATGTGTGCACTTAATGATTTAGTACGTTCAGGAAAAGTCTTATATTTAGGTGCATCATCAATGTATGCATGGCAATTTGCAAAAGCGCAATATATAGCTGAAAAAAATGGATGGACTAAATTTTCTGTAATGCAAGGACATTATAATCTATTATATAGGGAAGAAGAAAGAGAAATGAATGCTTTATGTAGAGATATGGGGGTAGCATTGGTTCCATATAGTCCATTAGCAGCAGGGCGTTTAACAAGAAATTGGGAATCAGATTCAAAGCGTTTTAAAGAAGATAAAGTAGCACAAATGAAATATGATGCAACTGAAGAAAGTGATAAAATTATAGTTGAGAGAGTTGCAGAAATTGCAAATAAGTATAATGTAACAAAATCACAAGTTGCAGTAGCTTGGTTATGGAATAAAGGTGTTACATCACCTATTGTAGGTATTACAAAAGAAAAATATCTTGATGATTTTATAGGTGCCTTAGATGTTAAATTATCAAAGGAAGATATGGAATATCTTGAAGAAAAGTATGCTCCACATAATATTGTTGGACATAATTAATTTGATGTTAACATTTTAAGGAGGAATAAGATTGAAGAAAAAAGAAGTAAGTGAAAAGTTTAATATTAAGCTAGAAGAATTAAGATATTATTTATAATATAACAAAAGAGAGGTGGAAATGTGGAACTAAGAGTTTTATGAGCCAGTAGACATTTCAAAATATGATTTTATAAGATTAAGTGAAAAAGATGTTTGGGGAATACTAATGAGAAAGGATGATATTTTAGCTAGTAAGGATTATGTTACAGCTCAAGATTTAATTAATAAACCATTAATAAGTTCAAGGCGTTCAAGTGTGCAAAATGAACTTTTTAATTGGTTTGGAACAGAAGCAGATAGGTTAAATATTATTTCTACTTTTAATCTTATATTAAATGCTTCCGCCATGGTAGAAGAAGCATTAGGTTATGCTTTTAGTTTTGAAAGTTTAATTAATGTTAATGAAGAAAGTAATATTTTTTTAAGCCACTTTTTCCCAAGATTGAAACTGGTACTGTACTAGTATGGAAAAAGCATCAAGTCTTTTCTCTAACAATATCTAAATTTATAAAAGAAATTAAAAAATCATTTAAAGATAAGTAAAACTAATAAAAAGTCTATTGTATTGATTACATATAAGGCTTAATAATTTTAGATAAGTTTGAATAATAAAACAAATTAAACCCTACTGGATTTAAAAATATTTTCAATAATATAAGTAATGGAAAACATTCAGATTTAGGAACAATAGGATTTGCAATTTGCTTTGTCATTATGATGATTTTAGATGTAGCATTAGGATAAGTTTCTGTAATAGTATCTCTAGGGAAACTATAGCACTTTAAAGTGCTTACTATACAGTATGGAAAAAAGCATTTATTATTAGCTTGTAAGTTAAATTTCTTTTAACAAATTTGAAATTAGAGAGGTATAAAGAATGAACGAAATAGTTAAATTTTTAAATGCAAATTCAGTACAATATTTTTCAACAGTAGGTATGGATGGTAAAGCTAAGGTTAGACCATTTCAATTTATGATAGAAAAGGATGGCAAATTATATTTTTGTACAAACAACACAAAAGAAGTGTATAAAGAAATTAAACAAAATCCTTATGTAGAAATTTGTACATCTTCACCAAAGTTTGAATGGATGAGATTAAGTGGAAAAGTAGTATTTACTGATAATTTAGAAATAAAGAAAGCTATAATTGAACATAGTCCACTTGTAAAATCATTATATAATAATGCAGAAAATCCAATTTTTGAAGCTTTTTATCTTGATGAAGCAAAGGCAACAATTGCTGATTTTAGTGGTAATCCACCTAAAAGTTATAAACTATAATTAAAATTAATAAAAGGGGCTGTATCAAAATAATTTTTGATACTAGCCGAATAAGAAAGGGGCTGTATCATATTGAATTTATAAATTCAATATGATACAGCTCCTTTAAGTATTTAACTAGATGACTAATTGATCAAGATATTTTGTGATACGCTTTTATTTAATTTAATATGCATTACCACCATAATTATTAAAATTAGTAGTAAATATATTGGAAAAACTATTACGCTTATATGATTTGCAATAATACCAAATAGAGGTGGCATTAATAGATTTCCAACATAGGCACTGGCCATTTGTACACCTATAACTGCTTGTGATTTGTTTTTCCCAAAATTGGTAGGTGTAGAATGAATAATACAAGGGTATATTGGAGCGCAACCAAGACCAATAGTAACTAAACCTATTAGAGACACTTGATGGCCAAGAGGTAAACACATAATTATAATACCAATTAAGATTATACCTTGCCCTAAATAAATCATTTCTTTATCCTTTAATTTCATTGTAATAAATCCACTAATAGCTCTGCCTACTGTAATTCCTATAAAAAATAGGCTTCCATAACTTGTTGCTACTTCTAAGTCAAACCCATGTTGTAATACCAAGTAGCTACTAGCCCATAATCCAGCCGTTTGCTCTAAAGCACAATAACAGAAAAACATAATCATTACTTGTTTAGCTCCAGGAATATTAACTATTTCTTTTAAGGTAAGTGCTTTATTTTTTTCATTTCCAACATCCACTTCTTGTATATCGTTTATAATGAAAGGCTTTTTCCAAAGAGGTAAACTTAACATAATGATTACAGTTAGAGCAACTTGAATTAATGATATATAAAGATATCCCATATTCCATGTTTGACCATTAACTAATGCAAAACTCATAATATATGGACCTATACTAGCACCAATACCCCACATACAGTGAAGCCAACTCATATGATGACTTTTATAATGAAGTGCTACATAATTATTTAAGGAAGCATCAACGCTACCAGCACCAAGGCCATAAGGTATTGCCAATGATATTAACATCCAATAAGAACTACTTATAGAGAATCCCCATAAAGCTATGGCTGTCATGAGAACACTAAATGCTGTAACTTTGCCTGTACCGAATGACTTTGTAAGACGATCGCTTTGTAAACTAGAAAAAATTGTGCCAGCAGAAATAATCATAAAAATTGCACCAGCATAAGATACAGGAACATTAAATTCCTGATACATAGTGGGCCAAACAGATCCTAATAATGAATCTGGTAATCCTAAACTAATAAAAGCTAAATATATGACTGCTAATAATAAATTAAACATATTGAATTTCCCCCCTTATATACTTATACGATTATATCATCTTTATTAAAAATTTTGTGAATTTTAAGTTTTTATATTTGAATTTATTAATTTTTTATGATAATATTGTTCGTTGTTTCAAACAATTAGAAAAGAGAAATGGAGGGAATTTTATGAAAAATAAAATTATATCTAATACTATAATGTTTATAGTAATTTTATTATTTGTTAACTTGTTTGGGCGTATATTTGGAGCAAGTAACAACTTAGTAGGAGTTACTATACTAGTGTCGATATTAGTACTAATGCAAGAGGATTTAACTAAGAACTTATATAATAATTTTATAAAATTACTTTTTATAAATTTAATTTCAGGAATTTTCTCTAATATATCAAGTCATCATATATATTTGGGATTAGTTTTAAATTTTGTAGTTTTATTATTAATTGGTTATTTTTTAACATCTAAATTAAATAAGGTAATCCTTGTTCCTTTTGGATTACAATATTTATTTATGTTATATACTCCTGTAACAGGCAATGATTTTATAAAAAGATTAGTGGGACTAACGATTGGGGCATTTTTAATAATGCTGATTCAACTTATAGTTCATAGAAAGAGCAAAAATAATAAAATTGAAGTTAAAAATATAGAAAAAGATATTATAAATAAAGAGAGTGAATATATAAGAATATTTAATAAATTTGATATTCATCATGTAAGAGGAGCTTATGCAATTAGGGTAGCTTTAATTACTACAATAGCAGTATTTTTAGTAGATTTATTTAATTTAGCTCAAGGACGTTGGATAGTATATACAATATTTGCGTTAACTGAATTATATTCTGAACATTGCATAGAAAGATCAAAGCAGCGTTTACAAGGAACTATTATAGGTGTAATTATAATAATGATATTATTCATGATTATTAAAGATAATACTATAAGAGGATTGCTAGTTTTAGTAGCTGGGTACTTAGATTCATATACTACCAACTATAGAGATAAAATTATATGTATAACTGTGTCAGTAGTCGCTTCAGTTTCAGTAACTAATGGGACTATCACAACAGCTATAGAAAGAGTAGGGTACATATGTATAGGAGTTATGTTAGCTCTTTTAGCAGATAAATTAATATTTAATAAAAAATTAGAATACGCAGACAAGCTTATATAAAAATATGAGCTTGTCTCTATTTTTTTATTAGCATGTAATATGGATTCAAGATTTCCATATCATTATGAAATGTTAACAGAGCTTGTTGAAGCGGCTGAAAAAGCAGATGTGGCATATGAAATTGATATCTTTACACCACGATATGGTACAGATTCTGATTTTGCAATGACTGCTGGTAATAATGTAAGACATGCAGCTATAGGACCAGGTACAAGAGGTAGTCATGGATATGAAAGAACTCATATTGATTCTTTAAATAATATGTATCAATTATTATTGCAATATTTAATAGAATGACATAATGAGAAAAAACTAATTTTCACTAAGTAGGATGTTGAACGAAAATGATAAGTAAATGATTTGTTGTTAAAGATATAATATCTAATAGCTAGTAGCCATGAGCTACTAGCATTTTTTTATATAAAAATATAAATATGTGTTAAATAAATTTAAATTAAGTTAATAAAAGTTAAATATTTACATAATACCCATTTTGATGAGTATAATATTAGTAATGAATAAATAAGTTTATATATTAAAATTATTTATTTCAATTATATTATCAATCAAAAGGGGGAGTAAAATGTATAAAATCACCAAAAGTAAATTCTTGAATTTGTTTGTAGCTTTAACTATGGTATTAGGTTTAGTTACCATACCAACTAAAGCAGTAAATGCTACCATAGCAACATATGTTGTAATAAGTGAAGTTTATGGTGGGGGAGGCAATAGTGGAGCTACATTAAAAAATGACTTCATAGAACTATATAATCCAACTGCAAATGATATTAATTTAGATGGATGGAAATTTGAATATGCGTCTAAAACTGGTACTTTTAATCAAAGTACAGAATTATCAGGAATTATTAAGGCGGGAGGATATTATCTTATACAGCAAGGAGCAGGAGCTGGAGAAAGTGAAGAATTAGATACTCCAGATGCAACCGGCAATATTTCTATGTCTGGTAGCGAATGTAAAGTTAGATTAGTTGATAATAATGGTAATATAATAGATTTAGTTGGAATAGGTTTAGCAGCTAATGAAAGTGAAACATCACCTACAGATAAAATGAGTAATACAACTAGTGTTCAAAGAAAAGACAATAATGGAGAAGCTATTGGTGAAACTAATGGATGGGATACAAATAATAACAAAGATGACTTTTATCTTGGAACACCAACACCTAGAAATTCTTCTTATAATAATGGAGGAAGTGAAACTCCAGATCCTGGTCCAGAAGAAAATGACATAATATCAATAGAGGAAGCAAGAAAAGCTACTGAAAGTGTAAAAGTAAAAGGGACAATAATTTTTAAAGAAGTATCAGGTTCATATTATAATTATGCATTACAAGATGGAAGTGCAGGTATTGCATTAAGAGGTAAAGATGAGTTAGAGCTAGGTGATGAAGTAATTGTTGAGGGACAACCAGCTGAGTATAAAGGATTAATTCAAATTCAATATACTAATATAGAAAAGAGAGCTTCAAATGTTTCACTTCCAGAACCTAAAGAAGTAAAAATCACTGACATAATAAATAATGATGGAGGAGAAAAATATGAATCACAAAGAGTTAAGTTTATAGACGTAACTATTGGTGATATAAATACTTCATCAAATACAGTTATTACAGATAATGAAGGAAACACTATTAATCTTTATAAAATTCCTGAATTAGACCAAATAAGTAAGGATGATAAAGTTGATGTTATAGGTGTATGTTCACAATTTACTAGTTACCAAATAAGAGTTGCTAGAGCTAGTGAGATAACAAAATCACAAGTTTCAGGAGAAACTGAAGAAGATAGGAATGGTCCAACTTTAACTTTAGTAACACCAGGAAATTTAGTTACTACAAACAATAAAGTGACTATTAAAGTAAGTTATAAAGATGAATCAGAAATAAAAAAAGATAGTTTAAGCTTTTTATTAGATGATATTAACGTAAGTGAAAAAGCAGAAATAGGAGATAAATATATAACTTATATGCCAGAAGAGGAATTAACTGTAGGGGATCATAAAATTTCTCTTTCTTTATCTGATATAAATGGAAATAATTCAGTATTAGAAGCTGTAATTACAGTTAAAGAAAAAGTAAATGTTAATGGATTAAATGTATACTTTGGTCAATTACATTCGCATACAAATATTTCAGATGGGGCTGGCTCAATTGAAGATGCCTATGATTATGCGAAAAATAAATCAGGAGTTGATTTCTTAGCAGTTACAGACCATTCAAATTCATTAGATAATGATAAAGAAGCTTCTATGGAAGATGGTTCAATGAGTCCTGAATGGGTTAATGCTCATAATGTGGCAGAAAAATATACTGATGAAAACTTTTTAGGAGTTTATGCTTATGAAATGACATGGTCAAATGGAATAGGTCATATTAATACCTTTAATACTCCAGGATTTGAAAGCCGTAATAAATCTGGTTTAACAAATAATGATTCAAATGCTTTGCAAAATTATTATAATAAATTAAAAGAATTCCCAGCGTCTTTATCTCAATTAAACCATCCTGGAAAAACTTTTGGTGACTTTAATGATTTTTCATTATATGATGAGCAGATAGATAGTTTAGTTACAATGATAGAGGTTGGTAATGGTGAAGGAGCAATAAGAGGAAGTGGATATTTCCCATCTTATGATTACTATACTCGTGCCTTAGATAAAGGTTGGCATGTAGCTCCAACTAATAACCAAGATAACCATAAGGGTAAATGGGGTAATGCTAATACTGCAAGAACTGTAATTTTAGCAGAAGATTTAAATGAGGAAAACTTATATGATGCATTAAGAAATATGAGAACTTATTCAACTGAAGATGAAAACTTAAGTATTGTTTATACTTTAAATGACGAAATTATGGGAAGTATAATTGATAAACCTGATACTGTTAATATTAAAGTTGATGTTAAAGATGAAGATAATGAAAACATAGGAAAAGTTTCTGTATTAGTAAATGGTGGAGCAGTAATAGATAGTAAAACTTTAAATTCAAATGAAGGTACTATTGAGTTTGATTTACCAGCAGATTATTCGTATTACTATATTAGAATAGATCAAGAAGATAAAGATATTGCAGTTACAGCACCAGTATGGTTAGGTGAAGTTGAAAAAGCAGGTCTTTCTACAACTGAAGCAAGTACAACTATGCCAATTAAAGGTGAAGAATTTATTATTGAAACTTCTTTATATAATAATGAAGATTTCCCACTAACTATTGATAGTATAGAATATTCAATTGATGGTGAAGTAATAAATAGTACAAGCGAAAAAATAACAATTAATTCATTAAGCACAGGGTCTTACAGCTTTAAATATACTCCTAATGCATCAGGAAGCTTTAATATTGATGTAAAAGCAAAAGGTACATTAAATGGGGTTGAAAAGACATATACAGATGTATTAAAAATTACTGTATCAGACCCTTCAGTTATAAGTAAAGTTGTTATAGATGCAACACATTTTAATGATTATGTTGGTGGATATTATGCGAATAATATGGGTAACTTTACTGCTATAGCAAATAGTGAAGATGTAGCTGTAAATATTGAAACAAATAAAATAACAAATGAATTATTAAAGGATGTTCAATTATTAATTATTACTGCTCCTGCTAAAAAAGCTGGAACGGCTAATGGTATAAGCTATGAGCCTCAAAGCTTTAGTGATGAATTTATTAAGGTAGTTAAAAACTATGCTGATAATGGTGGTAATATTATAGTTACTGGTCTTGCAGATTACCAAGATGGTACTGGAGAATATGCATCTTCAACTCAAATTAATAAGTTATTAGAAGCTTTAGATGTAACTACAAGAATCAATAATGATGAAGTAGTTGATGATGATAATAATGCAGGACAATCTTATAGATTAAGATTTAAAAATATAAATACTAATTCAGAATTTACAAATGGTGTAGTAGCTGAGCAAGAATACAGTTTCTATAGTGGATGTTCTGTAAGCTTAAATGAAAAATCTGTTAAAGAAGGTAAGGCTACATGGCTTGTAAAAGGCTTTGATACAACTTATTCATTTGATTCTAATAAAAATACTACAGGAGTAAGTGTTCCAAAGGGTGAGGTTATTGCATTAGCTACAGAAAAATTATCTGGCGGTGGAAATGTATTTGTTGGTGGAACTGTATTTATGTCTGATTTTGAAGTACAAGCTTCTTTAGATAATTATGGTGATTTACAATATTCAAATTATAATATTGTATTAAATATTTTAGAATCAGCTAAAAAAGAAGTTGCAGTAACACCAATTAAAGATGTTCGTAGTGCTGAAATGGGAGAAGTATTCTGCATCGAAGGTTATGTTACTGCAGGAACCCAAGAAGGAAATGCTTTCTTTGATACAATTTATGTACAAGATAAAACAGCAGGAATTAATATATTCCCAGTGGCAGGAATTGATTTGAATTTAGGGCAAAAGGTTAGAATAATTGGTTCTGTTAGTTCTTATGAAGGTGAAAAGCAAATTAACTTAAATAGTATTGAAGTTTTAGAAGAAGAGAATAAAATTATTGAACCAACAAAATTAACTACTAAAGAAGCTACATTAGAGGTTAATAAAGGCTTATTAGTGTCTGTAACTGGTATAGTAAAAAGTATAGGTGCTGATAATTCAGGGTATATGATAGTAAATGATGGTAGCGGTGATGTAAGAGTATTTTTAAATGGATATGTTGGATCATCTGATAATAGTATTGAAACTGGAAAGTTTAATTCTAATATTAAAGTAGGTGATACTGTAACAGCTATAGGCCTTGCTTCTACAGATACTGAAGGAGATAGAATCAGAGTTAGAGATAGTAAAGAAGTTGTACTAGAAAAGTCTACTGAGACGACTATTACTATACTTCATACTAATGATAGTCATGGTAGAGTAAAAGCTGATAGCTCAGTTATTGGTATAGATACAATTTCTGCAATTAAAAAGTCAATATCTAATTCATTATTAGTAGATGCTGGAGATACATTACACGGTCTTCCTTTTGCAACATTAAATAAAGGTGCAGATATTGTAAATTTAATGAAGCTTTCAGGTTATGATTTAATGACTCCTGGTAATCATGATTTTAACTATGGTTATGAAAGATTATTAGAACTTGCAGCTTTAGCAGAAGAAGGTGAAAATGGATTTGAAATTATTTCTGCTAATGTATTAAAAGATAATGAGTCACTATTAAAATCAAACTCTATAAAAGAAATTGATGGAATTAAAGTAGGATTCTTTGGTTTAACAACTCCAGAAACTGCTTATAAAACAAATCCTAATAATGTAATTGGTATAGAATTCTTTGATCCAATTGAAAGTGCTAAAAAGCAAGTTGCATCATTAAAAGCACAAGGTGCAGACATTGTTATTGCTTTAGCTCATGTTGGAACAGATGAATCTAGTGAAGTACAAAGTACAATGATTGCAGAGGCAGTTGAAGGTATTGATGTAATTATAGATGGTCATAGCCATACAGTATTTGAAAATGGATATGAAGCTGCAAATAATACATTGATTGTTAGTACTGGTGAATATGAAGGTAATTTAGGTAAACTTTCATTAGTTGTTGATAGAGAAACTAAAAAGATAAAAGTAAAAACAGCTTCATTAATAAATAAAGAAGAAGCATTAACTTATACACCTGAAAGTACAGTAACAGATGCTATAAAAGCTATTGATAATGAACAACTTGAAATATTATCAGAAGTTGTAGGTAATAGTTTAGTTAAGTTAGATGGTGAAAGAGGAAATGTTAGAACTAAAGAAACTAATTTAGCAAATCTTATTACAGATGCAATGCTTTATGAAACTGAAGCTGATATTGCAATTACTAATGGTGGTGGAATAAGATCAAGTATTGATGAAGGAGAAATAACTAGAGGAGAAATAATTTCAGTTCTTCCATTTGGAAACTTTATAGTAACTAAATATTTAACTGGTTCTCAAATTAAAGAAGTTCTAGAACATGGAGTAAGAGTATATCCAGAATCACTTGGTGGATTTACTCAAGTTGGAGGATTGAAATTTATTTTTGATGATACAAAACCAGCTGGAGAAAGAGTGGTTAAAATTACTGTAAATGGCGAAAATATTGATATGAATAAAAGGTACTTAGTGGCAACTAATGATTTCCTAGCAGCAGGGGGAGATGAATATCCTTGCTTTGGTGATGTTGCAACTGAAAATGAATTTAGAGCATTAGATGAGGCTTTAGCATCATATATAGAGTCATTAGGTAAAGTTAATTATGAAGTTGAAGGTAGAATTACAATAGATACTTTAGAGAATATTGAAGCACAAGAAAATAAGGCTGCTGCAGATAAAGTAATAGATTTAATTAATAAACTTCCAAAAGAAATAACACTCAATCATAAAGATAAAGTTAAGGAAGCAAGAGCATCATATGAAGCATTAACTGATATACAAAAGGAGTTAATTCCATCAAATATATTGAAAGTATTAGAAGATGCAGAAGCTAAAATTAAAGTACTTGAAGATAATAGCCAAACAACAAATCCAGGTAATGGCGGCAATAATAATTCATCTAATGGAAATCAAGGTTCAGGAAATGGTAAATTACCATCTACAGGTGGAATGAATGTATTTTATTTATATCTTTTAGGTTCAATTTTAATAGGAACTGGTGCATTATTTGCAGTAAATAAAAAAAAGAGCAATAGTGTAAATAAGTATTGATAAAATTTATAAGAAGAAGTATAAAGTAGTTCAATTATATACTTATGACAGAGATGTATATAAAGTATAGTATAAAATAAAAACCTTTGGGGTAACCCAAAGGTTTTTATTTTGACTTTATAAAAAATTAATATAGTTTAATACTTTAACGATATGTAGAAAAAAGCAGAAAAATCACGAATGATTTTCTAGCAAAAATAGTGTATTACACTTGAAAAAAGATAACAAATATTTTACAATGAGTTATAAGATACCACTTAATAAAATGAAAAATACTTTTAATAGATGTTTTGAACAATAGTAATTCATAAAGTTTGTAGTATTTATAGCTTTAATTAGTACTTTAAATCTATTGAAATACAAAAATGGTAATAAATATTATTTTACCAAATAATATTTATTATTTACAATAAATTCAAATGTTAAAATTAAAGAGAGGTAAAAAGGAGGGGAAAAATGAAAGAATTAATCGAAAATGCTTTTACAGGGGTAAATATTATACCCACTGTGTTACTAATATTAAGCTTAATATATTGGCTTACAGTAATAATAGGAATCATAGATTTGGATTTTTTTGATTTTGATTTAAACATTGATGGAGATTTAGGAAACAGTATGGAAGGTTTTCAATCAATATTAGCCTTTTTCAATCTTAAAGAAATACCAATAATGGTTTTAGCAAGTTTAATATCATTAGTATTTTGGATATTATCAATGTTTGTAAAGGTTTTGCCAATACCAGTAGGTGGATTAATAAATGGATTATTATTAATACCTTTATTTATAGTAAGTTTATTTGTTGCTAAGATTATAACAATTCCACTTAAGGGTATTTTTAAACAAAGTTATAATGAACTTCCACAGATAGAGGAGGAAGTTGTTGGTAGATTAGTGAATGTATTATGTGACATAAAAGATGGGCGTTTAGGTCAAGCAGAAATCGAAAGAGATGGAGCTAATATTTTAGTAAATGTTAAAGCTGAATTCAAAGAAGATGATTTTTATAAAAATGAAGAAGCTTATGTTAGTAAAAAAGATGCTTATAAAAATGTTTATTACATTGTAAAAACCTATAATAAATAATATGAATATAATGAGAGGCGAAAAAAAGTTAAGGGCCTATGGCCAGTTAAGTTTTTGAACAACGCTTTGCTAGTTCAAAAAGGTTAAAAATTGACTACGTCAATGGTAAGCGCCTTACGGCTAGTTAAGGAAGAAACTTCTTACTAAGTTTCATAAAATATATATTTTAAAAAATTACGGAGTAATTTCAACATTAACTTTTTACCATTTGCTTTAGCAAATAATTATCTATGATTAATTAGCGAAAGCTAAATTAATAACTTTAACTTGACCGTTAGGTCCTTAACTAAAAATATAAGGGGGACAAAGAAATGGATTACAAATTACAGGTTATTTTAGTCAGTGTAGGTGCTGTAGTAATAATAATTGGAGGGTTACTTGCTTTATTTGCAAGATTCTTTCATAAGGTTGAACAAGGGAAAGTTATAGTAAGAAATGGTGTTGGTGGACCAACAGTAAGCTTTGGAGGAATGTTTGTAGTTCCAATTATACATCGTGCAGAAGTTATGGATATTTCAGTTAAGAGAGTTGAAATAGCTAGAGAAGGTAAAGATGGGCTTATATGTAAAGATAATTTAAGAGCAGATATTAGAGTTGCATTTTTCGTTAGAGTTAATCAAACAAGAGAAGATGTACTTAAGGTTGCTCAATTATTAGGATGTGCAAAGGCATCAGATCCTAAAACATTAATGGAATTTTTTGATGCAAAGTTTTCTGAAGCATTAAAAACAGTTGGTAAGAAGTTTGATTTTGTTCAATTATATACTGAAAGAGAAACATTTAAAAATGAAATTCTTCAAATAATAGGTACTGATTTAAATGGATATGTTTTAGATGATGCTGCTATTGATTATTTAGAGCAAACTGATATTAAACAACTAAAGAGTGATAATATTTTAGACTCTGAAGGTATTAAGAAAATTACAGAATTAACTTCTAAGCAATTAATTTTAGCTAATGAAATTGAAAGAGAAAAAGAAAAGGTTATTAAAAAGCAAAATGTTGCTGCAAGAGAAGCTATATTAGAGCTTGAAAAGCAAAATGCTGAAGCAGAAGCCAAGCAACAAAGAGAAATTGAGATTATTAAAGCAAGAGAAGAAGCAGAGGCAGAAAAGGTAAGACAAGAAGAAAGATACAAAGCTGAAATGGCAAGAGTTAAAGCTGATGAAGAAATTGAAATTGCAGAACAAAATAAACAAAGACAAGTAATAATTGCATTAAAATCTAAGGAAAGCACTGAAGCAGTTGAAACTGAAAGAGTTGATAAGAAAAGATTACTTGAAAGAACAGAAAAGGAAAAGTTAGTTCAGCTTGCTAATATTGCAAAAGAAAAAGAAGTTGAAACTGAAAAGAAAAATATTCAATCAATTATTAGAGAAAGAGTTGCAGTAGAAAAAGATACTGTTGTTGAAGAAGAAAAGATTAAGGATACTAAGGTAATGGCTGAAGCTAACAGAGTTAAGTCTGTTGCTATTAAAAAGGCTGAAGAAGAAGCGGAAACTAACTTAATTAAAGAAGTTAAAACTGCAGAAGCTTCTAAGGTAGCTGCAGAAAGAATTGCAGAAAAGATTATTATTGATGCAGATGCTAAGTTTAAAGCATCACAAAAGGAAGCTGAAGCAATTAAGATTATTGCAGATGCAAATATCATAAAGGAATCTACTACAGGAATTGCAGAAGCTAAGGTTACTGAAGCTAAGGCAGAAGCAGAAGCTAAAGCAATTGAAGCTAAATCATTAGCACAGGCTAAAGGTGATACTGCAATGGTTGAAGTTAAAGAAAAGGATGGAACTATTGAAGCTGATATCTTAAAGAAGAAATACTTAGCAGAAGCTGAAGGTATTAAAGAAAAGGCCACTAGCATGAAGGCTCTTGATGAAGTTGGTAGAGAACATGAAGAATTTAAGCTTAAACTTGATAAGGAAAAAGAAATCCAACTTGCAAATATCAATATTCAAAAGGAAATTGCAGAATCTCAAGCTTCAGTTATTAGAGAAGCCCTTAAGACAGCTAAAATTGATATTGTTGGAGGAGAAACAATGTTCTTTGACCAAATTATTGGTTCAATAGCAAAGGGGAAATCAATTGATAGATTAGTAGAAAATAGTGATGTTCTTTCTGATATTAAAGAAACATTTATTACTGGAGATCCTGAATACTTTAAAAAGCAATTAGGAGACTTTATGGATAGATTTAATATCACATCAGAAGATATTAAAAATCTTTCAATAGCTGGTGCAATTAATAGAATGATGAATAATGCAGAAGGAGAAGATAAAACTGTATTAAGCAAGTTATTAGAAACAGTTAATAAATCAGGAGTAGGTAATTTACCAGCAAAAACTATAGAAACTATACGTAAATAAGGAGAAGTGTTTTGAAGAGTATAGAGGAAAATGGAGCATATGAAGTTATTAAAGGGCGTTTAATAAAGCAAGGTACTGACTTAAAGGAACGTATTGAGAAGTTAAATGATGTTAGAAAAGAAGCTTTTGGTTCTATAGAAACAGAGCTTATTGGTAATGAGAGAGTAATAACAGACCATAACTGCGTACCTAGAGATATGGCTCCAGTTGATGATTTATTTATATTTGGTTATAACGTATTAATTGGCCTTAAGTCTAAAGTAGAGTTAAGCGATGTTTTCGCAATTTATAAGTTTCAAGATAATAGATTTGTTAATCAGTCCTTAGCTTTAATTAATGATAGTGAATTTATAAAAGATTTTGATGAATTATATAAATATTATAAAAAAACTTTTTTTGCTAAGTTTACTATAACAGAGCCATATTTTTATATGATATTTCAAACTAGTAATAGCCCTACAGATATTAAGGTGTTTAAGTGGGAAATTCGTGGTAATAAGCTTGTTTATGTAGATTGTAGAAGTGAACATGAAGTTAAATTTATTAATAAAAATGAGTTTAACTTTGTAAGAGCAACAAGAGATGATCAAAGAAATGGTAAGCATCCTCATATTTCAATTATGGACAAGGTCTTTGTTGAAACTTTAGGTGGAGATTTAACTATAAAGGTAGAAGATAATACTGAAACAGGCAAGGGGATATACTCTGAGCCTGTTGAGGATAAGGATCAAACATTAGATGATGCAGAAATTCATTATGCTAATTTAAATCAGCTTATAATATTAAAGATAAAGCCTTATAAGGAAAATGATTATAGATATTTTATATTTAATAATAAGCTTAAAAATATTATAAGAATAGATGCTATAAAGGATACATGTATTTTACTCCCAGGCAATCATGGACTTATATTCCCTAAGGGATATTATCTTCAATCTGGAGAATATAAAATCTTTGATGTAAATGAAGGTCATTCTGTTTTTGATGATAGAGTAACTTCATCTAATGGAGAAGATTTTCAATATATTTTCTATAATATAGATAATGGACAGTATTTAGTTTATTCTTACAATATTATAGAGCAAAAGATTGATACACCAATAGTTTGTAGTGGATATGCTCACTTTAATAATGGTGAGATGATTGTAGTTAAAAGTGAAGAGGAGCCAAGAAAAAATCATATGATTCAAATTTGGCAAACTCCTTATGTAGGTAGAAACTATGTTGCAGAAGTTAAGGGTGATGCTGAATTATCTAATATAGGTAATAAGGATATTGTAAATGCTATGGCTGACTGCAAGGCTGTATGTAAGCTTATAGATAAAAAAGAAGGTTATCAAAGCATTTACAATGATATAGTTAAGGAATGTGAAAGAATAATAGATTCTTATTTCTGGATTGATAAAAAGGTAGTATTTAATTTAAAGGAAGTACTTTTAACTATTAAAGAATCAGCAACCTTTGCTATTGGTGAGTTTGAGAAGGTAATGAGAATTAAGGCTGCAACTAAGTTACAGGTGGATGAAGTAAGCAGTGAATGTGAACAGTTATTAAGCAATTTGAAATATGGTAGCTTTGATACAATTGATGAATATGTAGAAGCTTTAGCTAAAATAAGAAGCCTTAGAGGTAAGATTGCTTCATTAAAGGATTTAAGATATATAGATTTAGACTATGTTAATAATTTAGATAAAGATGTAAAAGAAAAGAATGAGGAATTTTCAGAAAAATGTGTTGAATTTTTACTTACTCCAGAAGGTCTTAAGCCTTATGAAGATAAGGTAAGTGAGCTTCAAGGAGAAATTGAAACTGTGGTTAAATCTAGTGAAGGCAGAGAACTAGAAAAGAAAATAAATTCAACTTCTAGTGATTTAGAGCTTTTAATTGAAATAATAAGTAATTTCAAAATAGAAGATCCAACTATGACTACAGAAATTATTGAAAAGATTTCTAAGCTTTTTTCATTAATTAATAATAGTAAGTCTAGATTAATTAGTAAATTAAATGAGATGACAAAAAGTGAAATGTCTACTCAATTCTTTTCTCAAGTTAAATTGCTTAGTCAATCAGTAGTAAATTATTTAGATATTTGTGATACAGTAGATAAATGTGATGAATATTTAAATAAAGTTATTATTATAATTCAAGAACTAGAAGGTAAGTTTGCTGAATTTGATGATTATGTAATAACACTTGATGAAAAAAGAGAAGAAATTTATAATGCATTTGAAAGCAAAAAACAAACAATATTAGATAAGCTTAATAAAAGAATTATTAATCAATTTAATTCTGCTGAAAGAATTTTAAATGGTATTATCAATAGAGTATCAAGCTTTAAAACCTTTGATGAAATTAATGGATACTTAGCCACTGATATTATGGTAGAAAAGGTTAGAGATATTATTTCTACATTAAATGAATTAGGAGACAATGTTAAGGCTGATGAAATTTCTTCAAAATTAAAGAAAATAAAAGAAGAGGCTATATCAGCATTAAAGGATAGACAAGAATTATATGTTGATGGAGAAAATGTTATTAAATTAGGTAAGCATAAGTTCTCTGTTAATACTAAAGCTATTGATTTATCTATAGTGCAAAAGGATGAAGACTTATATTATCATATTACAGGAACTGACTTCTGGGAAAAAGTTAATGGACAAAATATAGAGGAATACTCTAAAGTATTTAATCAAAGTATAGTTTCTGAAAATAAGGATGTATATAGGGGAGAGTACTTAGCATACTTAATATTTGAGGCTGCTAAAGAAAAGAAGGTTGAGTCTTTAGATACCCTTTATAATATGTCAGAAGAGCAGCTAATTGTAGTTGTTCAAAAGTTTATGGAAAGTAGATATGATGAAGGTTATACAAAAGGTGTTCATGATTTAGATGGAGCAAAAATTTTAAAGCAACTTATAACAATGAATAAGGAAATTGATTTACTTATTTATAAAAATGATATTCGTGCACTTGGAAGACTTTATTGGAATTGTATTGCTGATAATGAAACAAAGGGAATTTTAAAGGGTAGGTTAAAAGAGTTATCAAAGGTAAGCTTATTCTTTAATTCAAGCCCTAAATTAGATAATTATATTCCTTTTATAGTAGAAAAGATGAAGTGCTGTGAAAAGCTTAATATATTATTTAATAAAGGTGATTTTAAAGAAGCTGCAGAGTATTTATGTTTAGAAATTATGAAGGGTGAAGCCTTTGTAGTAAGTAAGGAAGCAAAAGAAATATATGATAACTTTATAACTAATTTAAGAGGGAAAAATCTATTAAATGACTTTTTAACTTCTGTAAAAAATAGCGGCAATGATATTGAAGGACTCTACTACTTAGTAAATGAATGTATTTTAGCATTTAAGGATAGCTGTGATTTTGATTTATCAATACTAAATAACTTTAATGAAGATGAAGTTCATGGAATACTTAATGAAGTTATTGTAATGATAATTAATAATGAAGGAGTTAAAGAAAGAGTAATTTATATTGATTCTAAAGCTTCAATTAATGGTTTAATTGGTACACATTCTATTATAAATAATGGAGAGTATATATTATCATATACAGCTTTTATGGAAAAACTAATCTCCTTTAAAGAAGAGTGTATAAGTACTTTTATTAACTTCCAAAATATAAAGAAAGAGCTTATTAAAGAGTTTAAAGAAAAGATTCATTTAGATGATTATAAGCCACAAGTTTTAACTTCCTTTGTAAGAAATCAGCTTATAGATAAGGTTTATCTTCCTATTATAGGAGATAACTTAGCAAAGCAAATTGGAGATGCTTCTGAAAATAAAAGAACTGACTTAATGGGATTATTATTACTTTTATCGCCTCCAGGCTATGGTAAAACTACTTTAATAGAATATATTTCAAGTAGACTTGGCATTAATTTAGTTAAGATTAATGGACCATCCTTAGGTAATGAAGTAACATCATTAGATCCAGCAATGGCACCTAATTCAGGAGCTAAAGAAGAGCTTCTTAAGCTTAATATTGCACTGAAAATGGGGAATAACATAATGATATATGTAGATGATATTCAACACTGTAACCCAGAATTTTTACAAAAGTTTATATCATTATGTGATGGTCAAAGAAAAATTGATGGTGTATACAATGGTGTAGGTCAAACCTTTGATTTAAGAGGTAAAAAGGTTGCTGTAGTTATGGCTGGTAATCCGTATACAGAAAGTGGAGAAAAGTTTAGAATTCCAGATATGCTTGCAAATAGAGCTGATGTATATAACTTAGGTGATATGCTTATGGAAAATGAAGAAGCCTTTAAATTAAGTTATATAGAAAATGCCTTAACTTCAAATCAAGTTCTTTCAAAGCTTGCAACTAATAATCCAAAGGATATTTATGGCTTTGTAGAAATGGCAAAGGGAGCTAAGAGAGAAAATGTTACTTTAGAAGGAAATTATTCAATAGATGAAATAAATGAATATATTTCTGTTTTAGAAAAGCTATTTAAGGTTAGAGATATTGTTTTAAAAGTTAATTTAGAATATATCTATTCAGCAGGACAAGCTGATGAATATAGAAGTGAACCAGCATTTAAGCTTCAAGGTTCTTATAGAAATATGAATAAAATAGCAGAAAAAATTCTTCCAATAATGAATGATGAAGAATTATTCCAAAGGATAATTGCAAGCTATGAAAATGATTCACAAACATTAACTAATGGAGCAGAAGCTAATATGCTTAAATGGAAAGAGATAGTTGGTTGTATAACTGAAGAGGAAAAAGCTCGCTATGAAGAAATAAAAAGTATATATAATCAAAATAAACTTGTAAAAGGTGATGATATGTTAGGACAAGCAGTAATGGCTCTTGGAGGAATTGCTGAAAAGCTTAATAGTATAAAAGAAATTTTTAATAAATGGTAAAAATGAAGGTGACCCCGCAGGTCATATTTAATATTACCTGAGGGGTTACTACATATATTGTAATATAACTTTTAAAGTGTCTAGTTATTTAATATAGATTGATTTAATATTTCACTATCAATTTCGAAACAATATATATTATAAAATACCAAAGTATTAAAGCTAAAAATGTAAGTAGCTCTAAATATAAAATATAATAAGGTCCATTACCTAAGTTTTCTAGAATATTGTTTTTAGCAGCAAAATTAGAAGTGAAGCTTATAAACATATAATTAGTTTTATATATTTCATTAAAAATTCCAATGGGTATTCCTATAAGTTGAAGGAGTACAAATGATTTTATACAATCTATAAATCTAGGATTATAGTCATAAACGATATAAAAATACAAGGGTATAAATATTATGCTAATATGGCATATATAAAATTGATAATATCTAAAATATTCATATGATAATGATAAATCAGGTAACAATAAACTAGCTAGTCCACCTAATATTCCTATGAAGAATAATAGGTTACATAGTTTTTTAGATTTATTAAAGCAAAGTATTATACATAATATATTACTTATAAAGCATATATGTAGGGGGATTGTATTAGGATTAAATCCATAATAATGCCAGTTTAATATATAATATAAAGCTAAAAAAGATATAATAGCTATTCTATATCTAATATACATATCTAATTTTCTATTATTTATTAATTTATTTTTAAAGATTATTAATAAAGTAATTATAAATATTAATAAAAATATAGGAAGAATTTTTTCAAGTGTAGATAATTCATAATTATAAGTTGAATCTAAAGAAAAAAAGTTCATATTGGTACCTCAACAATAAAAATATATATCTTTAATATATAAGTCATAAAATTATAGTATGACAATTTATCTTCAAATTAAGGAGAGTTTAGATAGTAAGGAGGATTCTAGTTGGAGTCCTCCTTTTGTTATATTTCTAATATTTATAAATACTTTTAATAGTTATAGTTATCTTTTTCAAATAGTACAATCATAATATAATTAGTATCTTTACTAGGTATGGATGAAATAACTATCCAACCATATTCAGCCATATCATTCATAGTCTTTTCAGCTTCTTCAGTTGTTTTAAAATTAATTACTCGATACTCCTTCATAATAATCACTCCATTTGATTTTATTAATTCTATAAAGCTATATAAAATTGTATATGTTTACATTAGATAATTATATAATATTAATTCTTTTTTGAAATTAGAATAAGTTTTCAATTTAAATTAACTATTATCGTATATATTTAAAGCTAATAATAGTATCAATAATATAGATATTTCATAATTATATTATTATAGTTAATTTTAAGTAGAATCAATTAATGAATTCTATTGAAAATTCAAAACATATAAGGTGTGTATTATCAAATTGTAAATCTGGCATATTAAGGGATAAAAATTTATTAAGATTATATACAAGAGAGTTTTGCAAGGAGCTTAGAATTGGTTCAATATGTAGCTCTCATTTTTTATATAATCCATATGGATTAACTATAGTAGTTTTAATAGAGGATGGGGAAATAATTTTAAAATCAATATATGAAAGTAATATTATTTGTATAGATATATTTACATTATTAAATGATATAGATATAAAAGGTGCTGTAAAATATTTTGACAAAGTATCAAAGTCATCCACATGCAAAGTTGAAGAAAATGTATTTTTAAAAAATAGAAGAAGTATCAATTTAATAAATAACCAATATGATGATTTTGAATATAGAAGAGATATAAAGTGGCAAGAAAAATTGAATATAACCATTTTAGGAAGTTCCGGTGGAGTTGCCAAATCTATATTATCTATACTAAATAAGGCTATTAATGATGAAAATGATCCTATACATCATAAGATTTGTAACTTAAGTTTACATTTAGTTGATTTAAATCAAAAGGATATAAAGTATTATAAAACGTATTGTCCTAATTTAATAGATATAATAAAGCTATATGAGTTTAGTTCAGATAATAGCTCTAAACTTATAAACCACCTAAAGAAAACGGATACGGATATTTTAATAGATGTATCTTATGCTGATACAGTAGATACTTTAAGGATTTGTAATAAGTATGGTGTTATTTATATAAATACAGCTTTAGAAAGTATTAGTGTAGATAATAACCAATATTATGCTGGTTTTGGATTACAGGAAAGATATAAAATTCTTGAAAGTCATAGAGATGAGTTTCAAAATACTACAGCAATTTTATGTTCAGGAATGAATCCAGGTATAGTTCAATGGATGGCTTATGAAGTAATGAAAAGAAATTCTAAAAAAATGCCAAAAGGATGTTATATAGTTGAAGATGACACATCTTTTTTTGAAGATGAATCTTTAGCAAAGAAAGGGACAATATATACTACTTGGTATCCTGAAGGGTTTTTAGACGAAGCAATATATAGCTATCCAACTTTCATGAAGAATAACGAATCAATATTCTTATATAAAAAGGTTTATGAGCTTGAATTTAAAGTTACCCTTGATAAAAAAGTTTTTTATGGTTGTTTAATGCCTCATGAAGAAGCTATAACTTTAGGAAAAATGTATAATATGGAGACTGGCTTTATTTATAAAGTAAATGATCATACTACTAATTTAATTAAATCATATTTAGATAATATAGATAAGCTTTGGAGTCAGCCAATGGAAGTATTAGATCCGGAAAAAGCTGTATTAAAAGGTGAAGATTTGGTTGGTGTATTATTGGTATATGAAAATAAAGAAGTATTTATGTATAATGATTTAAGTAATAAAGATATTTATGAAAAATATAAAACTAATGCTACTTATCATCAGGTAGCTAGTGGAGTTTATGGAGCTTTAGCAAGTATTTTAAATGATAATATACCACAAGGTATATATTATATTGAACAGCTTTTAGAAAAGTGTAATAGTAATTATGGCAAATATTTAAGTTATCATTTAGGAGAATGTATTATTGGAGAAAATAATAATTCAGATGGTAATCTTTTAAATAGAATGAGAGAAATTAATAAAAATAGTTAAATTTAAATCTTGATTTCTTAACTTCAGATTGAAATTTAAATTTATCTGAAGTTAGGAAATTGTTATAGATTATAGTTGCTAGATATTAGACAAAGATAAATCTTTTCTTCTAAATAGAATTTCATATCCATCTTCCTTAACTCGTTTAGTTATATAAAATCCATTTTTTTCATAAATTTTTTGAGCTTTTTTCTCAGATTTATCAGTAGAGGTATAAAGGCAAAGATATTTTTTACCTCTATCTTTTGATAAATCTATTACAAAATTAAGTAAAAATATACCTATACCTTTTCCACGATATTTTTTGCTTACGCAATACCAACCTATCCAGTCTGTATCTTCAAAATCTTCAAATAAAGTGTATATACCAATTATACCTAAAACCTTTTCTTTATTATTTACCACAATGAAATATTTTAATGATTTAACATCACTATCACAGTGATTATTATAAGAAACAAGGCTTTTATTGTTTATACTTGCTTCTAGCTCTGTTCTTATTATTTCATCTTCATGTTTAAAAACACTTTCTACTAATTTAACAGCACTATTTAAGTATTTATTAGTTAAACTTGTTAAAGTTAAATTATCAGTTGATTTCATAGAAGCACCTCTTTACATATAGATATATAAATAGATATATTCAAATAAGATTGTGAGTGTACCTATAATAATACAGTTTTAAATATAGAAAAAAATCGGAAATAAATTACCTTTTTATTTATTATGGATATTTTATAAAAGTTAGTTATATGATGATTTAATTATTTATATAATACAAGTGAATAGTATTAACTTATATAATGTTAGCTGAATTAAAGGTAGGGAGGATAATATTATGAGAGAATCGAAATGTCCGGTGACAGGTTATACAAGTATGGGGGCGGTAGGTGGTGTATATACAAATAAGGATTGGTGGCCAAATCAATTAAACTTAAAAATACTTAGTGAAAACTCAGAATTAAGTAATCCAATGTCTAAGGGTTTTGATTATGCTAAAGAGTTTAAGAAGCTAAATCTTAAAGAAGTAAAGAAAGATTTATTTGCATTAATGACAGATTCTCAAGAATGGTGGCCAGCAGATTATGGAACTTATGGTCCATTTTTTATTCGTATGGCTTGGCACAGTGCTGGAACTTATAGAATTGGAGATGGCAGAGGTGGAGGAGGACGTGGAACTCAACGTTTTGCACCAATTAATAGTTGGCCAGATAATGCTAACTTAGATAAAGCAAGAAGATTACTTTGGCCAATTAAAAAGAAGTATGGAAATAAACTATCTTGGGCTGATCTTATTATATTAGCAGGAAATTGTGCATTTGAATCTATGGGATTAAAGATGATTGGTTTTGGTGGTGGACGTGAAGATGTTTGGGAGCCACAGGATGATATTTATTGGGGAAGCTCAAAAAAATGGCTTGGAGATAATACTGATCCAAAGAGTAATGAAATAGAAAATCCACTTGCTGCAGTTCAAATGGGATTAATTTATGTAAACCCAGAGGGTCCTAATGGAGAGCCTAATCCAAAAGCATCAGTTAAAGATGTTAGGGAAACTTTTGCACGTATGGCTATGAATGATGAAGAAACAGTAGCACTTATAGCAGGTGGACATACTTTTGGAAAATGTCATGGGGCAGGTCCTGCTACATATATTGGACCAGCACCAGAAGCAGCACCAATTGAAGATCAAGGTCTTGGATGGAAAAATAGTTATGGAACAGGTAATGCTGATGATACTATAACTAGTGGAATAGAGGGAGCTTGGAAAGCAAATCCAAATCGATGGGATATGGGGTATTTAAAGACATTATTTAAATATAAATGGGAGCTAGTTAAAAGTCCAGCTGGAGCATATCAATGGTTAGCTATAAATGTTGATGAAGAGGATATGGTAGTAGATGCTCATGATCCATCAAAGAAACATAGACCTATGATGACAACAGCAGATTTATCTCTTATTAATGATCCTAAATATGCATTAATTGCAAAAGGGTATTTAGATGATCCTGAAAAGTTTGCAGATGCTTTTGCTCGTGCATGGTTTAAATTAACTCATAGAGATATGGGACCAATATCAAGGTATCTTGGAGATGAGGTTCCATGTGAAGAATTTATATGGCAGGATCCTGTACCAAAAGTTTATTATAAATTGATTAATAAAAAGGATATTATCAATCTAAAGAAAAGAATTTTAGACTCTGGACTGTTAATATCAGAGCTTGTTAAGGTAGCTTGGGCATCAGCATCAACATTTCGTGGATCAGATAGGCGTGGTGGAGCAAATGGGGCTAGGATAAGACTTGAACCGCAAAAGGAATGGGAAGTTAATGAGCCAGAAGAATTAGATAAAGTTTTAAATGTATTAGAGAATATTCAAAAGAAGTTTAACAATTCGCAATCAAAAGGTAAGAAGGTTTCATTAGCTGATATTATTGTACTTGCAGGTTGCGCAGCCATTGAGAAAGCAGCAAAAAATGCAGGGCATAATATTACAGTATCATTTACTCCAGGTCGTACAGATGCAACACAAGAACAAACTGATGTAAAATCATTTTGTGTACTTGAACCTAGGGCAGATGGATTTAGAAATTATATAAATAATATGGTTACAGCAAAACCAGAAGAAATGTTAATTGACCGTGCACAATTATTAACATTAACTGCTCCTGAAATGACAGTATTAATTGGTGGAATGCGTGTGTTAAATACAAATTATAAGAATTCTAAAGATGGAGTATTTACAAATAGAGAAGAATGCCTTACAAATGATTTTTTTGTAAATCTTCTTGATATGAATACTGTTTGGAAACCAATTAATAAAGTTGAAGAAAGATTTGAAGGTTGTGATAGGAAAACAGGAAAATTAAAGTGGACAGCAACAAGAGTTGATCTTATATTTGGTTCTAATTCACAACTTCGTGCAATTGCTGAAGTATATGCCTGTGATGATAATAAGGAAAAATTCTTATGTGATTTTGTAGCTGCTTGGAATAAGGTAATGAATGCAGATCGGTTTGATCTTTTAGAAAAATAATGATTTTATTCTAAGGAACTAGTTAAAAATAGTAATAATTCTTAATATAATGGCTAAAATAAGTAGATAAAAATAATAAATTACATGAAAGGATGAAAGTTATGAAAACTATAATAATTGAATGTAATCCTAGTAAAAATTCTTTTGGTGAAAGTATTAAGGAAAAAGTAATAAGTGTTTTAGATGGAAAGAAAAAAGAATATGAGATAATTGAACTATATAAAGATAATTTTAATCCTGTAATGAGTGAGGAAGATGAGAAATTATATAGTAAAGGTGAAAGTAAGGATGAACTAGTTAAAAAATATCAAGGTTATCTTAAGGAAGGTAATGAAATAATATTTATATTTCCAATATGGTGGAACAATGTTCCTGCAATGCTAAAGGGGTTTTTTGATAAGGTATTTATAAAGGAGGTTGCTTTTATAGAAGAAAATAATAGACCGAAGGGATTATTAACTAATATAAATAAGGGGCTATTAATAACAACTTCAGAAAGTGATACATCTTATATTAAGAATGATTTAGGAAATCCTATTGAAAATACAATTATAAAATCAACATTAGAAGTAGCTGGTATGAGTAATATTAGTTGGATTAATCTTAATGTTGCATCAGATCAGTGTAAAAAGGAAGAATTTTTAACAGAATTAGAATCAAAGTTATAGAGAGAATAATTTTAAATATGTAAAAATGAGAAGTTAAGCTTTCTTAGTAAGAAAACTTAACTTCTCATTTTTTATTTAGTTTTACTTTAATTATAATTAAGAAATGTATATGTTTTTTTATTATTTAGAATAATAAATTAAAGTATATTTTTAATTTGGAGTTGTTAATATGAATTCTTTAATAAATAATGCATATAAAATAGCAGATAGCAATGAGGTAATTCTTAAAGGAAATATAAAATTAAGCAATAACACTAATTGCTTAATTTTTGCACATTATTGCGATAGCACATTATTCTATAAAAAGTTTTTAAAAATATCTAAGGATATTTTTAAGGTAAATAAGATATCAAATAAAAACTTAAGGGAAATAAAAAAATTAGTTAAAAGACAAGGCTATAAGAAGGTATGGACAAAAGGGTTATTCTCATTTTATGGGGATTTAAGGCCTTTAGCAGTTAAAGCTGGTTTTGGAAAGTGGAATAATAGTGGTATTATTGAAAATGAAGAGTATGGAAGCAATTTCTTAATAAGTGCAGTATTTTATAGATAAAATAAAATATATATAGGGGGATAGTTTATATGAGATACTATATAAAATCAAAGGTATTTAAGATTAAAGAGGATTTTTGGGTTAAAAATGATAGGGGGCAAGATACTTATTTTATAGATAAGGAATTTTTTAGTTTTGGATTGCAGTTTAGAGTTATAGAAAATAATAATGAAATATATAAGGTTAGAGAAAAACTTCTAAAATTTATGCCTAGTTATGAAATTTATGATAGGAATGATAATATAATTGGAACTGTAAAAAAACAGCTTACATTCTTTAAAGATAGAATCTTCGTTGAAAGTAATTATGGAGATTTTGAAATTGAAGGAGATCTTTGGCATTATAGTTATAGAATTAATCATAATGGGAGAAGTATTGCTGTCATTGATAAAGAATTTTTAGCCTTTTCAGATAATTATTATGTTGATACTAATTATGAAAATCATCCTTTTATAATAGCCTTAGTTATAATTATTGATAACATAATTGATAAGAATAATGATAATTAGATTTGTAAATATTTAGAGCTTATTCAGAAAGTTTATATTTAACTTTCTGAATAAGCTCTATTCTATTGCTAAAACATATATAAGTATAGGTACTATTAAGTTATTTATAATTTGCTTAGAAAAATAAAAGCTATATTTTTCTATATTTCTTTAAACATAATATATTAAGTGTACTTAATATCACTACAAAAAGAATTAGAATATATATATCATTTTGTATTTGTGAAAAAGTAAATCCTTTAATAATTATATTACTTAATGCATTAGCACCATATATAATAAATAATTTCTTAAAAACATTTTTAAATTGAATATATATTTAATATTGATTAAATACTAATATTAAATATAGTATAAATACTAAAATAAATAAAAGTTAAAAAGGAGAGATAATGAAAGAGAATAATATAAATTTTAATTTAGAAAATACATATTGTAATTTATCTAACATATTTTATTCAAGAGAACTTCCAAGTAAAATAGAAAATCCTACAGTAATAAAGTTTAATAAAGAATTAGCAGAAATTTTAGGATTAGATTTAGAGTTTTTAGAAAGTAATAAAGGTATTGAATTTCTTGTGGGAAATAATATTTTAGAAGGTATAACTCCTATAGCGCAAGCTTATGCAGGACATCAATTTGGGCATTTTACAATGCTTGGTGATGGCAGAGCAATACTTTTAGGTGAGTTTATATCAAAAGATGGACAAAAGTTTGATATACAAATTAAAGGGGCAGGAAGAACTAGGTATTCAAGAGGTGGCGATGGAAAAGCAGCTTTAGGTCCAATGCTTAGAGAATATATTATAAGTGAAGGAATGTATGGACTTAAAATTCCAACTACTCGTAGCTTGGCGGTTATTTCTACAGGTGAAGATATAATAAGAGAGGAAATTTTAGAAGGAGCTGTATTAGATCGTATAGCAAAAAGTCATATACGTGTTGGAACATTTCAGTTTGCAAGAAATTTTGGTAGTGTTGAAGAACTTAGGGAATTAGCAGATTATACATTAAATAGGCACTTTAAAAAAGATAAATATGAAGAAAATCCATACTTATATCTTCTTAAAGAGGTTATAAAAAATCAAGCAAAACTTATTTCAAAGTGGCAATTAGTAGGGTTTATTCATGGTGTTATGAATACTGATAATATGACAATTAGCGGAGAAACTATAGATTATGGACCATGTGCATTTATGGATACTTATGATATAAATACTGTATTTAGTTCTATTGATGTTAATGGAAGATATTCTTATGGGAATCAACCTAAAATTGGCGTGTGGAATTTAACTAGATTTGCAGAAAGTTTATTGCCATTACTAGATGATGATGTAGATAAGGCAATTAAAATAGCTGAAGATGCATTAGCAAGTTATAGTGTTCTATATAATGAATATTATTTTGATGGAATGAGAGCAAAGTTAGGATTATTTGATAAAGAAGAGGGTGATGAAAAGTTAGTTTTATCACTTCTAACTATTATGAATAATTTTAAAGCAGATTATACAAATACATTTTTAAATTTAACATTAGATAAATTAGATGAAATGAAAGTTTTTAATAGTGATGAATTTAAGGAATGGTATAATTTATGGCAAAAAAGAATAACAAAACAAAATGTATCTAGAGAAAAAATAAAAGGTCTTATGGAATCAAATAATCCAACAGTAATTCCAAGAAATTATATAGTAGAGAAAGGAATAAAAGCAGCAGTTAACAACAATGACTATAGTATTATTAATAGGCTTTTAGAAGTACTTAAGAATCCTTATGATTATTCAAATATAAGTGAAGAATTTTCTAAGATACCAGAAGTATCAAGTTGCCCTTATAAAACATATTGTGGTACATAGTTTTAAAAATTATAATTTAAAATATTTAATTAAAGTTTAGAAAATTAAAGTTACTAGGAGTAAGAAATATTCTTAGTAGCTTTATTATTATATAAATAGTTTATAATTAAGATATTATAGTATATAATATATGTAAATTATGTTAATTGAGATATACTTATATGTAATTGAAAGATTAATTTATTATAATAAAAATAAATAAAACTATTAAGTAAATTAGTAAAATGAGATTGTAGAAAAATATGATAAAGTAATAAAGGAGAATTAAAATTTGAAGGATTTTTTAGGACAAAAGTTTAAAGAATATTGGGGAATTGTTACATATATAATAATTTTAGCTTATGTAATTTTTAATTTTAAAAATATTATCTCAGGGGTTGAAAATATAATAGGGGTACTTTTACCATTTATAGTGGGAATAGCCATAGCTTTTATGTTAAATTTAGTTATGAGAATTTTTGAAGAAAGGGTATTTACTTTCTTAGATAATAAAAAATATCAGAAGTATTCTAGATTTAAAAGACCATTATCAGTAGCTTTAACTTTTATATTTGTATTTATGATTATTTTTGGATTAATAAGGTTTATAATTCCACAACTTATTGATAGTATATCTACATTAACTGATGCTATACCAGCATATATGAAATCATTTGAAGAATTAATAAGTCAGTATGTTAGTGATACAGAGATATTAAATACTTTATGGAATAACTTTTTATCTGCATGGAGAGAAATTCTTCAATTTACTGGACAAATAGTAGTTTCATCGTTATCAGGAGTAGTAAATATTACAGTTGGATTTACTAGTGGATTATTTAATTTTATTCTTTCTGTAATTTTTTCAATTTATATGTTATTAAATAAAGAAAGATTACAACTAGGTATGAAAAAGGTTTTATATGCATTTAGTGGAAGAAAATTTGCTGATAAGATAATGTACTTAGGAAAAATATCAAATGAGGCTTTTTCTAACTATATTGGAGGACAATTTATTGAAGCTATTATTATAGGTGTTTTATGTTTTATAGGAATGCTTGTATTAAAAATGCCATATGCATTACTTATAAGTGTTTTAGTAGCAGTAACAGCGTTGATACCTATATTTGGAGCGTTTATAGGAACTATACCATCAGCTTTTATAATATTAATAATAGACCCAATGAAGGCTCTTTGGTTTGTAATATTTATAATTGTGCTTCAACAAGTAGAAGGTAATTTAATTTATCCAAAGGTTGTTGGAAGCTCACTAGGTTTACCACCAATATGGGTAATGTTAGCTATGATTATTGGTGGGAATACATTTGGACTTATAGGAATACTATTAGGAATACCTATTTTTTCAGTAATATATAAAGTATTTAAGGAATTTGTAGATAAAAGGCTAAATTATAAAAATATAAATATTGTTTAGAAAATAATAATTAATATTTTAATTTAAATTAGATATACTCATTTAATAAATTTAGTGAGTGTATCTAATTTTTTTATTGTAGATTTAGTATCTTTTAAAATATTTATCATCTTATTGTCGTAAAATTCATTTATACAAGAATTATCAAGCATTTTCATAAATGCAATATATAAATCATATACACATGTATAATTATCAATTCCTAAGTTAAATGCGGTTATATCCATCATCTTTCTATTTAAAGCTGTGTTAATGCAACCAAGTTTTTTTATTTTAAAATTTATATAATCTTTACCAATTAGGTCAATTAATATATTGGTTGCTGTATTATCACCTTCAGTAATCATAAGATATATTAAATCATCTATGCTATATTTAGTATAACTATCCTTAGAATAAAGTATTCCAGAGACACCAACTTTCATAGAATCTTGTAAAGTTATTTTAGTGTTTGAGTCTAAAAGTCCATGGGATATTTTAGTGTATAGTGCTATCATTATGTAAATTTTTATAATGCTAGCAGAAGGGGAAGGAGTATTTTTAATATCAGTTGAATAATTACTTAAAAATAAATAATCAGGATTATTTATTTCGGCATATATAAGTGAATAATTAAAGCCTTTATTTGAAAGTATTGCTGATAGTTCAATTGATAAAATATCTTTAAAGTTTGCATGTTTTGAAGCTTCTGATCCGTTATTTATTATTTTCAATAAATTGACATTGCTTTTTATATTAAATTTAAAATAATGATTATTATGGAACATAAAATATGAATTACATGATATAATTTGAAAGGATAAAAAATAAAAAATGGGGAGACGAAAGATAATATGACATTTGACAAATTCATAATATGGTTAATGGCAATTGGTATCTTGCTTGGTGCTGGAGATCGATTACTAAAAAATAAATTTGGTTTAGGGCAAAAATTTGAAGAGGGACTTAATGCAATGGGACCTTTAGCACTTAGTATGGTTGGTATAGTTAGTTTATCACCAGTTATATCTAATATTTTAGGCCCTATAATAATACCTTTCTATAAGTTTTTAGGTGCAGATCCAGCAATGTTTGCTTCAATTTTAGCAAATGATATGGGGGGATATCAATTAGCTTTATCACTAGGAGAGAATAAAGAAATTGCTTTATTTTCAGGGCTAATAGTCGCATCTATGTTAGGTTGTACTATAGTATTTTCAATTCCAGTTGCATTAGGACTAATAGATGAAAAAGATAAGGAGTTCTTTGCAAAAGGATTATTAATAGGGTTGTCAACAATACCTTTAGGATCAATTGTTGGTGGTTTAGTAATGAAAATAAATATAAAGGTACTTTTAATAAATATTATTCCTATTATATTAATTTCATTAATATTGATTTTAGGTTTAAAATTCTTCCAAAGAACAATGATAAGAGGTGTATTATATTTTGGAAAATTCATAATGTGGATGAGTACAATAGGATTAGCGGCAGCTGCTTTTGAGAGTTTAACAGGTGTAGTATTAATTAAGGGAATGGCACCTATTAATGAAGGAATGAATGTAGTAGTTAATATTGGTATAGTTCTTTTAGGAACATTTCCTATGTTAACATTGATAATAAATTTACTAGACAAGCACCTTAGAAAATTAGGCAGAAAGATAGGTTTAGATTCTACAAGTGTTGCAGGTGTAATTTTTTCATTAGCAAATAGTATTCCAGTTTTTAAGATGTTAAAAGATATGAACAATAAAGGGAAAATCATAAATGTAGCATGGTTAGTTGCAGCTACATCAACCTTAGGAGCTCATTTGGGATTTACAGCTGGAGTTGAATCAAAAATGATAATTCCAGTAATATTAAGTAAATTATTTGCTGGGGTATGTGCAATTATAATAGCATTAATTTTTACAAAAAATAGTAAAGAAAAACAAAACATATAGATAGAAATAATATATTAAAAAAATAATATATTAATATTGACAAAAAATATACTGAATGATAATATAATGAACAAGATGATTATTATGTAAAAATTAACGTAATAATAAATATATAGTTAAATAAAATTAGTCATAAAATTTTATGAAAAAAATTAGAAAATGTATTTAAAAATAAGCATTTCTATAATATGATTAGTTTTTAAGATTTAAATAGGCATGTAACCAAGTTAAGTTTTGGGCATTAGCCATAGCAAAAATATGCAGTTTTGCATAGTTTTTTGCTATGGCTTTTTTTATATTCAAAATATAAAAAAATGTTAAAAATCACTAATAAGAAAGAGGTATACTAATGAAAAGAACAAAATTAAATTCTATTTTAGCTAAAGTAGTTACAACATCATTTATATTTACTACTTTACCAACAGCTGCTTTTGCGGAGGTTGTTAATGACAATAAAGAATTAGTAAAATTACAGGTTAATATTCCTACTGTAAGTCCTACACCACATAATATTGAAGGTTCAGGAGAAGGATTTATTCTTACTGAAAAAGTAAATATAGTAGGGCAAGAACAAGCAGATCAAGATGCTATAAGAGAATTAGTAGAAGCATTAAAGGGCCTAGGTATAGAAGTTAATAATGATTTTGATGAAAATGCAACTACAATAATAATTGGTGAAGATGATGATAATATCGAAGAAATGAATACTTTCTTTGAAGGGATTAGTAAATCAGGTGCAGAGTCAATAGAAGTTAAAGAAGGATATGTGCTTGCATCTAATCAAAATGAAGATGGAAAAATGACAATTGCTATTGAAGGAACAGATGAAGTTGGTACTTATTATGGAGTAAAAACTTTAAAGCAATTATTAATAAAAGAAAGTGATAGAAATGTTGTTCCAGAAGTTTATATAAATGATTACCCAACTCAGCATGTTAGAGCTGTTGTTGAAGGATTCTATGGAACTCCATGGACACATCAAGATAGATTAGATCAATTTAAATTTTATGGTGAAAATAAATTAAATATGTATATATATGCTCCAAAGGATGACCCATATCATAGAGACCAATGGAGAGACCCATATCCACAAGAAGAGATGGCAAGAATGCAAGAGCTTATAAATACAGCAAATGAAAATAAAGTTGATTTTGTATTTGCAATTTCTCCAGGTAAAGATATAGACATAAACTCAGAAGCTGATTATCAAGCACTTGTTGATAAGTGTGAATCATTATATGACATGGGTGTTAGAAGCTTCGCTATTCTTTGGGATGATATATTCACTGATGATGGAGCTGGACAAGCTGCAATAATGAATAGATTTAATGCAGAGTTTGTTAAAACAAAAGAAGGAGTTAAGCCTTTAATAACAGTTCCAACGCAATATTGGGGAACATCAATGTTTAATGGTTCAGAAGTAAAACCATATACAGAAGGATTTTCTAAAAATTTAGATAAAGACATTGAAGTTATGTGGACAGGGGAACATGTTATTCCTGAAAGTGTAACTTTAGAAGATGCTGAAAAAGTAAATAATCTTTACGGAAGAAAGATGCTTTTATGGTGGAACTACCCAGTTACTGACTACAAAGTTGATAAATTAGCTTTAGGACCAATATATAATCTTGGCAATGATTTAGCTACTAAAATTGGAGGATTCATAATAAATCCAATGGAATTTGCTGAAGCATCAAAAATAAGCATTCATACAGGAGCTGATTACGCTTGGAATACAGAAGCTTATGATTACAATAAGGCGTGGGATAATGCAATTGTAGATGTAGTTGGAGAAGAATTAAAAGAAAGCTTTAAGGTATTTGCAGACCATAGTACAAGACTTGATACTGGTAGAGCAGATGCACCAGAAATGAGAGCAGTAATGGATAATTTCTGGAATAAGGTTGATAATAGACAAATTCCAGCAGCAGAAGTAGAAACTTTAAAAGCTAGTTTTGGAGTAATAAAATCAGCAGTAGCAGATACTCAAGGAAAATTGCATAAAGCTATGTTAGATGAAGTTGCACCACAATTACAAAAGCTTACTAATTATGCAGATGCAGCAACGACTGCAGCTGATATGGTTATTGCAATGTTAAATGGTGATAACAAGTTATGGTGGGATTTAAAAACACAACTTTCAGCGCAAATAGATATTTTAAATGCATCAAAGGCAATTATATCAGATAATGTTTTAGATGATTTTGTTAAACAAGCAAATTCAAAGACTGACTCTATATATTTTGAAAGTGTATTAAAAGATCAAGTTAAAACTTATAGCTATTCAGGAAGTGTATCTGAAAATATTTCACCATTAAAGTTTGAAGAATGGTACAATGGAAAAGCTCCATATGAAGTTTCAAATATGTTTGATGGTAAGCTAGATACAGCATATAGATCTTCTAATAATGTTAAGGCTGGAGATGAAATAGTTGTAGACTTAGGAAAAGTTGAAAACTTAAATAATATTTATATGTTAATGGGAAGAACTTCTCATGATACTGCAATTATGAAAGGAAATGTTCAAATTTCAGTAGATGGAGTTGAATGGAAAACTGTATTAGAAAATAATGAATTTAGAGAATTATTTGTTGGTGATTTAAATGAAAGTGCTAGATATATTAAATATGTAGCAACAGAAGATCAAGAAAATCAAGTATACGTTAGAGAATTTATGGTAAATAAAAATACTGTAAGTGGAATTAGAACTAATATAAAAGGTAGCTTTGAATATAATAAGAATGTTGTTGGAAGAAATGAAGTTAACTCAATAGTTGCTACAGAAAAAGTTGCTTTAAAGACTGGAGACAATATAGGTTTAGAGCTTCCAGAATATAAATATATAACATCAATAAATGTTAATAGTAAAGTTAAAGGAAACGTTGAATATACAATTAACGGAATGGATTGGTTTGTATTAGGAGAAGTAGATGGAGAAACTACTTTATCTCTAGAAAAACCACAAGTTGTTAAACAAGTTAGATTTGTTGCTACTGAAGAAAAGACTACTAAGAGCTTTACAATGGACTTAGTAATTGAAGGAAAAGGTGAAGAATCAGTTATAACAAATAGAAATGGTAGTGGAAATTACAAAGATTTAAATGCAATTGTTGATGGAGATGTAGACTCAAGCTTTATTTCATCAGGGGCTTTAAAGACAGGAGATTATTTCACTTTAAACCTTGGAAAAGTTACTAATGTAAGAAATATTCAATTCATTGGAGATAAAAACTTTGGTGGAGATAGAATAAGAGAAGGTAAAGTTGAATACTCTTTAGATGGTGAGACTTGGACTGAAATTTACAATGGAAATATAGCAGACCAATTTAGAATGTTTGATTTAGATTTTAATGCACAATATGTAAGAGTTACTGCAACTGCTGGAACAGATTCATGGGTTAGAATGTCAGATTTCTCTGTGAATTCTCCACAGGCTGAGGTTGTTTTTGAATCAACTGTTAAACCAGTAAGTGATAGTCATAGATTAGATAACTTAATGGATGAAAATATTCAAACTTCTTATATCCCAAGAACTGAAGTTAAGAGTGGAGATAGAGTAGTTTATAATATATTTGATGGTGCATTAATAAATAACATTGAAATATTCCAAAATGAAAGTACAATTTCTAATGCTAAAGTTATTGCAAGAACTTCTGATGATAGAAGAATAGAAGTTGGTACATTAGATAAAGGTTATAATGTATTTGCTATGGAAAAACCTGAAGAGATTGTTTCTATAACATTAGAATTCCAAGATGGTTCAGGAAGACCAGAAATATATGAAATAGTAACAGAAAACTTTACACTAGAAGCTATTAAGGAATTTGCAAAAGCTAATTTAGCACAAGCAAAAGAATTATTAACAAAAACTGAAGGTAAATCAGAAGATGTTATAAATGCATTAAAAGAAGCTACTTCTGAAGTAGAAAATGCATTAATAGATGGTGTGTCTAGAGAAGATTTATTTGAAATAAATAGAAAATTAGAAAATGCTATTAAGGCATATATTGAATATAGCGAAGAAACTAAACCAGAAGAAAAGCCAGAGGTTAATCCAGGAGAAAAACCTGAAGTTAAACCTGATCAAAAACCAGAAAGCAAACCAGAAAGCAAACCAGAAAGCAAGCCAGAAAATAAGCCAGGCAAACTTCCTCAAACAGGAAATGTAGCAGGGGTAGCAGCTTTAGTTTTAGGTGTTACATCTTTAGTTGGTGGAGCATTTGCTTTCAAAAAGAAGAAAAAATAATTTGCTAACTCTAATTTAATGTATTTTGGCCTACTCTAGAAATTTATTCTGGGTAGGCCTTTTATTATGTAGAAAATTATTCCAACTGATAAAGTAAAACAATATTTACAATGATAGTATGCAGGGTAGATTTTTTCTACTGATATATTTTAAATTTTACGTTGTATATATTTATGACGAAGACGACATTTGCAATTTCTATGGTATCTTTCAATAATAATAGAATGATCAAATAATTTACATACCTTAATATAGAAGAAAGAAATTACTATAATTAATACACAGAATCCATAAATATAAATTCCTCTAAAATTAATATTTTCAATAATAAACCCACCAATAAAGTTACCTATTGCAGAGGCTATTCCATTAACTAATAATTTTACACCAGCAAAAACATCTCTGTTATCAAGCTCAATATTACTCATCATAGAACTATCTAAAGAAGAACCAACAAGACAAGCTGAGGCACCTCTAATTATAAGTAAAATAATAAAAAATATCTTTGAAAGTCTAAAGCCTAATAAAAGCATACTTGCAGCTAAGGATAGCAAAGATAGAATTTCAAATTTTTTCATGCCGAATTTCTCAATAATAGATGGCATAATTAAAATTCCAATCATGTTTAATGTAGTTATAATAAAGTTAATTATAGATATATATGTATTACTTAATCCAAATTGATTTTTTAAGACTAAGTTATTATAGGGCCAAACAGCACTTCCACCTATAGTAATTATAAAAAGAAAAATAGCAAAAATTCTCATGCTTTTATGTGTTTTTAATAATGAAAAAGTATTAACAATTGACTTTTTAATCATTCCATTATCAGGTTTAATTCTTTCATCTCTAGGTAATAGAAATAATCTTAAAGTGAATGCAAAAAGTATTAATATTACAGATAAAAAAAATAACTTTCTATAGCCTATATTTTTAAAGAAATAAATTTTATTTATATTTCCTGCAAGTAATCCTCCAAGAGTAGATGCAATAAAATTAGCTGATGATTTATAACTATAAGCACAACATTCTTTATCAGGAGTTGTATAAGAGTATAATAATTGAAGTTCTGTAACTTGAATAAAGCATAATCCTATATTAATTAAAATTTGTGAAAGTAATAGTAAAATGTAATTTGTAAATAAGACATAAGATCCTACTCCTAAAGCACTTAATAGGCAGCCAGATACTAAGATAGTCTTTCTGCCTACTATATGAATAAATGGTCCTAAGAAGAAGCCAACCATTGAAAATAGGGAGCCTATAGAAAAAATGATTCCTATTTTATCTGAAGGAATATTTATATCATTTAAGTAAAGTATTTGTAAAAAACTATATATACCAAAAGCTAAAGCCAAGCTTAATTCGCTTAGAACCATTATTTGAACATTTCTTGGAAATGTAGTATAAGTTTTTAGTGTTGTAAATTTTTTCATAGTATATACCTCTAAAGAAATTTAAATATCATTTATATTTAGGATAAGCTATATTAGTAAGTTTTATGTGTTGAAAAAATAGTCATATTGAGGTTAGATTATTTTTTAGCTTTTGTTTTCTGAGGTATATTAATGAGAAAAGATGATATTCTAGCTAGTAAAGACTATGTAACAGCAGATGATTTAATTAATATTAATGAGGAAAGCAATCTTTGCTTTAAGCCACTTTCACCAAAAGTTGAAACTGGTACTGTAATGGTATGGAAAAAACATCAAATTTTTTCTACTGCAACGTCTAAATTTATAGGTGAGATTAAAAAAGTGTTTAAAGAAAAACAATAAGATATTTGAGAAAAAATTTATTTAAATTAATAAAGCTGTTAACTATTTATTTTTATATAGTTAACAGCTTTAATTTATAATTAATTAACTAGACTTTTATTAACATATTCAATTATAGGTTTTATAGTAGATTTATCAGTAAAATCAATAATACTACCATAAGTAGCAATTAAATCTTTATCATCATTTTTTAAGGTTTCAGGATCCCTTTTACAAAGCATATTATACATCATTTTCATCATAGCTCTATGAACAAAATTAAGCTTATTATAATCGATACTACCACGTAAATGGAAAACTTTAATTTTATCTTGCATTTCTTTTGAAAGAATCTTGCTTATAGAATTTTTAATAGAATCTATATTTTCTTTATTAGTAGTATCAGCTAGTCCACATGTAAATAATATTAACTTTTTATTGGAAAGTTTATCAAAATTATTTGTAACTAAATTAATTCCATTTACTCCTCCAGCGTAAAGTCCACCACCATAAATGATAGTATCATAATTTAAAAGCTTATCTGCAGTTATTTTTTGTTTTCAACTAAATCACAAGATAGTTCTTCAGCTAACCATTGAGCATATTTTTTAGTTGAACCATACTTAGATTTATACACAACAATAACTTTTTCCATAAAGTACCCTCCTAAAAATATAAGTTAGTGTAAAGTTTTTTACACTACTTTTCTTTTAAATTCTTTATATATCAAGGTTTCGCAAGTTTTTTTGTATAAAAAAACAACGACCCCCTAATTTCATGTTAAAATTGAATCGCTAAACCACAAAATCAACACGAAAGGTTGTCGTTATTATGGATTCAATTATAACTTATTTAATAGCATATAATCAATATTTAATTACCATTATCGGTGAATTACTTTTATTTATTGTGCAATACATTCCACTTAAACAAATGGTATTTGATGATTCAAATAGTCCTGAATATCAAAAATTCAAAGTAGATAAGCTACCTACAATACTTAAATTTGAAAAGGTAGATTATAAATTACTTTTAGCTTATTACAAACACAAATATAACAAAACCGTAAAACCCGTCCAAAGACGGAACGGTAAGTCTATTCCAAAAAAAATTAAATGTCCTAAATGTGGTGCACCTCACGAATATATTTACGATAATAATGGCAATAAAGGTCAGTTTAAGTGTAAGATTTGTCAACTTTCTTTTAAAGAAACTAATTATGCAACTAAACCAATAGTTTTTATTTGCCCTTACTGTGGTGCTACCCTTACTGAGCAAAAACAACGTAAGCACTTTAAAATACATAAATGTAATAATTCTAAATGCTCATATTATCAAAGAAATCTTAAGAAGCTTCCTAAGGATCTTGATCCTGCCGATAAATATAAATACAAGCTTCATTATATATACCGTGAATTCAATATTAACTTCTTTAAGATGGATTTATATCCAATATCAAAACATGCTACAGGATTTAATTTTAAAAAGTTCAATCCTCATATAATGGGATTATGCCTTACTTATCACGTTAATTGTAAAATGTCTACAAGGCAAACTGCACATGTTTTAGAAGAAGTTCATGGAATAAAAATATCACATAGAACTGTTACTAATTATGCTCTAACAGCAGCTGCTGTTATTAAACCGTTTGTTGATACATTTAATTACAAACCATCTAAAATACTTTCTGCCGATGAAACTTATATAAAAGTTAAAGGAATTAAGCATTATGTTTGGATTGTAATGGATGCTTGTAAAAAGTCTATTCTAGGTTATCAAGTGTCTGATACAAGAGCTACAGGTCCTTGTATATTAGCAATGCGTATGACTTTTGATAAGTTTAAAGAATTTCCAGGAAAAGCTTTGAACTTCGTTGCCGACGGTTATAGCGCTTACCCGTTAGCGAAGCAACAATTTGAATTAGAAGAAAACAAAGAATTTAATCTAACTCAAGTTATTGGACTTACTAATGAAGATCCAGTATCTGAAGAATTCCGTTGGGTTAAGCAAGTAGTAGAGCGTCTAAATCGTACCTTCAAGTCTTCCTATAGAGTTACTTGTGGCTATGGAAGTGATGAAGGTGCTCTTTATGGATTCTCTCTTTGGGTTGCTTATTATAACTTTTTAAGACCTCACCCATATAACTATCATCGTCCTTTAAATGAATTGGATGCTTTAAACAGCGCTGATAACATGCCAGCAAAGTGGCAAATCCTTATCAGTCTCGGTCAACAAACCATATTACATATGCAAGAATCTAAAACTTCTTGATAAACTATAAAATTAAATATTGATTTAATTTTTGCCTCCGATACCGAAGGTCTTTTTGTCATATTCAATTTTCAAATTTTAGTTGATATTTCAACGATATTTTTTAATTTTTATTAAAAATTAGCCATAGGCTATTTTTTCATACGAAACTTTACACTATCATTTTATCCTCAAATGATAATCTTATATATTATATTTTATAACATAAATTTATACAATAAAAGAAAAAAGCACTAATAATTAGTGCTTTCAGTATTAATAATTTCTTCAAATTCATTTTCCTTAATATCTTTTCCACAAATTAATGCCTTCTTTAATAGCTCTTCACCCTGATTATTTAAGGCTACTTTTCCAATTATATCTCCAGAATTCTTATTTACTGTATTAAAGACTTCTACCTCTACAGATCCTTCACCTTTAAATCCATATTCAAAATCACACTCTTCAATAACACTTCCTAAATTAATAAATTCTGATGATTTTACAACATCTTTTACATTATCACTCTTAAAGCAATAGTTATCTGATACATATTTATATATTTTTTCTGTAACATTCCATCTATCACTACAATTTAATACAACTATAATTATATTTCTTCCTTCATGCTTTACTGAAGAAACTAAACATTTTCCTGCTTGACCCGTATATCCTGTTTTAACTCCATTTGCCTCTGGAATTTTATATAATATTTTATTTATATTATTGTAATCTCTTGTGAAATTAGAAGTATCTTTTGTTATAGTCTTTGTTCCACAAATTTCACAAAATAAATCACTTTCCATTGCTTTTGTAGTTAAAAGTGCTAAATCATATGCAGATGTATAATGTTTAGGGCTATCTAAACCATGAGGACTTTCAAAGTGTGAATTAATTAATCCTAAGCTAGTAGCATAATCATTCATTATCTTAGCAAAACCTTCTATACTTCCTCCTATATCTTCAGCAATTGCTATTGCTGCATCATTTCCTGATTTATACATTAACCCATATAGTAATTCTCTTAATCTTATTTTTTCTCCAGCTACATATCCTACCTTTGATCCTCTAATAGATGCTGCGGTTTTACTTATAGTTACTTCTCTATCTAAGTCTCCATGAGTTATTGCAACTAAAGCTGTAAGGATTTTTGTTGTGCTCGCCATTGGTACTATTTCACGAGCGTTTTGTTCAAATAAAACTTGTTTTGTTTTACTATCTAATGCTATTGCATTCCTTGCTGAGACTCTAATAGTATTTAATATATTATCCACATCTACATCATCTATTTCATTATCTTCAAGTATTACTACATCATTACCATCGTCTTCCTCAAAGCATTGAGCGTAAACACAATTGCTTAATAATTCAAAAATTATTAAAAATAAACTCAAAGTTACTCCTAGGATTTTAGTTTTCATCATTAGTATCACTCCTATTTTCTCCTTACACTTGTAGTATTTTCATTTATAAAAATTTTAAACCTAAATAATAAATTTTTATGACTTATATTTCATTTTTGTGGCAATACTATAAAAAGCTAGGGGAGGTTAATTATGCTTTTTTTGATAATTTTTATTGTTTTAATATTAATTTTATTTATACCTATCCCCTTAAAATTTAAGGCTCATTATTCTAAAGATAGGTATTATATAAAATTTTATAATATTAATTTAATATCCAATGATGGTGGTATTTTAAATAAATTTTTAAATAGAAAAGAAAAAACTACAAAGAAAAAAAATAAAGAAAAAACTAAGTCAAAAGATATTAAAAAAGATACTAATATTAATTCAAAGAAAAAAAATTTTGAACTTAATTATAAGTTACTTATTAAAAACATTTATTTTAGACTTAGTAGAAATAAGTTTAAACCATCAATAAAGTTTAAAAGTGATACTATTTATTCTCTAGGGGATGCCAGCAGGACTACTATATTTCTTGGAGTATTTTATAATATTAACCCAATATTACTTTATATATTTTCAACAATATTTAAAGTTAAAGTATTAGACAATGATTTTAAGCCAATATTTAAAGATAAGATACTATTTGAAATTACAATAAGTAGTATAATTACCTTTAATTTAGCTCAAATTATTTATATGGGTATTATTATTTATAAATGTACTTTTGATGATTCCATAATAAAAAAATAGGAGGTGAGTCCCTAAACATAGGGATTATTATGTCTGATAAGCATGAATTAGAAAATTTAATGAGAAGCACTATGGAAAATTTACGTGATATGATAGATGTTAACACTGTAGTTGGAGATGTTCTAGAAACTAGTGATGGTACTTCAATTGTTCCAATTTCTAAGGTTTCCTTTGGTTTTGCCTCTGGAGGAAGTGAATTTGGTGAACATGTTGCAGTAAGAAATGGTGATGAAAATTACCCATTTGGTGGTGGATCTGGTGCTGGAGTTAGTGTAAAACCTATTGCTTTTTTAGTAATTAAAGATGGAATGGTAAGACTACAACCTATGGATTATGATACTACTGTAGATAGAATAGTTGATTCTGTACCTCAACTTTTTGAATTAGTAAAAAATTTCTTTTCAGATAAAAATAATAAATCTAATACTAATGTTGATGATGATAAAATTGATATCGACATCGATTTATAAAATAGTAAGCTACTGATTATAATTTCAGTAGCTTATTATTTTTAAACATCATTATCTAATGCTGCTTCTATATCCACTTCTTTATTTTCAACTTCTTTATCATTATTATCTAAATCTGACTTCATATCTTCAAGAGCTTGATTTAAAACATCCATAGAGCTCTTTGCCTCTTCATCATTATATAAATCTAATGATGGTAACTCCTTTAATGTTTCTAACCCAAATTGTCTTAAGAATTCATCTGTAGTTCCATAAAGTATAGGTCTTCCTGGTACTTCTAATCTACCTATATCTTTTATTAATCCTTTTTCAACAAGCTTTTGAATGGCTGATTCTGACTTAACACCTCTTATTTCATCTATATCAATACGTGTTATTGGCTGCTTATATGCAATAATAGCTAAGCTTTCTATAGATGCTTGTGAAAGTGAATGTCTTTTATTTTTCTTTAATAACTTTTGAATATAATCAGAGTTTTCACTTTTAGTAACTAATTGATAAGCACCATTTATACTAATTAATCTAATTCCTCTATTTTCGTCTTCATATTCATTAATCATTTCTTTTATTATTTCTTCAACATTCTTATCCTTAAGCTCTAAATTATTACTTAAATCTCTTAATGATAAAGGTTCTCCACTTACAAATAGCATTGATTCGATAGCTGATTTTATACTAGACTTTCTAGATAACTCTTTAAATTCATACTGCTTAACATCAATGTTACTCACTATCTCTCCTCCTCTTGATAAGTATATTTCCAAAACTCTCATCTTGATAAACATTAATAGTTCTAATTTTTATAAGTTCTAATAATGCTAAAAATGTAACTACTGTTTCAAGCTTACATGAACTTTCTTTCATTAAACTATCAAATTCAATTACATTATTTGAATTAACTCTTTCTAAAAGCTCATTCATCTTATCTTCTACTTTATACTTATCTACGTATATTTTCTTTTGTACTACGTTAAACTTATTTTGTTTTTCTCTATAGTTTTCTAATATTTTATTATAAATATTATATAAATCTAATAACGTTAAATTCTTAAATATATCAACATTATTTACTGGCTCACTTTTAACTTCCTCAATTATCTCTGGCTTCTTACTATAAACATCACCTTGATTTATATATCGCTCTTTAAAGAATTCAGATACTGATTTTATCTTTTTATACTCAATTAATCTTTCCATTAATCTCTTTTCAATATCTTCTTCATTTTCTTCCTCTTCTACTTTTATTTTTGGAAGAAGATTTTTTGATTTTATCTCTATTAATGTAGCTGCAACAACAATAAATTCTGATGTTATCTCAAGATCCATAACCTTTCTTGTATTAAGGTACTCTAAATATTGATTTGTAACTTTATATATTTCTACATTATATATATCCATCTTATTCTTTTTTATAAGATGCAGTAATAAATCAAAAGGTCCTTCAAAATCTGCCACTTTAATCTTTGGCAATTCCATTAATTCATCCCGCCTTTATCTTTTTATTATGCTACTTTTAAGGGTTTCATAACTTATATAATAACAATTTTCTTTTAAAAGAACAAGCCTTAAAGATGCTCATGAAAATATATATCATTAGGTTCATCCTGCAATTTATATTCTTCTACTAAAATATAAAATTCATCACTAAAACATATCTTTCCGCAAATATTAATCCATTGTCCTTCTTCTAAATTAGATTCTAATCCCTTTGCTTTTATCTGTATCTTTTCTTTATCAGCTTGACAACACTTTACTGTTTGCCTAGCTATAATAGTAAAATCTGAATTTTCCTTTATTTTATCTATATATCCTAAAAAAACTATCTTTTTTCCCTCATATTCCTCTTTGTTTTCAACAATTTCATTTAATATAGAATAATTTTCACTATTTATAATTATTGCATCAGCATTATTTTTAAGTAATAACTCTTCATTTATATCTGTATTTCCTTTTAATAAGGGAAAAACATATAATAAAACTACTCCAACACATAATGTAAATGTTAAAGGAATGTATTTATTAGTAGTTTCAACTCTTCTTTTTATTGTAAAGATTCTACCAAATTGAAATATTGCAAAAACACTTAATATTATTATGCTCAAATAGAAATAAATAATCATATCACTACCTACGAAGTTGGTTATCTTTCCACTTCTTATTAAAAATACTAGTGATAAAGATAATAATACTAAAATAATAAACCATATTAATTCATCAATATTAAATTTCTTCATATACACCTCTTATACAATTAAAAATAGCAAATAATTATACTATTGCTAGACATATTCCAAATACAACTATGCAAATTATTAAAAGTAATTGTAGTACAAATTTCTTTTTAAAGAATCCAAAAGATAATATTAAGTTTTTCAGATCCATCATTGGTCCTAATATTAAAAATGCTATAACTCCTGCAACTCCAAAGTTGTCCATAAATCCTTTTGCAACAAAGGCATCAGCTTCTGAGCATAGTGATAATACAAATCCTAGCAACATCATTATAACAACTCCAACTACCTTTCCTGATGTCATATCATTAATTAAACTATCTTGAAGGAATACTACAAAAATACTTGAAAGAAGTGCACCAAAAATAAAATAAATACTTATATTTAAAAACTCATTAGATGCATTTAAAACTAAATTTTTAATTTTACCTTTTAATGAAATATAATAATTATTACTGAAAGTACAACAATCACAGTAAAGTCCAGCTTCTTCACTTCTTAAAACTTCTGTATTTTTCTTTTTATCATAAAAAAATCCAACTATCATTCCAACTATTAAAGCACCTATTACTCCACCTATCGTTCTATATATAACAATATTAATGTCATTTGGAAATGCATAATATGTAGACATAATTACAACTGGATTAACTATAGGAACTGCTAACATAAATGTTATTCCAACTCCTATAGGTAATCCTTTTTTTATTAAGCTTCTTGTAATTGGAACTATAGCACATTCACATACTGGAAAAAATACCCCCGATATTGCAGCTATAAAATATCCTATAATATTATTTTTAGGAATAATTTTTTTTATTAATTCATCTGATACGTAAATTTGAATTAAAGCTGATAATACTGCTCCTATCAAAAGAAACGGTAATGCTTCAACGATAATCCCTAGGTAACTCCACATCCATGATTCAAATTTACTTATACTCACTTTCTCACCCGCTATCTTACTTTCTCATATAATCTACTAATTTCACTCTCATATTTCTTAATAGCTTATCTTCTAATAACTTGCTTTTTTCTAAGGCTATTTCAATCTCATCATTATTTTGTGATTTTATTATTTGTGCCTTATGATTTAATTCTTCTAACAACTTAACACCATTTTCTAAATTTAAATCTTTTTCTATATTACAATTATTAACTACAATTACATCACTATTTTGTATGAAAGGTAATAATATTTCTCCCATATTCATAACATAAAACTCAATATTTCTTCCATCGCAGATAAAATAAATAGTATCTAGCTTTATTAATTTTCCTGTTTCATTATCAAACACACATTTATATAAATGCTCTAATGTTTCTGTGCCGTTATATTCTATAATTATTCTATGAGGCTTATATTTTTTTACTATTTTATAAATTTCATTATTAAGCTCTAAGCCTTCACCCATAAAGCTAACATGCTTTACACTTTGTTCTTTTTCATTAAACTCATTTATTTGAGTCTTTCCACTTTCACAAGTAATAACAACTATTTTTTCCTTATCTGCAATAGTTTTATTTACTAATGAATTAATAAAGGCTGACTTGCCAGCCCCTAAAAATCCAGTAACTACATCAACGCCAACCTTCATATATTCACCTCTTAAACTCCTAATTTTACCTTATAAGAAAAACTTTTTAATCTTATCTCTATTTAAATTAGTTCCTATAAATGAAATAACAGTCTCTCCTCTATAAGCTATCTTTTGCATATTTATTTCAGATAAAGTATAGTCAAATTGCTCTTTACCATTTTTAGTATTAACGATTCCTTTTGCTCTAATAATTTCTCCAAACTCAAAACTATTTTTTATAAAGTTAAACTTACTTAATAATTCCTCTTTAGATACATATCTATCTATTTTTAAAGCAAAGCTCTCAAATGAACTTTCATCGTTTTTTTCTGATTTAACATTGCCTAAATTAGAGTTTGCCTTTCTAAAGCTTATTTTTTCTTTAATCTCACCTTTCTCCCTTGTTACAAACATTTTAGGAAGTAGCTCCTCTGATTTTGTATTAGTCCACTGTCTTCCTATTATTATTGCATTAGAGTTTAATTTACTAATTTCTTCTTGCAATCTTCTTACTTCTTCATTTGTAACGTTTTGAGTTCTGCTTAAAATTATAATATCAGCATTTTTTATTTGATTAATAAAAAAGCTCTTAAAATTAGTTAAGTACAAATCGAATTTTTCAGCATCTACTACTGTTATAGCCTTTTCTACCTCTGCTATATCCTTTAATTCCTTATCAGTAAATACTTTCTTTATGTCACTTAATTTTGCAACTCCTGTTGGTTCTACTAAAAGTCTATCTACATTGCAATTTTCCACTACATCTATAATTGACTCTTTAAAATCCCCAGTAACTTGACAACAAATACATCCAGCATTTATTTCCTTTACTAAAGTATTAGTTCTCTTTAGAATTGCACCATCAATACTTACTTCACCAAATTCATTTTCAATAATTGCAATTCGCTCTTTATAATAACCTTCTTCTATAAGTTTTTTAATTAATTGTGTTTTTCCAGCTCCCAGAAAACCTGAAAATATCTCTACTTTAACACTCATAAATCATTACTATCCCCTATTATTGTTCTCAAAAAATTCTATGACTTATATTAAATTTTTATGACGATTTTATTTATAAGATATCCTGCATATTACCTGTAATTTATACATATAATAATAATGTAAATGTATCACTTAATTGTGAACGTTATACACAAAAAAAGAGTTGCTATTAACGCAACTCTTTTTTTATAATTATCTATTTTTATTTGTGTAAAGCATCTAAAACTAATTGAGCTGTAGAGATGTTAGTTGCAAGTGGTATTGCATAAACATCGCATAATCTTAATAATGCATTAACATCAGGTTCGTGTGGTTGTGATGTTAATGGATCTCTTAAGAAGATAACTAGATCTAACTTTTGCTCAGAAACTAAAGCACCTATTTGTTGATCTCCACCAAGAGGACCACTCTTTAATCTATGAATTTCTAAGCTAGTGTTTTCCATTATTCTTAAACCTGTAGTTCCAGTTGCATAAAGCTCTAGATTTGATAATCTTTCTTCATTCATTTTTGCGAAATTAACCATTTCTTCTTTTTTCTTATCATGGGCAATTAATGCTACTCTCATCTGTATCTCTCCCTTTTACTATACTATATAAATTTAAAGTTTTAACTTAATTATTTTTTTGAGACAAATATATTATCCTTAATATAAAATCTCCACATAAAATCCTTTGCCTCTTCAGCATAGTCTATTCCAATTCTCTTAGTTTCCACAATTTCAAACTTTTCATCATTATCACCATCTGCAATATATATAGGACCTTTCTTGTATAATGGTTCTATATTTAAATCCTTATTTATTAAATAAGCCAGGCATAACTTTGATGGACCATTCGTTAAATTTTTTATTTGAGCTTTAGTAAGCTCAATATATGTCTTATTATATCTAATATTGGAAATATAATCAAGCTCATTTAAAGGCTCTATTGCTCTAATTAATACAGCTTCAGCCACATCTTTTTCATTAGTAACAACGTTAAAACAATGATATAATCCATATATAAAATATATATAGGAAATTCCACCATCTTCATACAAAGGTTCTGTTCTAGTAGTTCTACGTCCGTTATATGCATGACATGCCTTATCTGTAGCACCTATATATGCTTCTGTCTCAACAATCTTGCCCTTTAAAATTTTACCATCAACTTCTCTAACAAGTACCTTGCCAAGTAAGTCCTTTGAAACTTCTAATGCACTTCTATTATAAAAGTCTTTGCTTATAATCATTTGTTTCTCCTAAATAAAAATAAATTTATCTGATAAAGTTAAAACTCCGCCTTACGCTAAGAATTTAGTTTATATTATAATTAATATTATTTCTTATAAGCAATATTAAAATACTTCCTTATTTAACCTTTGCGCCACATTCACCACAAAACTTTGAATCATCTTTAATTAATGCACCACATTCAGTACAGAATTTCTTTTTCTTTTCTATATTTTCAGAAGCTCCAACCTTTGTTCCACAGTTACCACAGAACTTTGAGTTTTCACCTAGGTCTTCACCACAATTTTTACAAACTTTTTTATTGCTATTTGATGATGAAGTTGACTCCATGTTTTTCTTCATTTCATTCATCATATTCATTCCCATTTGCATTCCCATACCAGCTTGAGCCATATTAGCCATACTACTATTAGGATTTTTCTCCATAGCTTCCATCATAGCTACATTTTGATAATGACCTACATTGCCAACCATTCCATATGCAGCATTTTTATTAATCATATTTTGTACAGAATCAGGATAGCTAAAGTTTTCGATATTTAATGATGTTACAGTTAAACCTATCTTAATCATTTCCATATCTAAATCTGTTTTTATTCCTTTAGCTATTTCAAAAGAATTTGCTTGTAAGTTAAACATATCCTTTCCTTCTCTAACAATCCACTTCATTAAAAGCTGGTCAACTACAGCTAAAGCTCTTTGTTTAACATCATCTACTGTGAATTGACTCTTAATTCCTGCAATCTTATCAATTAAAACCATATGGTCACTTATTTTAACATTAAAGGAACCAAAAGCTCTTATTGGCATTCCTCCTGGCATTCCTGGAGCTTGAATATTTATTGGACTTTTAGTTCCCCATTTTACTAAAAATTCTTTAGTATTTATAAATAAAACTTCAGCCTTAAGTCCTGATTTAAATCCAAATTTAAATCCTTTAAGTGTTGATAAAAATGGAATTATTTCTGTTTCAATTTCGTAATTACCCTCTTCAGTAAAAACTCCTTCAACCTTTCCATTATGCATAAATATAGCATCTTGACCTGGTCTTATAATAAGTCTGCTATTTTTCTTTATCTCATCATTTTTCCACTTCCAAAAAATAACGTCATTTCTCGTTTCATTCCATTCAATTACGTCTAATAACCGGTTACCAAATAAACCCATTATACTTCCTCCTGAAAATTATCACTTGTTTTATTTATCAGCCTTTAACCTTGCTAATTAATCATCAATTGCACTGTTACTATTTCCCTTTAAAGCTGCTAACTCATCTTCTACTGAAGAATTTTTACTATCATATTTACTCATTAAATCATCTAATCCGTCACTTGGTTTAGAATTTAACTCTGCCATAGCATTAGCTTCATCTAACATTCTATTAGCTTTTTCTTCCATTCTACTGAAGGAATCTAAGCTTGATTTAGAGTTATTAACTGAAGAACCCATTTTATTTATTCTTTCTTGCATTTTTGCTGTAGCTACTTTTGCTTTAATAGTTGCTCTTCTTTCATTAAGCTCTTCTATTTCTAATGTTAATTTATTATACATTTGCTTCATTTTTTCTGAATTAGCTCTTGCTGCTTCATATTTGTTATTAAGAGCAGTTAATTTTTCTGTTAATGCTGCTTTCTTTGATAAGAATTGCCTTGCATCATCATCATTTCCTGCCTCTACAGCTCTCTTTGCATAATCTAACATTTTATTTACATCACTTTGACATTCATTAACTTCCCTTTTAGTTCTTGTTTCTTCAGCCATAACAGATGCTGTTTCTGCTTTAACCTTATTTAAATCATCATTTAAATTTCTCATTAATTGATCTATCATTTTAACCGGATCTTCAGCCTTATCTAATAAGGCATTAATATTAGATGACATTATATCAGTAAATCTTTTTAATATAGACATTAGTACTCCTCCTTAAATCATTGTTTTTATTATATAACTATATTCTACCATTATTTAACTTGAAACAAAATGTATAAATTTTCTTATTAATAAATTTTAACTTTTATTAAAATAACTATCAACCTTTTCTCCTTCTGTTGGTTTAGTATATTCATTTTTCATTTCAATGCATTTCTTTGGACAGCTTTCAGCACAGTATCCGCATTGAATACACTTTAATCTATCTATTTCCCAATCTTTACTTTCTCTATTAACAATTATAGCTCCTGTAGGACATTTTCTTGAACATAACCCACAATATACGCAATTTTCAATATTTACTTCTATATGACCTCTAGTTAACTCATAACTTTCCCTTTTTTCTTTTGGATATGATGTTGTTACACTTGGTGATAATAAGTTTTTTATTATTGTTTTTGTAAATTGCATTACACCCATACCCTTACCCTCCTAATGTTTAACGCTCAGTACAGCTTATACAAGGATCTATAGTTAATATTAAAATAGGAACATCTGCTAAATCACAACCTTGCAGAATTTTAAATAACGCTGGCATATTTGCAAAAGTTGGGGTTCTAACTCTCATCCTCCCTAAAAACTTAGTTCCATTTCCTTTAATATGATATATAACTTCACCTCTTGGCTGCTCAAGTCTTGCAAAGTATTCTCCATTTGGATTTCCATTAACCTTTATACTTATTTCTCCATCTGGCATTCTGTCAATTACCTGTCTAATTATATTAATTGACTCAAAAATTTCTTTAAATCTTACTACACATCTGCTGTAAGAATCTCCTTTATTATCTATAATTGTTTTAAACTCTATGTCCTTATATGCACTATATCCTAAATTTCTAGCATCATAATCTATTCCACTAGCTCTTGCCATAGGTCCTACACAGCCTAATTCATAAGCCTCTTCTTTTGATAGTACACCTACTCCCACAAGCCTTTTCTTTACAGATAAATCATCAAAAAATACTACCTCAATTTCTTTTAACTCTTTCTCAACTTCCTTTAATATATTTAATATTACTTTTTGTTTTTCTAAATTTATATCTTTTCTTACACCGCCTACCTTACATACTGAAAAAATAACTCTTCCGCCAGTTGTCATTTCAAATATATTAAGTACCTTTTCTCTAATTCTAAAGCACTGCATAAAAAGACTTTCAAATCCAAGGGCATCACTTAATAATCCAAGCCATAATACATGACTATGAATCCTTGATAATTCTGCCCATAATACCCTTAAATATTCTGCTCTTTCTGGAATTTTAATATCCATAACCTTTTCAACAGCTTGACTATATCCCATTCCATGTATAAAGCTACATATACCACAAATTCTTTCTGCAACGAAAACATACTCTTGAAAATCCTTTTTTTCTACTAACTTTTCAAGTCCTCTATGAACAAAGCCAATAGTTGGAATTGCTTCTACAACCTTTTCATCCTCTAATACTAAATCAAGATGTATTGGTTCTGGAAGTACTGGATGCTGTGGACCAAATGGTATTATACTTCTATTACTCATTTCTTTTCGCCACCCTTTTTATCACTTATATTAATTTTATAAGGAGTTTTCTTTCCTAAATCATATAAATGTCCTTTAAAATCAATATCTATATTACTTATATTAATGCCAAAGAGGTCCTTCATTTCATTTTCATATAAATATGCATATTTATATATACCACTTATACTAGGAATATCATCATTTATATCTACTTGTATTTTATAATTTGTGAAATCATAATTTTTTGCAAAAGAATAATTTATAATATATCTTTCCTTTAAGCTGCTACAACATATCTGTATTAATCTATAACCCTTTCTTTTTACTTCATATGCTATAGTTATTAATTCCTTTAAATCTATCTCCTTATCTTCATATAGACTTTCCATCATCCCTTTACCTTCTTTCCCCATTACACTCTTTCATTGCCTTATACTTTTCTTCTAAAACCCCTACAGCTTTAATAATTCCATCTATTATAGACTCCGGCCTAGCTGCACATCCTGGTACATATACATCTACAGGTAAAATTTTATTTACTCCACCAATAATGTTATAACACTCTTTAAAAATCCCTCCTGAACAAGCACAAATTCCAACTGCCATTACCGCCTTTGGATTTGGCATCTGATCATAAATCTGCTTTATTACTTCTGAATTTTTATCATTAACAGCTCCAGTTATTATTAAAATATCAGCATGCTTTGGATTTCCCGTATTAATAACACCAAACCTTTCAGCATCATATAAAGGACTTAAGGTTGCTAAAACCTCTATATCACATCCATTACAGCTTGACCCATCATAATGTATTATCCAAGGTGACTTATTAAATGCTGTCATTTATTCTTCCCCCTCTCTAATTTATAATAAAGACAGAATTACTATATTAGTAAATCCTATAGTTCCACTTATTATCCAGGAACTTTCTAATAATTGCTGCCATTTAACTCTAGAGAAAGTATTATCAATTAATATTTGTAAAAAATAAACTACTAAGCACATAACTATCCCAAGTAATATGCTTGATATATTATTATATCTAAAGAAAATATACACAAAGCCATATAACAACACGTTTTCATACCACTCTGATATTTCTACTAACCCTAATGTTGGACCTGCAAATTCAGTTGTAAGACCTTTAACTATTTCTTGATGAGCATGATGTGATGAACTTAAGTCAAAAGGAGACTTTCTAAACTTAATTGTAAGGATAAATATAAAGCCTATAAATACTCCTGGTAAATATATTATTGATGGTAATTTCCCTGTAATTATTTCTCCAACATTAAATGTTCCCTTTGCTAAATAAAATCCTATTGAAGTTAATAAAATCATTGGTTCATATGCCATCATTTGCAAAAGTTCTCTTTCTGCACCTATTGTGCTATAAGGTGAATTTGTGGAGTATGCTCCTATTACTAAAAAAATACTAGTTAATGTAAATGCAAAGGTTACTAATAGGATATCTCCTCCGCTAAAGAAAATAACTCCTGTAAATATCATAAATATCAAATAGAAAACTAAGAAAAATTTTTCTGCTCTATTTACAACTGCAACTTCTTTTTTAAATAGTTTCTGTACATCATAAAAAGGTTGCACTATAGAAGGTCCTTTTCTACCTTGCATTTTTGCACTTATTTTTCTATCTATTCCTTGAATTAATCCACCTAAAATAGGAGCAATAATTATATAAATTATACCTATAATCCATTTCATCACAAAACACCCCCTATTGTATAAGTAAAGAATCCAATAATTAAGATTAATGATATATAAATTCCTATTGGTAATAGCTTTTTCTCACCAAAAATATTTTCCATATACCAGCTAGATAGATACATATTCTTTTTCTCTCCATATGCACTGTAGAAATTTTTATCATCTCCGCTATTAATTCCTGACATATATACAGGCACAATATTTTCTCCTCTACTTGTAAAAAATCTCATTCCAAATGGTAAAATAATTATTACTCCGAGCATTATTGTTAATAATGTTTGATTTATATTAGAAATTAAATTAACCTCTGTAATATTAAACATTTCTGAAATAAATGGTATTATTAATACCTTTGAAACTATAGGATATAAAACACATAATGATATTGTAATAATAGCTTGTAAAATTAGTGCTTCCCATTCACATCTCTTAACTGTACACTTTTGGCGTTCCCATTTATGCCTTATTGCTGTTAATTTACCAAGCCACTTTGTCCAATAAAATAATGTTGCTGCACTACCATAAGCTAATGCAAGAACTATTATTACATGTCTAGAATCAACAAAAGCTTTTAATGCAGCCCATTTTGATATTAGCATCCCAAATGGAGCTAAGAACATTCCTGCAATACCAATTGCCATCATTAATGCCATTTCTGGTAATCTTATTATTAATCCATGCATATCTTCAATATCTCTGCTTCCAATAATATGTTCCGTTGCCCCAACTGATAAAAACATAAGAGATTTAGATACAGAGTGGAAAATTAATAATAAAATAGCTGCCCAAATTGATTCATAAGTTCCTATTCCTGCACAAGCTACTATAAGTCCTAAGTTTGACATTGTTGAATATGCTAAAATCTTCTTTGCATCACTTTGGCTAATAGCTATAAGTGACATTACTAAAAATGTTAATCCTCCAACTAAAGTAACCATTTCTCCTGAAATATTTCCTGATAATACTGGAGATATTCTTATTAATAAATATACTCCTGCTTTAACCATAGTAGATGAATGTAATAATGCTGATGTTGGCGTTGGTGCTACCATTGCTCCTAAAAGCCATTTTGAAAAAGGTAATTGTGCTGCCTTTGACAATGCTGCAATTGCTATTAAAGAAATTGATAATATTAAATTGCTATTTATATCTACAGTATTAGACAACGTTTTCAATTCATATATATTAAATTGTTTTATTAATATTGCAACTGCAATAGCAAAACATACTCCCCCTATAGAATTCATCAATAAAGCTATAAATGAATTATTAATTGCTTCTTTAGTTTGTGTATATCCAATAAGTAGAAATGAACAAAGTGTTGTTACCTCCCAAAAGAAATATATACAGATTAAATCATTTGATAAAACTATTCCAAACATTCCTGAAAAAAATATAAATATATTTGCAAAGAAGGTTCTTCTTCTATCTTTTACTTCTTTCTTTAATCTATGAAAATCCTCCATATAAGATATTGCATAAATACATATGGATCCACCAACTATAGCTATAATTAGTACCATTATAATCGATAACTTATCTATAAATATATGATGATCTAAAATAAACTTTGTTTTATCACAACTTACTTCAATACACAACATTATAATCCATTGAACTAGTGATAATAATCCAATAAATATTTTCTTATATTTTGTACATAAAGATATAATGTATAAAGTCATTAGTGCTTCAATAAATAAAATTAAATAATTTACTCTTTGGCTATTTATAAAATAAAATTTATCTGGGTTATTATAATACTGAAATGCAAATAGAATTGAACATATTCCTATTAAAATAATAGATACTTTAATTAATATACTACGATATTTTTCTTTTTTAATAATCAACAATATTAAAGAAATAATTATTGGAAAAATGATTAAAAATGAAACTTTACCCATTGAACCACCTTCATTAAATATTTATTTGATTAAAATTTATATTTTCATTATAGTCTTTTCTACATATTTTAGCAGATATTTCAATATCATTTTTTATACAAAAAAGGAGCTATTTTTTATAGCTCCTATAATATTGATCCATATAATCTATCATCTTTTGTATATACTGTAACAGTAAAAGTACCTAATGGTCTAAAATTACCGTTAGTAGCTGATAAATATCCTCTAAACTCTAATGTTACTCTATCTTCTAACTTCTCTTGTAAAATTACTTTATCTACTTTAAAATAAACAGGATCATTTTCTCCTACTCCAAATTGCTCACCTAAAAAATATGCATTTTGCATACAATCTTCTTTTTCTTGTCCTGAAATAAGCTGAACCTCTTCACTTGTACTATCCCAATCACTTACTATAAAATCATATACTCCTGGATTTTTAGCTAAATATTCTGTTAGCAAATTTAATCCAAAATCTACTTCTTTATATTCACCTTCAACGTATGGAATATCCCCATAATCATGATATATTAAATCTCCATCATTTAGTGCATTTATATCTTTAGTAGATTCATATGTTTTTCCCATTGCAGTAAATTGAGTATACACTTTAGGTTCTTCTACTGTCTCTTCTTCTTGTACAACTTCATTATTTGTATTTTCATTACTATTTACATTATTATTATTATTATTATTATTATTATTATTATTATTATTATTATTAATTGAACAACCAGTTAATAATCCAAACATAATAATAGCGCATATTATTTTTTTCTTCAAAACACTCACCTTCCCACCTTTACATTTTAATATAAAAAAAGAGATTAATCCATTATTTAAATGTTTTAATCTCTTTAAAAGTTGTTAATTTTCTTTAAACACCTTTTTTAAATAAGTTTTTCATATTATCCTTTAAGTTATCTATGAAGCCACCCTTTTCTACATCTCTATCACAGTATAATTCAACTTCTCCTACCTTTTGATCATCTAGGTATACTTCACATCTTCCTACTACTTCTCCTTCTGTGTAGCTATCCTTCATTTCATCTAATATTATTTTATTTATTGGTTCTCCATCGCTACCTTTTAATGTAACGATAACTAAATCATCCTTTGCTTTTGCTACAAAGAATCTATCATTGCCCTTACCTAAATAAACTGTTTCTACATCATCGTCTTTATTAAATAATTTCTTTCCTTCATATTTAGAAAAACCATAATTCATAAGCATACTTGCATCACGATTTCTAACTTTATATGTTGGAGCTCCCATTATTACTGCAAGCATTCTAACATTATTTCTAACGGCAGTTGCACTTATACAATATTTAGCTTCTTGAGTAAATCCTGTTTTTAATCCATCACAACCATCAAAGAAACGAACTAATTTATTGTGATTTACTAATTCTATTGGACTCTTTCTTCCTTCAGATATAGTTTCCATATATGTTCCGCTATATTTTAATATTGTAGGATGTTTTAATAATTCCAATGACATTATAGAAATATCTCTTGCAGTTGTTACATGTCCTTCCTCTGGTAAACCATTACAATTTTTAAAATTTGTATTAGTCATACCTAATTCTTTAGCACGTTCATTCATAACTTTTACAAACTCATCAGTAGAGCCTGCTAAGAATTCTGCCATAGCTACAGCCGCATCATTTCCTGAAGCAATAGCTATACCTTTTAATATTTCTTCTACTGTTCTAACTTCTCCAATATCAAGAAGCATAGTGCTTCCACCCATTTTCTTTGCATTTTCACTACAAATAATCTTGTCATCTAAAGCTATTTTTCCGCTATCTACTGCTTCCATTGCAAGTAACATAGTCATTATTTTAGTTACAGATGCTGGCGCAAATTTTTCATCAGGGTTCTTTTCATACAATACTGTACCACTTATAGGCTCGATAAGTAATGCAGATTTTGCATCTACATTCATTCCTTCCTCTAAGCATGCAGTATAGATTTCACTTGGATACCCTTCATCAGTAGTTTTCTTAACTGCAGCAATTGGGATAACTGTATTTAAACATAATAAACATAAAAGAATAATAGAGATTTTGTTAAATATTTTCTTTTTCATTTGTTCTCCTCCTTTTACGCTTATTATTTCCTAAAAATAAAAAAATATGATAAAAAGAAATTTACATTCTTTTTATCATATTTATAACTATTAAGCTATTCTATAATTTAGCAGGATAAAGGGGTATTTTCCCAATATCCTCCTTTCTAAAATAAAACACTTAATAAAAACTATCTTACTATATCATATATTAATGGAATATTTAAATCATATTTGTCTTCAATAACTATATTTTCTAAGATGCTTTTTCTAGCTTTTTCAATTTTACCTTCGCTATTTGCATGTATGTATGCTAGAACATCTCCTTTATTAACTTTTTCGCCTCTCTTTTTATTTAACACTATTCCTACTGCTAAATCAATCTCACTTTCCTTAGTTGCACGACCTGCTCCTAATTCCATAGCTATAAGTCCAAATGCTTCAGCATGAATCTTTGTGATATAACCATCTACAGGTGAAATAACTTTTTCTATATATTTTGCTTGTGGGAACTTGCTATAGTCATCAATTGGAGAAATATCTCCACCTTGTGCCTTAACAAAATCTTTAAGCTTTTCTAAACCTTTTCCATTTTCTATATTTTCCATAAGCATTTTTCTTGCTTCTTCAATACTTTCTGCTTTTTTAGCACAAAGTAACATATTTGAACCAATTGTTAATGTTAATTCTAGAAGGTCCTTAGGCCCATTACCTTTTAATAATTCTATTGCTTCTTTAACTTCTAAGCTATTTCCTATAGCATATCCTAAAGGTTGATCCATATCAGATATAACTCCAATAGTTTCTCTTCCTAAATGCTTTCCGATATCAACCATTTCTTGTGCTAATTCTTTAGCTGTTTCTGGTGTTTTCATAAATGCACCATCACCAACTTTAACATCTAAAACTATTGCATCTGCACCTGAAGCTAATTTTTTACTCATTATACTTGATGCAATTAAAGACATATTATCTACTGTAGCAGTAACATCTCTTAATGCATATAATTTTTTATCTGCTGGAACTAAGTTTCCACTTTGCCCCATTATAGCAATATTGATTTTATTAACATTTTCCATGAACTTTTCTTCTGTTAGCTCAACTGAAAAACCTTCAAATGTCTCTAGCTTATCAATAGTTCCTCCAGTATGACCAAGTCCTCTTCCTGACATTTTAGCAACTGGAATTCCTAATGATGCAACTAAAGGTGTTAAACAAATTGAAGTTTTATCTCCAACTCCACCTGTAGAATGTTTATCTACCTTTATTCCATTTATATTACTTAAATCTATTTTATCTCCAGACTCAACCATAGCATTAGTTAAATCTGCTGTTTCTCTCTTATTCATCTTATTGAAGAAAATTGCCATAAGCATAGCTGATGCTTGATAGTCAGGAATTTCTCCTTTAGTAAATCCATCAACAAAAAAGTTAATTTCCTCTGTTGTTAGTTCTTCACCTTTTCTTTTCTTCATTATTAGATCATACATTCTCATAAGTCTTTCCTCCTCTAGCTATTTAACTATATCCTTCAAGAAACTTTTACCTACTAATTCATTTTCTACATTAAAGAAATCTAATATAGTTTTTCCTATATCAGCAAATGTTTCTCTTGTACCAATATTAACTCCTGGCTTAACATTTTTACCATATACAAGAACTGGTATGTGTTCTCTTGAGTGATCTGTACTGCTAGTAGTTGGATCGCAGCCGTGGTCTGCTGTAATTATAAGGATATCTTCCTCTCCCATTTTCCCATAGATTTCTTGTAATCTATTATCAAAATCTTCAAGTGCTTTTCCGTATCCTTCTGGATCATTTCTGTGTCCATATAACATATCAAAGTCAACTAAATTTGTAAAGATAAGTCCTTCTTTTACAGTGTCCATGTATTCTAAAGTCTTATCTACACCATCCATGTTGCTCTTAGTATGAACTGCACTTGTAACACCCTTTTGATTATAAATGTCTTCTATCTTACCAACAGCTGCAACTTCATAATTTGCATCCTTTAAATATTCAAGCATAGTTTTATTAAATGGATCTAATGCATAATCCCTTCTGTTAGAAGTTCTTTTAAAGTTTGGAGCTTCCCCAATAAAAGGTCTTGCAATGACTCTTCCTACAGCCCATTTATCAACAAGCATTTCTCTTGCTATTTCACACATTTTATATAATCTTTCTAATGGAATTACATCTTCATGTGCTGCAATTTGAAATACACTATCTGCTGAAGTGTATATTATAGGATATCCTGTTTTTACATGCTCTTCTCCCAAATCTTCAATTATTTGAGTTCCTGAAGCTACTATATTACCTAAAATACCTTCAACATTTGCTCTCTTTTTAAATTCATTTATTATATCATCAGAGAATCCTTCTGGATAAGTATTTAAAGGTTCTTCAAGTATAACTCCACTTATCTCCCAATGCCCTGTTACAGTATCTTTTCCTTTAGATGCTTCTTCACATCTACCAAAAGCCCCTATAACTTTATCACATTTTTTAGGAGCAGTTACACCTTCAATGTTACCTATTCCTAATTTCTCTAATTCATTTATTTCAAGCCCTTTGCAAGTCCTATATACATTGTCTAATGTATGACTTCCTTCATCGCCATAACTTTTGGCATCCTTTAATTCTCCAACTCCAACACTATCTAATACTATTAATATAGCTTTCTTCATATTGTTTTCTCCTTTCGTATATAAAGCCCCTTTTTCAAAGCTCTTAAGCTCTCGGATGGGAGTTCTTATAAACTAAGTTTATTTTATCATTATTTATTATTTCATAGTAAGTATCCATATAGGTTAATACTTGATTTCCTAAAAGTTTTTGTACTGCTCTTACATTTGCACCATTTTGTAATAAATGTACAGCAAAAGAATGTCTAAAGGTATTTAAATTAACATCCTTATTTATTCCAGCTTTATGAGAATATTCTTTTACTATTCTCCAAACACCTTGTCTAGTTAATTGATTTCCATTTAAATTTACAAATAAATTTGGTACTCCAGCTGAAGCAATTATATCTCTTATACCTAAATATTCTTTTAATGCTGCTTCCGCACTTCTGCCTATTGGTATAAGTCTTTCATAATTTTTATTATCATGACATCTAACATAAAGTAAATCAAGGTTTACATCCTCTACTGATAAGTTAATTATTTCAGATACTTTCATACCAGTTGCATACATTAACTCTAATAAAGCATTGTCTCTTATACCTTTATTACAGTCCTTATCAACTATTTTAATTATCTTATCTACTTCTTCAACAGTTAATATCTCAGGCAGCTTTTTAGATTGATCCGTACTCTTGTAATATATCTTTGGTATATCTCTAATTATTTTTTGATCTTTTAAATAATTATAAAAACTTCTTAAACTAATTACTATTCTACTTATAGACCTTTCAGATTTTCCCTCTTCTAAAAGATGATCTATATAATTTTTAACAGTCTCATTATCAGTTTCGTCTAAATATATATCTTTACTATTTAGATATTTAATATATAAATTTACATCAGTTACATAAGCATAAACAGTATTATCACTTTTATGGCTTTGAAGTAATGATTCCCTATATTCATTTACTATCTCTTTCATAATTCTCCCCATTCCCACCTTATTTATTATTATTCGACACTTGCTTTTAATTTCCTTTTATAATTATCTATTTATTAAACAACTTTATAAACATTTGTTACTACGAACTTAATGATATTTGGACAAATATAGGCTTCAATAAAAGTACCGATAATAAATATACATGCAAATACCCCTATCTTTAAAATTAGTTCTCTCTCTACTATTGTATTTACTTTACCTTTATTAAAGAACCTATCTTTAAGTTTTGTTGAAGAAAATTCAATTCCAACTATACTTAGTGCAATAAAACAAGGAATATAAATAATATTCTGTGGTATTGTAGAGGCTAAAGCGAGCCATAATCCTTTCCCTTCAAAAGTTGAAATCAGAAAACTAAAGGTATATCCTAATGTAAATCCTTTTACAAGATCTACTAGCAAAATTACTGGTGTCCCAAATACGGTAAAGGACAATGCTATTATTATTGTTATAAGTACTAAATTTTTCTTAAGTACATTTAATAATAAGACCTTATTATTTACTGATTCCTTAACAATACTTTCTGTAAATGTAGAAAAATAGCTTGTAAGATCAGTTACATCATTTGCATTCATATATTTTACTATATATGTACCCAATGCTATTCCAACACAGAAAAATATAAAAACCATTAAATAAAAAAATTTATTTTCCTTTTTATTTAAGTTTAATTTACTTATAATATTCACTGAAAACACCTCCATATTGTTATATTTTAATAATATGATGGGATTTTCAAGTATATTCATAAGTGAATATATGTAAATTATATTTTTATATATATTTTTCAATCTTTTCAATTTTTTCTTTAATTTCTTTTAAATCTAAACTATAATTTACCTCTAATATTTCTATAACCTTTTTAATATCTTCAATTTCATTTAGTTTTTTTTCTTTTTCAACTTGACCTCTTCCTAATCTATCACTTACAAACATTAAAATCATATCATTTAAATCTACCTCCTCTACCAATTTTTCTGTTTTAGCAAAAGGTAAATTTTTAATTATATAAAGATGATGCATATGATATTTTACTAAATTTAATATTCTTTCTTTTTCATCATTTTTATAATCATAATATGTTAATATTTTATCTGCTATTTTTTCTCCTTCAGTATCATGATTGTAAGATATAAGTCTGCCTTGTTTATTTCTTTTAGTTGTTGTACTTTTACCTAAATCATGTAATAAAGCACCTAGCATAAATGTTCCTTTATCATTTGCAAAATCTTTAACTTTAGCTGCAGTATCAACTACTTGCTTTAAGTGATTCCACACATTTCCTTCTGGATGAAACTTTTTATTTTGTTCTATTGTCTCTAAAGTTGCTAATACCTCTAATGGTGTATTTTTAAGAGACTCTTTTATTTTTTCTAAATAAATTGATGGCTTTTCAGAAATTAGAAGTTCATTTTGTATTTCTCTTAATTTATTTTTCTCCATACTTCTCTCCCTTTTAAATTTCTTTACTCTTAGTTTCCCTATATTTAATTATTTTAAAACAACATAATTATTCCTATTATTATATTAATTTTAATTATCTAAAGATGTAATAATATATTTATTTTTAGGGTAATTTAAATATATTATTTATTTGAGGTGGTTTATATTTTGGAAGAGTTATTTAATAAGTATTTACCTATACTTATTCATTTATTTGAACTTATGGGAATTTTAATATTAACTTTAGGAGTTTTTACAGCATTTTATCACTATATTCAGAAAAGATTTTTTAAGAAAGATGTTAATATTAAATATGAATTTGCAGATGTTATGATTACAACCTTAGATTTTAAGTTAGCTGCTGAAATATTAAAAACTGTTACTATAAAAAGTATGGATGAACTTGTAATTTTAGCTTCAGTTTTTATTATTAGAATAATTATGACATTTGTATTAGAAAAAGAAATGAAAATTGAGAAAAAAAAAGAAGACACCTCCCATTAATATTAAATATTGAGAGGTGTCTAAAAAAAATTCATTACATATCTATTTTTTTACTCCAAATAAATTTATTCCTCTTAATACATTTGTAACACCTGAAAATACTAATTCTGTAGGTACATTACTCATAGGAGGAACTGTAAAAAATTTTTCTTCTAAGGTATAGCTTCCTTCTGTTGCCGTGAAAGCATAAGTACCTTCAGTGGCATAAAAATATACATATCCATCACTATCTGTTTTTGTATCAAGTCTAAGGGCACCACTTTCTCCCATTATTAAAGTTACAGTTTTATTAGCATACGGTTGTCCATTTAATAAAATTTTAATTTTAACAAGTACAGGGTCATTCACATTTTGAAAATTTGGATTTGAAAGGACTACATCCATAGGTCCATTTGGGCAGTGACCACCTTTTCCAATATCCTGTGGAGGATTTGGTACAATACCCCCACCATTTTTAGCAGATACTGTTCCCCATCCCACTACAATTACAAGTCCTCCACAGCCATAATCCCCACCACCTATTCCTGCTCCATAATTTCCACCAGTAGCATCTATATTTATAGCTCCTACAATTCCTATACTGCTTGCATCTCCGTTGAATCCGCCACCAATTCCAGCTCCCTGCTCTCCAGCTGTAGCTTTAACATCTCCCGTTCCATATATTGTTATATTCCCACCATCTCCGCCTATAGTTCCATTACCACCACCTCCACCTATTCCTGCTCCACCATTTCCTAAAACTGGTCCAAAGTCTCTACCAGTTGCTGTTATAGTTCCTGGATTAACTATTGATATTGTGATATTTAATGATTTACCTAAGTAACCACCACCTATTCCTGCTGCACCACTGCCACCTGTAGCAACTATCTTAGGAGAACCAGTTATAATAATATTTTCACATCTTCCATATTGTGCACTTCCTATTCCTGCTCCAGTTCCAGTATTTGTTGAATTAATTTCAACAGTACCTTGAATTGTTATATTTTCAGCAATTCCAAAGCTTCCTGAACCTATTGCAGCTCCCTCTGAATCACTTGTTGCTATAACTGTTCCACTACCTTTTATTAGTATATTTCCTGAATTTCCACCACTAACTACATCACCTATATATATTCCACCGCCTCCACCTATTGCAGCGGCTCCATATCCAGCTGTTATATTTAAAGTTCCTTCTCCATCAATAGTTATATTTCCTCCATTTTCTGCATAATTACCACCTATTCCTGCTCCTGAATTATCTCCTTTACATTGTAATTCAGCACTAGAATCACTTGATATTATTGTAAGCATTGTTCCTTTTACTACCCTAATAGCACAATTTTTATTTGTCTCACCACTTACATTAGAATCATTTAATATAACATTAGTTCCTGAATATATTAGCTTATTGTCTTGTAAATTATTATTTCCAAAATCAATACATGCTGGTTGGCCTACAACATTCCCAAACTTCAAATTATTTATATTCATAGTAAGTGGTGTTGTTCTATTAGATTCAACGGTTATTATTCCATATGCAGTACCCAATGCTCCAGAATATACTATATTAGCTACTGTTTCTGTTCTAGGAATAATCACATTATTAAATCCTGAGTTAAGATTGTAATTTCCCATACTTTCCTCCAAAAAAATTTATTAATACATAATATTAAAATAATTCTATAGAAGTGTTAATAGTATTTACTTCTTACAATACTATTTGAATTATTAATATTTAAAAGTTCTCATTTAATATACATACCGCTTTATAATTCTAACTTTTATTCACCATAAAATAAAAAATACCGTATACTCTTAATTGAATTGAACTGCCCCCTGTCAAGTAGACAGGGGCAGTTCATTTTGAATAATACGGTATTTAAGTACGTCACTTTAGTAATATATTAAAATTGTAAAACAAATTTATATAGCTAAAAAATTTATTATCCATTATTCCATAGTTTTTTTATAGCTGAATTTATTTTATCCCAATTTTCCTTGAAATCATTCATTTCCTGTATTCCTTCTTCAGTCAAAGAATAATATTTTCTATCTGGACCTATTTGTGATTTTCTTTTTATTCCTTTAATTAATCCTTTTTTCTCTAACCTTAGTAAAAGTGGATATAGGGAACCTTCAGCAAAATCTATAAATCCTAATTTTTGAAGCTTTATATATATTTCATATCCATAAGTCTCTTCTTCATTAATAATTTTTAATATCACTTTATCCATTAATCCTTTTAATAACTGTGAGTTAACTCTCATATTAGTCTCTCTTTCCTTCATATCTAAATAATAAAACTAATACTAAATATATTATGGCTTCTACAATTATAATACCTAATACTACATTTTTAGTTATAATTATATTTTTAGTTAAATTAAATATATAATTATCTCCAAATATCACAAAATACAATGGCCATAACATAAAAAAAACTTGAAATAAGTGTTTTTTATATCCAGTAAATTTATATAAACATTTATAATTTGTATAAACATGAATTATTCCACCTAGAAAACCTATCATTCCCATAATTAATGTTGCAAACGAATATGGTAATACATTACTTCCATTAAAAGATGAATTGATAATATAAAACATAATACATGAGAAAGAACATAAAAAACCATTCTGCAAAAAATAATTAATAAATTTTCCTTTCCCTAATGTTAAGTAATATGTTTCTACTAACTCATCAATAAAATCATCAAGACTTTTTCCTAGTGCCTTATTTAGAGGTTTTCCTAATCTTTGATTTCTGAAAAGCAACTCTAATAAATCAATATATACTTCTTTTCTAAAGCTTTTCGGAACTACAAACCCTAATCTAGAATTTATTGTTTCAAGTGCTTCATAATATTCACCTTTTAGACAATACTTATCTTTTCTTATTCTTTCCATAACTATTTATACACCTACCTTGCTATGCAATCTACCACTACATTGTATAGCATTATAGTGTTTTTGTAAAGCTTCCTACGAAAAGCTAACATAATTCCTCTATCACTAATAACAATATATAAAAAATTATATTGTTGTCACTAGCTTTACGACTTTCAAAATTCTATTTATTCAGCTAATTTATATGGATGTCAGCTGTACCCTACTAAAGCAATATATTAAGTCAGTTAATTTAGCAATATTTAATTGTTCTAGCTGGAGCTATTGATTAATTTCAGCAAGAGTAAATATAGTTTTTTTTATTCTAGCCAAAATAAAAACACCTCCTCGTTAATATTAACTAACAAGTTGGTGTATATTATTTATTTTATAATATTTATTGTTCTAAATTTATATTTGTTGCCCTTAAACTTTAATTTTTCAAATTACTAAAACCCTATATTTAAGCCTTTTCTGACAATTAAGATACTTTATTCTTTAATCTTAGCTTGTCTGCTATTATAGCAATAAATTCTGAGTTTGTTGGCTTGCCCTTGTCATTGTGTACAGTATACCCAAACAGCTTATTAATAGCTTCAATTTGCCCTCTTCCCCAAGCAACTTCGATAGCATGTCTGATTGCTCTTTCAACTCTTGAAGCTGTTGTATTGTACTTCTTAGCTATTGAAGGATATAATTCCTTAGTTACAGCTGATAGTAATTCCATATCATTAACAACCATTGTTATAGCTTCTCTTAAATACATATACCCTTTAATATGTGCTGGAACACCTATTTCATGAATTATGTTTGTAATTTCAGTTTCTAAATCAACAGGACCTCTAGTATTTGTGCTCATTATTTCACTTGTTGTCATTGCCACTTGTTTTTTAACAGGTTCATTGTCTACTGCTAAAGTATCATTAAACATATCTCTTATACGTTTAGTGAAAATATCCATATCAAATGGTTTTACAACATAATAATCTGCACCTAAAGTTATAGCTCTTTGTGTTATCTTATCTTGTCCAACTGCAGATAATACAACTATTCTAGGGAATTTTTCTAAATTCATTGAATTTAACTTTTCTAAAACCCCTAATCCGTCTAAATGAGGCATTATAATGTCTAAAACTACTAAATCAGGTTGTTTTTCCTCAATTAGTGTTAAAGCTTCTCTACCATCCTTTGCTATTCCTGTTACTACGATGTCTCTTTGATTTAAAAGATAATCATTTAAAATACTGCAAAATTCTTTGTTATCATCAGCAATAATTACTGAAATCTTATTTCCATCCATCTTTTCTCTCCCTTTCTCCCCACTAGAATATCTTATTTGAAAATTTTACATTCCCAATTTCCACATAACTTATTTATTACAGTTACATTTTATATTTAAATTAAGTTATATTTAGTTGTTTTTTAACTTCATTGATTATATTATAACATAAATTTTAAAATAATAATAGTTTATTTTACATTATTTTGAAATTTTTTTAAGAAAATGTTGAGAAATTTTGTGTTGATTAATGTATAAGTTTTAAAAAAACAAGATATAGCATTTTTTCTATATTATTTTAGCTATATCTTGTTGATAATTTTCTAATTTTATTTTAATTTATAATCCCTGCTTCTTCAAGCATCCATTCGATATATATTCCATATCCAATGTCAGGCTTATTAATTAAAACGTGAGTAACAGCTCCGACAATTTTTCCATTTTGAATTATTGGACTACCACTCATTCCTTGAACTATTCCTCCTGTTTTACTTAGAAGTTCTTGGTCTGTAACTCTAATTATCATACTCTTAGGTCCACATTTATCTTGTTGTAGTAACTTAACAATTTCTATGTCATACTCTTTTGGCCCTTCTTCTCCTACTGTAGTTATTATAGTAGCAGGACCTTCTACAACTTCATTTCTAAATCCTACAGACATTGGTTCACTAAAACTAGGATTTACTAAAGGTTTATTAGTACTTCCAAATATTCCTGAAGAAGAATTACTTTGAATTGTTCCTATAGAACTTTTCTCATTTACAAATAGTCCTCTTAATTCACCTGGAACACCTTTTTCACCTTTACGCACACTTAATATTGATGCTGATAATAAATCACCATCTTTAATGGTAAATGTAGTATTAGTATCTCCATCTGTAATAGGATGACCTAAAGCACCAAAGGTATCACTACCTTCGTGATAGAAAGTTAATGTTCCTATACCTGCAGTTGAGTCTCTAACCCACAAACCTAGTTTATAATTTTCACCTTCTTTAACAAGTTCAATATCTTTATTAAACTTGCATCCTTGACGCATAAACTCTACATTTACTACACTACTATCACATTCTTTTATTAAAGTTCCTAACTGTTTAGATCCTTGAATTTCTTTTCCATCAACTTTAAGTAATACATCCCCTAATTGTAATCCTGCTACTTTTGCTGGACTACTTTCAGTTCCACCTCTAGTTTCAACTTCAGAAAAACCAACAACTAAAACGCCTTCAGTAGATAACTTTATTCCTACACTTGTTCCACCAGGATATAACTTTATATCATCTAGCTTCTGTACTGCCACTGATTTTATTGGAATTAATCCTAAAAAATCGATGTTTACTTTATCCTTTGATAGTTTTACAGTATTAAGTACACCTTGATTATGAACAGATATATCTGATACTTGCATACTATCATTGATATATATTTTTTCTGGCAATTTCAAAACACTAAAATATGCTATTAATGCCAAAATAGCTATTGGAGCAGTAATTATACTAAAATACTTTAATATTTTTTTTAACATTTTATCTCCTCCCTTGCTTCTGACATTAATTTTCCCTGTATCGTTTTTTTATATGCTGTATTAACATTGTTAACATAGTCAAAAATTATTAAGTAAATACATTTTGTATAAAAAAAATAAAACCATGTTAATTTACCATGATTTTATTCTTTACCGTATTGCCTAGGCTTATGTATGATTTTCTTAAATATTTTTCATTTCTTTCTTTTTTATTTCGGCAAATTTCACCATTTCTGATGCATTTTCGATAGTAACATCACTTATTTCATCTCCACCAACCATTTTAGCAATTTCTCTAATTTTATCTTCTCTTGTTAACATTCTTATTCCTGTAAATGTCTTTCCATCCACAACATGTTTAGATACAAAATAATGATTATCAGAAAGTGCTGCAATTTGTGGTAAATGAGTTATACATAATACTTGATGCTTTATTGAAACTTCATACATCTTTTCTCCAACACGTTTTCCAATAGTTCCACTAATACCAGTATCTATTTCGTCAAAAATAAGTGTTGGTATTTTATCTTTATCTACAAAAACACATTTTAAAGCAAGCATTATTCTTGATAATTCACCACCTGATAATACCTTTTCTAGTGGTTTTAAAGGTTCACCTGGGTTTGCTGAAACTAAGAATTGAACTTCATCATAACCTCTTGAATTCATTTCATCAGTTAAATTAACTTCAATTTTTATTATTGCTTTTTCAAGTCCAACATAAGATAATTCTTTTTTTATATTAACTTCTAATATTTCAGCAGCCTCAACTCTTAATTCATGAAGTTTTTTACCTATTACCTTCATTTTTTCTTCTATAATAATAAGCTCTTCTTTTAACTTATTTATTATTTCTTCAGAGTTTATTAACTCATTATATTTTTCTTTTAAATTTTTTAAATTATCTAAAATCTCTTGTATTGAGTTTCCATATTTTTTCTTATATAAACTTATAGTATATATTCTTTCATTTATTTGTGCCAATCTATCTTCATCATATTGTATTTCACTACCTATATCACGAATTTCTCTTGTCACTTCTTCTAAACTATAAAAAGCTTCTTCTATTTGTGTTTTCTTTTCTCTTATTATTTCAGAGTGGTTTTCAACTAATGACAGTTCAGAAATAACTTTCGATAATCCTTCTAATACTGAAATCCCTTCATTAGATGAATTTAAATATCCATAAGATTTTACTAAACTATTTGATATTTTTTCAGCATTTGCTAACATATTGAATTCATCTTTTAGATCTTCTTCTTCATTGACCTTTAAATTAGCCTTTTCTATATCTTCTATTTGAAATTTAATATAATCCGCTAATTTTTCTCCATTTTCATTTCCTGCTAGCTTATTTATCTTTTCAACATTTTCTAAATAAGTACTTCTTAATTTATCATATTCTTCAAGTAAGTCTTTGATTTTATCATAATAAAATTCATCAACATATAAAATATGAGTACCTCTATTTAATAAATTTTGATTTTGATGCTGACCATGAATATCTAGTAGCTTTTCTCTTACCTTTTTTAATTGTGATAATACAATACTTCTATTATTAACTTTTATTAAGCTTTTACCATGTAATGTAGTTTCTCTGCGTATTATTAGCATTTCGTCTTTTTCTATACCTAATTCTTCTAATACGTCGTAAATTTCATCATTTTCAATTGAAAATACGGCTTCTACTATGGTTTTCTCTTCTCCATATCTTATTTGATCTTTAGAAAATTTTCCACCTAATACATAGTCTATAGTATCTATAAGTATTGATTTACCTGCACCAGTTTCTCCTGATAATATATTAAATCCCGCACCAAACTCAACTGATAACTCTTGAATTAATGCGAAATTTTTAATATTTAATTCAATTAGCATTATACCCCACCTTTATAAACTCTAAGAAATCATCTTTCTTACTTTAGAAATTAGCTCTACAGCTTTTTCATCAGTTCTAACTAATACAAAAATAGTATTATCACCTGCTATTGTTCCAGCAACATCGTTTGTGTATAATGTATCAATTGCTTCTGCAGCTGCTGATGCAGCACCTGTTAATGTTTTTATAACAACAAATTTATCAACTTGCTCTACATCTATTGCTGAATTTTTTAAAATACTATAAAGCTTATCATTTATATCACGCTCTTCCTTTGTTGCAGATATATATTTATATTTTCCTGATTCACTTTGCATTTTTACTAATTTCAATAATTTTATATCTCTAGATACTGTTGCTTGAGTTACATCATATCCGGCATATTTAAGCGCTTCTGCTAATTCTTCTTGTGTTTCTATATCATTATCATTTATAATTTCTAATATTTTACTATGTCTTTTTGACTTCATTTTTATCACCTTCTCAATTTGTTAATTAATGTACAATCATTAGTACAGAAATCCTATTTTCTATCAAAGTTCTATTTAATTTAATTTAAAAATATTTTTTTAGTTATTTAATATTTTTTTTCTCAAAACATTAAAATAGTCATAATTATCAAACAATAAAATTTTCGCAACATCTTTAGCCTTTTTAATTATTATAGATGTATTATCTTTAATTTTCCTAGCTTCTTGGCCATCAAATGTTAAATAAATTTCTCCATTATAATTTTCAGCCTTAATTAAAATCTCACTACTACTTTTTAATACAATTGGCTGCATTCCTCTGGTATGAGGACAAATAGGCGTTAATGTTATTACTTCAACATCTGGATATACGAAAGGTCCTCCTGCTGAAAATGAATATGCTGTAGATCCTGTAGGAGTTGAGACTATTAAGCCATCTCCTTTAAAAGTATAATATAATTTTTTATCTATATACACTTCAAACTTTGCCATCCTTGACAATGTTCCCCTTGCTATTACAACATCATTTAAAGCTTTGCTATTAATATCCTTACTTTCATCATCACTTTTACATTCTAAAAGAATTCTATTTTGAATATGATACTGTCCATTTTTTATCTTATTTAAAGCTTCGTCTAAATCTTGTATTTCTATACTTGATAAAAACCCTAAATTTCCTATATTTATTCCTAAAATAGGAACATCATATTTTCCATTAATATCTCTAGCTATACCCAGTAAAGTTCCGTCTCCCCCTAAAACTATAAGTAAATCTAAATTATCACCAAATTTATACTTATTTATTTCATAACTATTAAGTACAGTTATTTTAGAGTTTTTAAATATATTTGTAATTTTTTCAATAACTAAAGATAATATTTTTCCTTCAATATCTTTTGACGGATTTAATGCAATTACAATATTTCTCATATTATCTCCCTTTACTATACTTATATACCTATAGCCAGCTTTTAAAGCTGGCTATGAGATTCATTTACAATATCTTCAATTTGACTTAACTCGAAATTCCCTTCTTTTTCTTTATCCTTAGTAAAGTAAACAAGATATTCTCTATTTCCTTCTGGACCTTTAATTGGTGAGTAACTTAATCCTAGTACATTTAATTCATTTTCTATTAAGAAATTAATTATTCTATCAATAACTTCTAAATGTACTTCCTTATCTCTTACAACACCTTTCTTCCCAACTTTATCTCTTCCAGCTTCAAACTGTGGCTTTATTAATGCAACAACTTCACCTTTATCTCCTAATAACGCCTTTACTGCAGGCATTATAGTTCTTAATGAAATAAATGATACATCTATTGATGCAAAATCTAAAGCTACACCAATGTCTTCTGGAGTAACATATCTAATATTAGTTTTCTCCATACAAACAACTCTTTCATCAGTTCTAAGTTTCCAAGCAAATTGTCCATATCCTACATCTACAGCAAAAACTTTAGATGCATTATTTTGAAGCATACAGTCTGTAAATCCACCTGTTGATGCTCCTATATCCATACAAACCTTATCTGTAAGATCAATTCCAAAAGTCTTCATTGCTTTTTCTAACTTTAAGCCTCCACGACTTACATATTTAAGTTTTTCTCCCTTAAATACTATATCTGCATCAACTTTAACTTTCTCTCCAGCCTTATCTACTCTTTGCCCATCAACAAATATAAGTCCTGCCATAATATTAGTCTTTGCTTTTTCTCTTGATTCACAAATTCCTTTTTCAACTAATAATATATCTAATCTTTCTTTCTTAGATGCCATATTTTTCTCCTTTATCCTAAAATGTTTATAACACATTTTTCTATAGCTTCTGCATCAAGCCCTGCATCTCTATATAGTAAATTAACATCACCATGTGGAACGAATTCATTATTAAATCCTAAACACTTAAATTTCCCATTAAAATTAAGCTTATTTAATTCCATTAATACATAGCTTCCAAATCCACCATTAATAACATTATCTTCAATAGTTATAATACTATATCCTTCATTAATTAGCTCTTTTAACATCTCAGTATCTATAGGTTTTATAAAAGTTGCTCCTATAATAGTAGGATTAATTCCCTTATTAACTAATGATTTTCTTGCAATCATAGCATGTTGTACCATCTTTCCTACTGCTATTATAGCTACTTTCTCTCCATTGATTATCTTTTCCCATTTTCCGTATTTTATTTCACTTATTGCAGATATATCTTCACAGCAATCAGCACCTCTTGGATATCTTATTGCAATAGGTCCATTTTGTTTTACAGCCCAATTTAACATTATAGCTAATTCCTCTAAATGTTTTGGTGCTAAAACTGTCATGTTAGGTATTGCAGATAAATAAGATAAATCAAATACCCCTTGATGAGTTTCTCCATCATCACCTACAATTCCTGCTCTATCAATTGCAAAAACTACTGGTAAATTTTGAATACAAACATCATGTATAATTTGATCAAAAGCTCTTTGTAGAAATGTTGAATATACCGCAAAAACCGGCCTCAATCCAGCACTTGCCATACCAGCTGCAAGTGTAGTAGCATGTTCTTCTGCTATTCCAACATCAAAAAATCTATTACTATATTTTTTAGCAAACTCTTTTAAGCCTGTACCATCTGGCATGGCCGCAGTTATTGCAACTATGTCGTTATTTTTTTCTGCTAACTCTAACATAGTGTCTCCAAATACTTTAGAATATGTCTTTTTTACTGGAATATAACTTTCACCACTTTCTAAATCAAATGGTGAAACCCCATGAAATTTATTTGGATTTTTTTCTGCAAATTCATAACCCTTTCCTTTTTGAGTTACTGTATGAATTATTACAGGTCCATTAATTTCTTTAGCCTTGCTAAATACTTCATTCATTAGTTCAATATCATGACCATCTATAGGTCCAATATATTTCACACCCATATTTTCAAATAACATTGATGGTACTAATAAATGTTTTAAACTATCTTTTACTCTATGTAAATATTGAACTACTGTTTTACCAGCATTGCTATTACTTAAAGTAGAGTTTATGTCTTCTTTTAATTTATTATAACTATGGTCTAATCTTAATTTATTTAAGTGATTAGATAATCCACCTACATTTTTGGAAATTGACATCTGATTATCATTTAAAACTATAATCATATTAGTTTTATTAAAACCAACATCATTAAGTGCTTCTAATGCCATACCTCCAGTTAATGCACCATCTCCTATAACAGCAATAACATTATAATCTTCCTGTTTAATATCTCTCGCCCTTGCTATGCCTAAAGCCGCTGATATTGATGTGCTACTATGACCAACACCAAATGAATCATACTTACTTTCACTTATTTTGGGAAATCCACATAAACCATTATATTTTCTCAATGTGTCAAATTTTTCTTTACGTCCTGTTAATATCTTATGAACGTAAGTTTGATGTCCAACATCCCATATTATTTTATCTTTTTCAAAGTTAAATGTTTTATATAAACTAAGTGTTAATTCAACCACACCTAAATTTGAAGATAAATGTCCTCCAGTTTTGGATACCTTTTCTATTAAAAATTCTCGTATTTCATCACTAAGCTTATAGAGTTCCTTATTAGTCAAAGTTTGCACATCACATGGATAATTTATATCCTCTAATAATTTTGACATATTTATCATTCCTTCATTTAGTTTTCTCTGTCTAAAAGTTCCTTAGTTAAAACCTTTAAAGCTTCAGTATCTACAGATAAACTATCTAATATCTCAATGCTTTCTTTTGTTAGCCTTTCGCATTCTTTAATGCAATATTCTAACCCATGCATTGTTATAAAGTTAGTTTTATTGCTTTCCTCATCACTCAAGACATTTTTTCCTAATTTTTCTGTGCTTCCTATAACATCTAAAATATCATCTTTTATTTGAAACGCTAAGCCTAAATTTTCACCAAACTTATCTAATTTAATAATATCTTCTTTTGATGCATCTCCAAGTATTGCCCCTGCTAATATAGAAACTTTAATAAGTGCGCCTGTCTTTTTCATGTGCATATATTTAAGTTCATTTTCACTTATTTTTTTACCTTCATTAATTATATCTACTACTTGACCGCCTATCATACCTTCTGGTCCTGCTGCAGATGCAATCATTTCTGCTGCAACTAATGCGTTTTTATCATTTTTTAAAGCAAATTTCATCATTAAATTCATAGCTTCATTTAAAAGCGCATCCCCTGCTAGTACTGCTATATTTTCACCATATACTTTATGATTAGTAGGTTTTCCTCTTCTAAGATCATCATTATCCATACAAGGTAAATCATCATGAATTAATGAATATGTGTGAATCATTTCAATAGCTGAAGAAAACTCTAATATTTCTTTCCAGTTTTCTTTATACATACTGTACGTTAAAAGCATTAATATAGGTCTTATTCTCTTACCTCCTATATTAATACTGTAGCTTGCTGAATCATAAATAACTTTATTGTAGTTTCCTTTATTATTAAAATAATTTGCTAAAAATTCATTTATATCATTTTTCATCTCATTAAATATCATTTTCTTTCACCACTTCAGCATTTTCTTTAATTGTTAAGAATTTGCCCTCTAACGCATCTAATGTCTTATATAACTTATTAACGATTTTGCTTCCCTTTTCATATTCTTTCATAGCATCTTCTAAACTTAACTCTTCATTTTCTAATGTAGATAAAATAACTTCTAAATTATTTAACATATCATTATAGCTTTCCTTCTTTGCCATGACAAAATCCCCCTTTTTCTGTAGGAGTAAAATTTCCTTTTACATACCCATCTTCCATAGAAATTTTTATTTCTGTATTACCTTCAAAAAATTCTTTACTTTTAATTAACTTGCCATTTTCATCCTCTATTATAGCATAACCTTTTGCTAAAATATTTAACGGATTATGAGCATTTAATATATTATTTAATGAGAATATCTTCTCTTTATTGCTCTTTATCTTAAACTCTAATATCTTTTCTATTTTTTCCTTTAAATTATCAATTTCTAAATATGCATTTGCAATCCTATTACTTGGTGAGTTTAAACTTAATATTTTCTCTAAGTTTTTGACCTTTTGTTTTTCTTCTCTAAGTCTATCACCTATTATAATACTTAATCTATCTTCATAGCTGCTAATTTGCTTATATTGATCTTCTTCTAAAGGAACAACTACTTCAGCTGCTTGTGAAGGAGTGGCTGCTCTAAAATCTGCTACAAAATCTGATATAGTAAAATCAACTTCATGACCTACAGCTGATACAATAGGTATTGCTGATTTAAAAATAGCATATGCAAGTGGCTCTTCATTGAAGTTCCATAGTTCTTCCATGGATCCTCCACCTCTACCTATTATAATAACATCTACATTTTTCTTTTTATTAAAATACTCTATACCTTCAATTATAGTTTTATATGCTCCATCTCCCTGCACTAATGCAGGATAAAGAATAATATCAACTTTTGAATTTCTTCTTCTTATAACATTAATTATATCATGTATGGCTGCACCAGTTTCTGCCGTTACAATCCCTATCTTATATGGATTTTTAGGAAGGGGTTTTTTAAACTCTTCTTCAAAATACCCCTCCCTACTTAACTTTTCCTTTAACTTTTCAAATCTTATGTGAAGTTCTCCTAGACCTTCTTGTTCTATCCTATCACAATATATCTGAAATGTTCCATTTGCAGTATATACAGATGCTCTTCCTGATACTATTACAGCCATTCCTTCTTGCAATACTATATCTAAATCAAAGCTTTTACTTTTGAACATAATACAATTAATCTTACTATTCTCATCTTTTAATGAAAAGTAAATATGCCCACTAGAATGATATTTTAAATTTGAAATTTCTCCTCTTACAGAAAGGTTATTTAATATAAAATCATTATCTAATACCTTTTTTATATAATTATTAACTTCTGATACTGTTAAAGTTTTAATTTTCATTTTCATACTTTTCTAAAGCCTCACATACATTCTTCATTAAAAGAGTTGTTGTAAGAGCCCCAACACCACCTGGAACAGGTGTAACAAAAGCAGCTTTATTTATAACTTTTTCAAAATCAACATCACCAGTAATTTTTCCTTCTACAGAATTAGTTCCTACATCAATAACTATTGCACCATCTTTTACATAGCTATCATCTATAAACTTTGCTTTTCCTATAGCAACAATTAAAATATCTGCTCTCTTACATACTTCTTTTAACTCTTTAGTTCTTGAATGGCAAATTGTAACTGTACAATTTTCTTTAAGCATTAATGCTGATGCTGGCTTACCTACTATATTACTTCTTCCAACAACAACTACTTCCATTCCCTCTAAGTTTATATTTAAGCTCTTTAATATTGTTAATACTGATTTAGGCGTACATGGCATGAAAGTATCTTCTCCCATATACAATTTACCTTGATTAACAAATGTTAAGCAATCTATATCTTTCTCTGGAGATATTGATGATATTATTTTCTTTTCATCCATGTTTTTAGGTAATGGTAACTGAAGTATTACTCCATTTACACTGTTATCATTATTTAATTCTTCTATTTTTTTTATCAATTCAATTTCTGTTACTTCTTCACTTAAATGAATTCTCTCAAATTCTAATCCTAGTGAAACTGCCACTTTTTCTTGATTATTTAAATAAAATAATGATCCTCCATCATTTCCAACTAATATGGATGCAACCTTAGGCATATTTATTCCTTTTAACTTTCTACTTTCTACAAAGTTCTTTATATCTTCCTTAACTCCTAAAGCTATAACTTTACCATCTATTCTATCACCCATGTTTTTGCCCCCTCTAACTCTCTTGAAACTAATTTTTCGTTTATAAGTCTTTTAAAACTTTATCTAATACTCCGTTAACAAATGAACAGCTCTTTTCATCTGAATACTTTTTAGTTAATTCAACTGCTTCATTTATTGCTACGCTACCTGGAACATCTTCAACAAAAAGCATTTCCCCTACTGCTAATCTTAATATTGTAAGGTTAACTTTAGAAATTCTATCTAATTTCCAGTTTACTAAAGCTTCTACTATCTTACCATTAATAACTTCTAAGTTATCAGTAACTGTTTTTACAACATTTTTTATATATTCTATGTCTATAGTATTTAAATCCATTTCATAATCTTCGATGAAGTTTTCTATTGTTTCCTCATAACTATTTTTGCTAAGTTCCATGCTGAAAAGCAACTCCATTGCTTTTTCTCTTGATTTCTGTCTTTTCATAACTTCCTCCTGAGTATATATAATATACATTAATCTCTTTATTTGTATTATAAACTTATATTACATTAATTAAACATATGTATATTACAATATTATCTTATTTCTGTCCATAAAAAATAACTTTTATGGCTCAACTTTTACTATTATAAATAATTTTTATAAAATTTACTATCTAAAAATTTTATTTGATAGTCAGTTGTTGTAAAATTATCATCTGTTTTAACATGAAATATAACAACAAAAACGCCCTTAGATAATGAATTCTAATCTTCGATCTAGTTAAAACTTTACTTTAAGTTAAGAATTCAGTTTATGTAAACATTATATTTTTTCTATTACAATGAGAAACCCTCTGTTTAACAGAGGGTTTTTTACTAAACTTCTAATGTTTCCTGTTGCTCCTGCTTTGGAACAAATATGTTTTGAACATTGACATTAACTTTGTCAACCTTTAATCCAGTCATAGCTTCAACAGTCTTTTTAACATTTTCTTGAACTGCACTTACTATCTCTGGAATTTTCATACCATACTCTACAGCTACATTTAATTCAATTATAGCCTTATCCTCTTCTAATGTAACTTTTACACTCTTCCCACTAGAAGACTTTTTACCTTTTAATATTTGTGATATGTTACTTGAAACTCCATGTGGAACTTCAACGATTCCTTGAATTTCATCTGCTGCTATTTCCGCTATAACACTTACTACCTCGTCAGAAATTTTAACAATTCCTATAGTAGATTCATTGTTTACATTTTCCATGCCTTAACCTCCTTAAGGTTTATTATATAAACCTACTTTTCCTTATGTTTATTATAGCAAAAGAGCCTTTATATTACAACGAATTATTTCATTGATGTTATATCTACATCATTTAATGTAGTAATATCTTCAACAACTTTCTTAATTGAAGCTGAATTTTCTTCAGTTAAAACATCTTCTACTTTAACATAAACCTTAACTGTTTTATTTTCATTAATCATACAAAGAGCATCTTCATAACCTTTATTTCTAATTTCTGATTCAACTCTACTTTCTTGATCTTTCATCTTAGCTTTTTCAACTAATGCATTATTTGCTATATCCTTTGATTCTTGTGATGCATTAGCATCCTCTGTAATAGCCTTCATATCATCTACATACTTTTCATCTTGTTGCTCTTTAGTTAATCTCATGCTATAAAAATATTCTGTTGTACTTAAAGTTTCTTCTGTTGCTGAATCTGTTTTAGTATTGTCAGTATTTTGCTTTAATACAGCCTCTAAGCTTGTTGGATCGTTATATCCATTTTCATTTAGCTTCATAGATAACACTCCAACACATACTATTAAAGCCATAAGTGTAAAAATAATCCCAAATTGTTTTTTTGTCATTTTTAATTCCTCCCATTCTTTTTATATAACATTATATGCTAGCTACCCATAGGATATACATTAACCTTATCTAAACTTAAATTATAGAAGCTTGATACAGCTTTTTGTATATCATAAGTTATCTTATTGCTCTTTGCTCCTTCTGCAACGATTATTATACCTGTAATTTGAGGCTTATAAGTTTTCGTTATAAAAGGTTCACTTGTATTTGAATCATTTTGCATTACAACTGTTGCACCCTCTGTTTCTTGCTTTGTTACTCTTGTTCCTCCATTATTATCTTCCTCTTGTGTTTCAGATGTTTGAGTGTTTGAATTTGTAGCTGGTACTAATACTTCACTACTTTCAAAATAGATTTCAACTTCAACATCACCCACGCCATCTATTTTAGAAAGTATATTTTTTAATTCTTGCTTTTTTTGTGTTTCATAATCTAATAGTTCTTTAGATGTTGTAATACCTTCATCTCCAACAACTTCCTGTGCTCCATTAGGTGTGTTATCAACATTTCCCTTACTTAATCCAGCATCATCTCCCATAAAATTACTTACCGCTAGCCATAAAAATATAATTACAAGTAATACTATTAAGCAGTTAACAAACTTTTTATTTTGCATTAGTTTATTCATTTCACCATTTAATTTATCTTTATCCATATCTCTCTTCACCCTCCTATCTTTTTCTATTTTCCCATACTATATAACTTTATTTTTTCTGTTGGTATTTTAAAAACTTCTGATAAATAATTCTTTATTTCCTCTGCGTTTTCTACTTTTTCATCATTGGATATTGCTTGTTCACTTTCTTCATTTATATTAATTTTAATGCTGTCAACTATTTTTATTCCATTTTCCTTTACCCCAACTTCTAAGCTCTCTATGTTATATGTCATGCTCTGTAAATCTATTTCACATTCTACATTAGATTTAAAATCTTTATCTGAAAATTCTTCTTTAAGTAAGCTATTACAATTACTATTTAAATTATTTTTAAAAGATTCTATCTGATTTTTGCTTACATCATTTTCATTTTCACTAGTAATTCCTTCATAAAACATATTTTCATAATTCTTTATTGTATTTACTAACTCTTGTTCTCCACCAGTAAAAAATTTTATAATTGGATTTATCATTACTGAAATTAATATAAGACCTAATACAAATTTTATATACTTCTTCATTGAGTTATCTGGAGAAATTATATCTACTGCAGTCATAAATATCATAGTTGCAACTAATGTTATGACAAAATTATTTATATATTCCATGATCTTAACCTCCTATAACAAATTTACCTGCTGATATCATAATTGATATAAGAATAAAGAACATTATACTTACACTTACTACACAGGACATTATAAGAACTAAAGATTCTCCTGCTGCAGCTATAGAGCTAGTAATTCTTTTATCTGTTATAGGTTCAAGTAATGCTGCTGAAAGCTTGAATATAAGTGATGATAATATTAACTTAATAATAGGATATAAAATTATTAATATTATAACTATTAATCCAATAGATCCAATTGCATTTTTTATAATCAATGAATATCCTGCTACTGATGCTATAGCATCTGAAAATGACTTCCCTACTATTGGTATAAAGTTATCAACAGCAAACTTAGTTGTCTTTAAAGTAACTGCATCTATTGTTGAAGAAGTTATACCTCTAATTGTTAATACACCAATAAAAATTGTAAGAATAATTCCCTGAAGCCATACAGTAGATTTTTTTACCATTCCACATAAATTTGATAATTTTGCTTCAGTTGATATATTATTTGTAAACTGTAATACGAATGTTATTAATATTAATGGTATTATTACATTTATATATATTTTAGGAATTAATATTGTAGCCCCAAGTATTATTGGATCCATTGTAGCTGCCTGAGTTAATCCTCCAGCTGCTGCTAACATCAATACTAATACTGGTAAGACCTTATCCATAAAATCTGCTATTTGAACAATTACATCCTTTGCCAGTGATATTGATATAATGAAAGTTTTCGATAGTAATATTATTAAAATTGCATAACAAGCATAAAAAGCTACTTGTGATACTCCTTCACTAGAAAAAGATGATTGTATATTTTTAAATAGTGAACATATTATTCCTATTGCAACAATTGAAAATGCTAATGCTAATACAGTTTTTACTTCTCTAAAAAACAAACTTATTACAGCATTTAAAATTGTTGAAAATGATATATTCCCTTCTCCTGTTTCTATATAACTTTGTATATAACTTATAGGATCTAGTTCATTAACAAGTTCTACATCACTTTTCATTGTGTTGATATAATCATATAGACTGTTAAGCTTTGATTCTACCTCTTCATCATTGGTTACAGTAGTAAGTTCTTCTGCATAAACAACTTTATTGGGAACTATAGAAATTCCACTAACTGCTAGAATACTGATAATTGTCAAAGACCAAATTATCTTTAAAATATAGTTTCTCATTTTCTCACCTACAATATCTGAAGAATTGAATTCAATACAGCCATTAAGATTGGAATAGCTAATCCTAATATCATAATTTTCCCTGCAAACTCAACCTTAGTACCTATACTTCCTGCACCAGAGTCCTTACATATTTCGCTACAAAATGATGTTATATAAGCTATTGCAAGAATTTTCAATACAATACCAATATATACAGTATCTATATTAGCTTTATTTGCAATTTCTTTAATAAAATCTATTACATCTCCTAACTGTCCTATCATATAAAGGAATATTCCTATTCCTGCTGCAAGTACTACAAACAATCCAACTTCTGATTTCTTATCTTTCAATAAAAGGAATATGAATAAAGCAGTGAAAGCAAAAAATGCAACTTTAATTATCTCCATAAAGCTCACCTAAAAAGTAAACATAGTTTTCACAGTATCAAAAAGATTTGATATCATTCCGATAATAGTAATCAATATAATTACCATTCCTGCTAAATTAGCTAATACTGCAATTTCATCTTTTCCATTTCCTTTTAATACTTTTTCAATAACCATAAGTAGAATTCCCATTGCACCAATTTTAAATAATAAACTTACATCAAACATAATAAATTATATCCCCCCTTAGATAAAAAATATTGCTAGCATCGCACCAATAGACAATCCCAACGTTCTATATAATTTAATATTTTCTTTTTCAAACTTTCTAGCTTCCTTATAATTTACATCTATATTATCTAACGCTACTTTAAAAATTTTATCTTGTCCTGTTACTCCAGATGAACCAAGAGTTTTAAAAAAGTCGCTTATAATTTTATGATCATCTACACTTAAATTCATCTTTTCTGCTATTTTTGTATAAGCGCTTTCAAAGCTTTCATATATACTTGCTGTATAACCATTGTCAAGTGTAAATGCCATATCACTAAATATATCTGAAATTGGCTCTGAAACCTTTTTACTAATTTCTAATAAAGCATCCGGTAATGGAGTATTAGCATATATAATCTCATTACTCAACAATAATAAACTTTTTTGGAACTCCTTCAAATGTATACTTCTTCTTTTGTAATTTTCACCATAAAAGTAACCTATAAATGTACAAATTACAAACATTAAAAAAATCATCACATTTCTAAGCATTGTAATCCCGTCCCCCTATTTACCTTATAAACTTTTTCTATAGTTCCAGCCCCCCTTCGATTACTTAAGACTATAACCCTTTCTATAACACAATTATCTATTAATTCTTTAAAAACTTTCCTATTATAAATATCCTCTATATCATAACCGTGTACTGTAACTATAATGTTAACCCCTGAATTAAAAGCCATATTTAGTGCTTCTAAATCACCTTCTGTTCCTATTTCATCACATATTAATACTTCTGGAGAAAGACTTCTTATAGCCATAATCATTCCTGACTTCTTTAAACAATTATCTAAAATATCAGTTCTAATTCCTACATTCATTTGAGGAATTCCATTATAACAAGCAGCAATTTCACTTCTTTCATCTACTATTGTTACTTTCTTTCCTTTTAAATTTATTTGATACATTCCATTTGATAAATTTTTAGCTATATCTCGTAATATAGTTGTTTTCCCACATTTAGGAGGAGATACTATTAATGTATTATATACTCTATTATCATTTGTAATAAATCTCATTACTTTATTAGAAGAACCTATAACTTCTTTACATATTCTTATATTTAATGATGAGATATTCTTTATAGTTCTAACTTCACCTTTTGATATTACACATTCTCCAGCAAGTCCAACTCTATGTCCTCCTTTCAATGTAATGTATCCCTGCTTAATTTCTTCTTCAAATGCATACAGTGAATAATTAGAAATTTTAGTTATCATATATCTTAAATCTTCTCTTGTAGGAATATAATCTAGTACTTTTTCTTCAAATGATAAATTTAATATTATTGGCTTTCCAACTTTAATTCTTATTTCCTGTATTCCATCCGCCATTAAAAATTCTTTAATACTATTTCCTATAGTTTCTGGAAGTATTTTATAAATTTCATCGTATCTCATATCATCACTTCCTTAATTCCCTTTCTCTTTAATTTTTATTTCACATAATAGCTAATTATTCATACTATAAAAAAAATATGTAAATTATTTCTTTAAAACATATGTAAAATAAATACCTATAATAATATATTTACTTAACTACTTATAAATTCCATAAATTTAATTAAAAAAACACAGGTTATTGTAAACTAATTACAATAACCTGTGTTTTTAAAAATAAGTATATTTTATAAAAAAATATATATGTATTATTCCTTAGCTATACCACCACAAAACGGACAAGGAATAGCATTATTATTCTTTAATGCTTGCTGTTCTACAAATAAAGGTTTGCTACATTTTTCACATTCGATTTCAACATATTCATCTTCTAATTCATTTAAATCATCAAATGATACTTCCTCAAATAATTCCTCTTGTATATCTGTTAAATCATTATCTATATATTCTATATTTTCTTCTAAATATTCTTGTCTAGAATTTAACTCCTCAACCTGTGAAGATAAATCTAGCAATATATCACTTAAAGAATTAAATATATCAGCATATTTTTCATCTTCTATCTCATTTATTTTGGTTTTAACTTTATCTATTTTAGTATATATTTCTCTCATACTTTCACTTCCTTTGAAGAAATTATTTTATATATATAATTATACCCTTATTTAATAACTAAATCAAAGATTTCATATGAAACACACTACTCATTTCAATTGTAGGTGCAAGTTCGAATAACTAAATCAACGATTTAGATTCTCACTTATAAAAAAACAAATGCTAAGTTAAAAACCTAGCATTTACTTTAAGACTAAACTCTTTCCATGTATTCCCCAGTTCTAGTGTCTACTCTTATAGTATCACCTTCGTTAACGAACATTGGTACATTAACAACTGCTCCAGTTTCTAATGTAGCTGGTTTCATAGCGTTTGTAGCTGTGTTACCTTTTATTCCTGGGTCAGCTTGAGTTATTAATAATTCAACAAAGTTTGGTGCTTCAACTGAGAATGCATCACCTTTGTAGAATTTAATTACTGCAAACATATTTTCTTTGATGAACTTTATAGCATCTTCAACTTTTTCATAGTTTAATGGAATTTGCTCATAAGTTTCTTGATCCATGAAGTAGTATAACTCTCCATCAGAATAAAGATATTGCATTTCTTTTCTTTCGATTACTGCTTCTTGTAATTTTGTAGTTGGGTTGAAAGTAGTATCTGTAACCCCACCTGAAATAACGTTTCTTAACTTAGTTCTAACGAAAGCAGCTCCTTTACCTGGTTTAACGTGTAAAAAGTCTATTACTGTAAACACTTGTCCTTCATGCTCAAAAGTAGTACCTTTTCTTAAATCACCTGCTGATATCATAAAAAATTCCCTCCAAATCAATTGAATTCATAGTTATTATGACCTTTATTTTTAACAAATAATCATAATTATATATGTCGTTTAGTGACACAACAAAAATATTCTATCAAAATTACTAAAGAAATGCAATTATTTCAGCAAGAACATGAAAAATTTTAATAAAATTAACTATATAACTCCAATATTACTGTTAAAATATTATCTTTTCCACTAATATCATAATTGTATACTTCAATATTTTCCAAATTATTCATTAATTCTTCTATTTTTTCATTATTGCCATTTATCATTATTTTAACAGACCACTTTTCACCTAAATCTTCCATTTCTAATATTTCAATATTTTCATCTATATTTAATTTATTATTTATCTCATTAAATGTTAATTTTTCCGGCATAACACATTTTACTGTTTCTATATTTTCCACCTTGTTGTCTATATTAAAATAATAAAACATAATTCCAATTTGAATAATAGTTATAACAACTAATATTGGTTGCTTGTACTGACTTAAATCTATACTTAGCTTATTCATATGATATATTCACTACCCTTTTATCATCATAATTAGTAACCTTTTTAATTCTTGCACCTAACTTTTCTATTTCTTTAATATTTTTATCTTTTTCATATGTTATTTCAGCAGTATTATTTAAAATTCTAAAATTAATGCTATCTTCATCATATAAATTTATCCATTTTAATATTTCTTCTTTTTCGATATAATTTTTATTAGCTTCTGGAATATATTCTTTTTCTTCTCTTTGTTTATATATACTTTCAAGATTAAAAAGTAATAAAATTATATTTAATAACATTAATATCTTATATCCCTTTTTATTTTCTTCACTTTCTTTAGATTGTATTTTTTCAACAAATTCTTTTGGAATAAAATCTCTATACTTTAAATACTTTTTCATTTATTATCTCTCCTATTTCAAAGGATATAATATGCAATCTATCTCTTAGCTCTTCTGGAATAATATCTTCATCTTTTTTACTGATAATTAAAATAGATCCTTTTTTAATATTGCTTAATTCATTATGTAAATTAAAATCAACCTTATTTTTTATTATACTTTTAACAATAAAGTTTTTTTCTACATGTATTAAATATATAAGCTCTCTTAACTCAATTATTATAATGTAATCTTTTATTTTTTTTATTTTTCCTTCTACTATACTCTTAATATAAAATTGAATTGGTTTTACTTTAATAGCTTTTGCTTCAACAATTAGATTTTTTACTTTTCTTCCATTCCCCATTGAATACAAATATAATCTTTTTCTTTTTTTATCATGTTCATAATGAATTAAAATATCATTCTCATCACCATATTCCTCTTTTACTATTTTACTAACAATAGATTCCTTAACTTTTCTTATATTCTCAAACTCTTTAATTAATATATTTTCTTCAAAAATATATAAATCAATTTCTTTTTTTACAACATTTTTAATTGTAATTTCATCATATAGTTTATTTTTAAATATAAAATCATCCTTAGTAGAAACTATAATATCTTTCATATTCTCCTCCTTACTCTACCATATAAAATATTTTATATAACTTAGGTCTAAAAATAATTTCTACCTCTTCTTTATCATTTTTAATAAATAAAACATCAATTTCTCTTATACTCTCTGTTTTACCAGCAAATATCTCTTTTAAATAAAGTTTTCCCTCATCTATAATAAACTTTAAATTTTCATTTTTACTAAAAACATATTCATAGTTAATATTTAAGTCCTCTTTATATCCATATATAAAGCCTTCTACTTCTTCATTATTCTCTATTAAACTTACTATCTCATTTAATAAACCATACTCTAAATCATTTACATAAAAAATATCTTCTTTTATTTCATAAAGATCACACTTACTTAAATTAGATATTATAATTTTAGAATTATAAATTATTAATATAGTTAAAATATTTAATAATATTAATACCTCTAACATTATTACACCTTGTTTTTTTCTCATATACACCTTCCTCTTGATTTAGATGATTTATTTTCTATATAATAGTAAATCAAATTTTCCTTACGTATAACCTGAAAATCTTTAATCTTATCTAATAGTGTATTATTGCCAACAGAAACTATTTCTCCATTATAATTTAAAGTTCTAACAACAATTCTCTCGTCTTTTAAGTAAATTATTTTAATAGAAATTTCTCCATTTATATCTTTGAAAGTTACTACTATATTATCTGACTTAATATCATTAGTTAATTTATCTGTAAATACCTTATTTTCTTCAATAGAAACTATTCCATTGCTGTTGCATATAGAATCTATATTTAGTAATGCATTATCAAACTTATCTTCACTGTAGCATATATCAATATTAATAAAATAATCTTTTATAGTTTCATAGGAAAGAGTTAATGTTACTCCACCTAATAAAAGTACTATAGCTAAAATTATAACTACCTCTATCAATGTATATCCTTTTTTATATTTACTCATAGTAATCCATCCACCTGTATTTACTAAACCTTCTATCTAAACTCTCATCTTTAGTATCTAAGATAATCTCTATTTTAATATCTACTTTATTAGGATCTTCTGTTGAAATTGCTTTAATTATTATTTCATCACCTTTTGGCATTGCTCCTAAATCACATCTTGATAAATCAAATATAAAATCATCATAAACTTCTAATTTTAAATCTGAAGTATTAGTTAAAGCTAATATCTCTTCCATTGTCATATTATATTTTACTTCTTGCATTATACAGTAAATAATTCTATTAGCCTCTTCTATTTCTTTACGTCTAAAGGAGCTTTTTATATTTTCACCTATCAATAATGCTACTATTAAAAACATTGATAAAATAATATTAACTCCCACTATAGTTTCTATAAAAATACTTCCTTTCTTTTTCACCTTATTCTCCTTCATAAATATTAACTGTATCTATTCCAGTAGCAATTGTAACCCTATATACCTTTCCATCGTTATCTACTATTCTTATAGTATCTGAGCGTGAAAAATTCCCTAATTTGTTTATATTTAATCGGTTATTACTAGTAAATTTAAACCCATCTTGCAATGATATACTCTTTACTACAGTACCCTTTTGTGATATATCTTTAAAAATTATTTTTCCTTCATTATTATTAATTTCAATTTCTCCATATCTTTCATGATATTTACAATAATACTTACTATAACTAATTAAGTTGCTTATCTCTGTTGTAATACCCTTGCCCTTAATCCTACTTGTAATCTCCTTATAAGATTTAGCTATATTCAATGTTGGCAGAATTAATAGTGCAATTATTGCTAATACAAAAATAACCTCTATCACTGTATATCCTTTTTTCACTTTTACTCCTTATATCAATACAATATCTAAAAGTGGCATTATAAACTTAATAATAAAACTTACAATTATTATGCCTATAAATAATATCAAAAAAGGTTGTATTAATTGTGTTAACTTGTTTATTTTAGTAGTTAAATTTTTAAAAACCTCTTCTTCTAATAACTGAAATCTTTTATCTAATGAACCACTCTCTTCTCCTAATTTTATATGTGCTAATGTATATTTAGAAAACATTTCTGTTTCAATCATTGATTGTGATAACATTTTCCCTGTTGTAATATCATTATTTATTTTTTTAATATTTCTATTTATGGTTTTTCCAAGCTCACTTTCACAACAGTACTGTAACCCTATTGCAATGTTAATTCCACTATTAATTACTACTGACATTAGAACAATAGCTATATATTCATTAACCAATTTATATATAGGTATTCTTTCAATTAACACGCTAAAGTATTGCTTTAAGAAGTTTTTAACAATAAAATATGGAATTATTATACTTATAATAGTTAATTGAGTAATTACTAATATGGGATTATTGAAAAGCTTATCCTTGAATAATATTATATTAGAATATGCAATTGGTACTTCCCTTCCCATTGATTCATATATATTACTCATATTAGGAATAAAGAAGAATAAAACAAAAATCCCTAAAAGCCCTAGCGCTCCTAATAAAATCATAGGATATGTTAATGCTCCTATAATTGCTTTCTTTATATAAAATATTTTACTATAAAATATCTCTAACCCTTTTAATACATAAACTATCTTCCCTGTTCTTTCACCTATATCTACCATAGAGTTAAAGAAATTTGGAATAAGAACTCCCCCCTTTTTAAATCCATCATATAAGCTTGCACCTTCTCTAATATCCTTTTCCATAATTTTTAGTAATTCTTTATATTCCTTCTTTAAGGGCAACTCATCTATTAAACTTAATATATTTAATAGAGAAATACCTTCATCATATAAACTTCCTATATTTCCTGCCATCAGAGCCAAATCTCTATAACTAGGCTTCTTTTTCATAATTAATATTAATTCCCTCCATTTCTATAAAGCTTTCATAATCCTCTAGAGATATATCTCCTTTCTTTAATAAATCATTCAAATTATCTATCATTTCAAAATTTGATAATATATGAGTATCATTATAAATATTCTTAATATTATTTTTCATTTTATTATCAATCACATGTATAGCAGCTACTAATGCCCTTCCCTTATATCCAGTATAATTACACTCCTTACATCCTCCTCTTTTAAAAGTACTTCTATTTTCTTTATCAATAATTCTTTCTCCTACTTTACTCTTACACTTCTTACATAATAATCTAATAAGTCTCTGTGATATTATTCCAACTAGAGAATCTCTTATTAAGTATTTCTCCACCCCCATATCTTCTAACCTAAAATATACTTCTCTTGGATCACGAGTATGAATAGTAGAGTAAACCTTATGACCTGTTAAAGATGCTCTTACTGCCATTTCAGCCGTTTCTTCATCTCTAATTTCTCCTAACATAACAATATCAGGATCTTGTCTTAATAGGCTTCTAAGCCCCTCTGCAAAACCAATATTTAATGTTTTATTTAAATTCATTTGATTTATACCTGGTATCACTGCTTCGATTGGATCTTCTAAACTAGATATATTTACTTCATCTTTGTTTAGTTCCTGAAGCATACAATAAAGCGTTGTAGATTTACCCGATCCAGTGGGCCCATTTACTATAGTTAATCCAGTATTAACTTTCATGATATATTTTAGTTTCTTTTTTTGTTTATCTGTTAAGTTTAATTTATCTATGGAATAGTCAAATACATTTCCATATAAAACTCTTATAACTACCTTTTCTCCATAGACAATTGGTATTATCGATACTCTTAAATCATAATCCTTCTCCTCATATCTAAAGGTTATTTTTCCATCCTGTGGCTTTCTTTTTTCTGTTATATCTAAGTTAGAACTTATTTTTATTTTAGATAAAATAGATATATACTCCTTATTTTCAAATATAAACATACTTCTTAATAACCCATCAATCCTAAATCTAACTAGTATAGAATCTTTATACGGCTCAAAGTGTATATCTGAAGCCTTTAGCTCTATAGCTTTCTTAAAAACCTCATAATCAGCATCTCTTTTATATCCTAAATATGATATTTTAAGTAAATATTCTAGTTCCTCTTCACTTATAGTTACTATTTCAACTTTCTTTCTAAATATAAATTCAAATTCATCTATTATCTCCTTACTATATTTACTTGCATAAATATAAACCTTCAACTTATCCTCTTTAAAAGGAAATGACTTTATCTTTTTTGCTTTTTGTTCACTTATCTTTCGTACAACTGCAATATCCATATTTTTAATTAATTCAATTTTTACCACTTTTAAATCACCCTTAATAAAACTTTCCACCACCTTTGCTTTTATACAGTTTTTCATTTCAAATCCTTAACTTTTGTAACTTTTAACAAAATTTAAGGAATTTTTATTAAAAATAAAAAAAGAACTTAGAAATTCTTCTAAATTCTTCTTAACTCTTCTTAATTAATATTTATAAAATTACAACTTTTTATAGTATCAGAAACTAAAATTACACTTCCATCTGAATATTTATATAAATGTTCTGGCTGTCCATTTGAAGTGCTTCCAACAAATAATATCTCTCCAGATTCATTAACTGATAATCCTTTTTCTGAATAAATTATACTTGGAAAATCAAATAATAATCTTTTTATTTCACCATTATTAAGCTCATAAATGGAATAACTATTATTTTTTACTCTTCCTAATATATATAGCTTACCATCAACAGATTCTATATCATTTATATCAATTACATCCTTTGAAATTTCATTTACAGTTCCATTTATATTAATTATATTAAGAACTGTATCTTCTCCATAATGTTCTTCAACTAAAGCTAATCCATCATCTATATGTTTTAAAAATTTAACGTATCCGTTATTTATTTTATAAAGATTTTCTTCACTATTTGTTTTTACATCATAAGTAAAAATACCATTGATTTTTTTATCAGTATCAACACCATAATAAGCTAATTTTTCATCTGTTATCCAATCTATAAACTGTCCAGAAATTACAGCCTTATTATCTAAAAGTATCTCTTTCTTATTTTTCAAATCCATAACTGCAGGTTCTAAATATTCATCATTTATAAAATAAAAAACATAATTTCCTTCTGGTGAAATTTTTAAACTTGATATTTTATTATGATCTATCTTTATATCACTAGAATTATAATGTATATAAAAACTATTATCCTTATAAAAAGTATATGTATTAGACTCTATATTATAGTTATTTATTACTTTATCTTCTGTATTTACCTCTTCATAACTATTTTCAGAGTTAAAATTGAAGGTTTCATAATTGGTGCTTTCATCTACAAATGCACCTTTATTTAAGTTTATTTTACTTTCTTCTTCTATGCCTTTTTTACTGCAGCCTAGAAAAAATACAGTAGTAATCATAAGCTGAATTATAATCATTCTTCTTTTAAATTTTCTTTTCGCCATTTACTCTTTTCCTTCTTTTTTAGTACGCTTCACCACTACAAATAAACTCTGCATCTCCAATCATATAAATTGAAGTCCCCTCTATCTCTATTCTTAATTTTCCTCCTGGAACTGTAACATTAACTTTATCTTTTGTTAACTTTAGTTTATTGCATATTACAACTGATGCTGAACACCCTGTTCCACATGAATAAGTTGCTCCTGCTCCCCTTTCCCATGTTCTAACTAAAATATTTTCATCATCAATTACTTTAACAAAATTAACATTAGTACCTTCTTCAAAAAGTTCATACGTCTCTATATATTTACCTTCAGTAACATCATAATTCTCATCTTCCACAAAAATAATAGTATGAGGAACACCTACTAATATAGACGAAGCTCTATAATTTTTTCCGTTAACAATAATTTCTTCATCTATTAGTTTATCTTTATTTTTTAAAGGTATCAATGATCCATCAAAAGATATTTCCCCCATATAGACTTTTACTGTTTCTACTTTTTTATTATTACTTACTTTAAGCTCTAATTTTTTAACTCCATCTCCAGTTTCTACAGTAATTATTTCTTTATTTATAATATTATTTTCAAAAACATATTTTCCAAAACATCTAATAGCATTTCCACACATATTAGCTCCAGATCCATCGCTATTTACTATAACCATTTTTACATCAGCTATATCTGATTTTCTAACTAATACTATTCCATCTGCTCCAATACCAAATCTTCTATGACAAAGCTTTTTAGCTAAATTACTTTCTTGTCCAATATATTTATTATCTAAATCTAATAAAAAAATAAAATCATTTCCTGTACCATGCATTTTTATAAATTCCATAATTTTCTCCTCCATAATTACAACCGTTTTACTAATACATAAATTAATGATATACTTACTTTAATTAACACTAAAGAAAGGATGACATTTATGGCAATAGACGGTATCTACTTATATAGTTTAGTCCAAGATTTAAAAAAATCAATAATAAATTCTAAAATTGATAAAATAAATCAACCTGAAAAGGATGAAATAATAATAACCTTAAGAAAAGAACGAAAAAATTTAAAACTTTTAATATCTGCATCTCCTAAATATCCAAGGTTTAACTTAACTACAGTTGTTAAAGCTAACCCTCTTCAAGCACCTATGTTTACAATGGTTCTTAGAAAATATTTAATAGGCGGTAAAATTATAGATATTGTTCAGCAAGAAGGTGATAGAATAATTAAATTTCTAATAGAAGCTTCTGATGAACTTGGTTTTAATAGTGTTTATACATTAATCGTTGAAATAATGGGGAGACATAGTAATATCACTCTTGTTAGAGAAAGAGATAATAAAATAATGGAGTGTATAAAACATATAGCACCTTCTATGAATAGTTATAGAGTTTTATATCCTGGAATAACTTATAAATATCCCCCAGAATCACCAAAGATTAATCCGTTCTCTTTTAATGATACCACTTTACAAGAGTTTGTGGAGAATAATTCAATAATTTTTAACAAAAATTTCTTTGTTTCTTGCTTTACCGGCATAAGTAAACCATTATCGGAGCATTTATTTATTGAATATAACAAAAAATATGCAGATTTCTCTATAAACAACATTTCTATCTTTGTTAATAATTTTATAAATACACTTTTAGATAATGAGTGCTTTAAAATATATAAAGATAATAATGGAAATTATATTGACTTTTACGTTACTTCCCTTATTCAATTGGAAGAAGAGTATTCTGCTGAAGTTTTAGAAGATATTCATGAATTAATGGATAAGTATTTTTTAGAAAAGGATAAACAAGAACGTATTAAAGGCCGTTCTGTAAATCTTCAAAAGCTTGTTACTACAAATATTGAAAGATGTATAAAAAAAGAAACTAAATTAAATGATCTTTTAAAGAAATGTGAAGATAAAGATGATTTTAAAATTAAAGGTGATTTATTAACATCATATATATATAGTATAAAAAAAGGTGATAAGGACTTTACTACTGTTAATTTCTTTAGTGAAGATGGTGAAGAAATTACAATTCCTTTAGATGAAAATAAAAGCCCTTCTGAAAATGTACAAAGTTACTATAAAAAATATAATAAATTAAAAAAATCTGAAGAATCTGCTCTAGAACAACTTGAGAAAAATGATGAAGAGTTACAATATCTATATTCTGTATTAACTAATATTGAAAATTGTGAAAGCTATACAGAAATTGATGATATAAAAGAAGAATTAATTTCTACTGGATACGTAAGAAAAAGAAAATCTAATGGCAAGAATTCAAAAAAATCTAAATCATCTAAACCACTACATTTTGTGTCATCAGATGGAATAGATATTTTTGTAGGTAAAAATAATATTCAAAATGATTATCTCTCTTTAAAATTTGCCAACAAAAACTTTATGTGGCTTCATACAAAAAATATCCCTGGATCTCATGTTATTATATGTTCAAATGATGTTCCAGACAAAACTCTTGTGGAAGGAGCTACCTTAGCAGCTTATTATAGTAAAGCTAAAGATTCTTCAAAGGTTCCAGTTGATTATACTTTAGTTAAAAACCTTAAAAAGCCAAATGGTGCAAACCCAGGAATGGTTATATATCATACTAATTATACAATGTATGTAGAACCTTCTGATGTTAATAATTTAAATATAGAAAAGAAATAATTAATATTGAAAAATTGTTACTAGCAATAAATAAAAGGTGAAATTGCTTTGCAAGTTCACCTTTTTATTTTCTTAACTTTTTAATTATATTTAAATGTGATTTACAACCATATCTCCATGATTTTTTATTTTTTCGTTATCAAAATATTGATAGTAATAACATTTTAATTTACCATTGTAAAGCTTTCTGTTCTTAGTAGCTTTTCTTCCAAATGGTGTTTCAAATCCTTCATATGAAGTTAGAATATTAAAATCCCAAGTATCTAATTTTCTTTTATTCATTCCTAAGTACTTATAAAGTTCTTCAACTTCCTTCTTTTCTCCTAGTCTTTCACCATATGGAGGATTAGTTATGATAAATGCATTCTTTTCACTGCTTGAGAATTCCTTAAAGTCTCTCTTTTGGAATTCAATATATTTAGCAACTCCTGCTTTTTGAGAGTTACTTCTTGCTATTTTAAGCATTCTTCCATCTATATCATAACCTATAAGCTTTATATCTTTATTCTTTATAGATCTTTCTGCACCTTCTTTAACTTGCTCATAAATATCAGAACCTATTGTTGGCCATGTTTCTGATACAAAGTTTCTGAAAAGTCCTGGAGCTATATTTTGCATTATCATTGCTGCTTCTATTAATATAGTTCCTGAACCACAGAAAGGATCAACTAAAGTATAATCTTCTTTCCATCTAGAAATTAAAACTAAAGCTGCAGCTAAAGTTTCTTTTAATGGAGCTATACCAGCTTCTTCTCTATAACCTCTTTTATGAAGTCCTACACCACTTGTATCAATAGATAAAGTTACTACGTCTTTTAAAATTGATACTTCTATTTTGTAAACTGGACCATCTTCACTAAAATGGCTTATTCCATAATCTTCGCTCATACTTGTTACTATTGCTTTTTTAACAATTGATTGACAATCTGGAACACTAAAAAGAGTTGACTTAACAGATTTACCTACTACATGCATTACTCCATCTTGAGGAATAATTTCACTCCATTTTACCTTTTTAGTTCCTTGGAAAAGCTCTTCAAAGCTTCTTGCTTCGAATTCTGCCATTTTTATAAATACTCTATCTGCTGTTCTTAAATGTACATTGGCAATTGCAATATCCATTTCATCACCTGCAAAATGCACTTTACCATTTTCTACTTTTAAATCTTCATAACCTAAAGCCTTAAGCTCTTTTGCTGTAATTCCTTCTAATCCAAAAGTAGTTGTTGCTACTAAATTATATTCCATTGTTTACTGTCTCCTTTTATGATTCGTATATTTTAACCGAATCATTTCCGTCTATTTCATTTATTTCTACTGCAACTATTTCAGTCTTTGATGTTGGTATATTTTTACCAACATAATCAGCTCTAATTGGAAGTTCTTTATGTCCTCTATCTATAAGTACTGCAAGTTGAATAGATAATGGTCTTCCTCCATCTATAATAGCTTCAATAGCTGCCCTAACTGTTCTACAAGTAAATAATACATCATCTACTAATATAACCTTTTTACCTTTTACTTCAACTCCTAAATCAACACAATTTAATTCAGGACTTCCTTTAATTTCTGTTATGTCATCTCTATAAAGGCTTATATCAACATATCCTACTTCTACAGAAACTCCTTCTATCTTTTCAATATTCTCTGCAATTCTTTTTGCTAATGGATATCCTCTTCTTTTTATTCCAATTAATACTATATCTTCAACACCTTTATTTTTTTCAATAATTTCATGTGAAATTCTAATTAAACTTCTTCTAATAGCATTATCATCTAATAAGTTAGCTTTTAACTTCATAAAAATAAACTCCTTATATTTTTCTCAATTTTTCTAGTAACTCTTTAAAATAGTTAGGTAATTCTGATGTAAACTCCATATATTCTTTAGTTCTAGGATGTATAAATCCTAATGTTTTAGCATGAAGCGCTTGACCTTCTATATTAAATTTTTGTCTCTTATAGCCATAAACTAAGTCTCCAACTAAAGGATGTCCTATAGAAGCCATATGTACCCTAATTTGATGTGTTCTACCTGTTTCCAAAGTGCATTTAACAAGTGATACACCCTTATTATATTGCTCTAACACTTCATAATGTGTTACTGCTCTTTTACCATCTGAATTAATTGCCATTTTTATTCTTTCTTTTTTATCTCTACTAATAGGTTTATCAACAGTTCCACTTATTGTACTAAACTTACCTTCTACTAAAGCATAATATTCTCTCTTTATTGAATGCTCTTTAAATTGAGCTGCTAAATCATTATGAGCTTCATCATTTTTAGCAATTACAAGTATTCCTGAAGTATCTTTGTCTATTCTATGTACAATTCCTGGTCTTATAACCCCATTAATACCTGATAAATCACTACAATGATATAATATACCATTTACTAAAGTTCCAGTATAGTTACCAGGTGCAGGATGAACTACTACACCCTTTTCTTTATTAACAACTAACACATCTTCATCTTCATAAATAATGTCTAAATTCATTTCTTCTGCTGAAACATTTAATTCAACAGGCTCTGGTACTTCTACTTCAATAAAATCATTTTTCTTAAGCTTATAATTACTCTTAATTACCTTACCATTAGCTTTAACTTTTTCCTCATCTATTAAACCTTGAACAAAAGATCTTGATTTTCCTTCTATCATTACTGATAAATATTTATCTATTCTTTGACCTTCTTCTTCAATATTAATATTAAAATTTAAATTTTCCATATTTTTTACTCCGTCTATTTATATTCTGTAGACATTATAATATATAAATAGAGCATTCTCAATAGTAGTAGTAATTATAAAGTCAAATAAATTAACTAAAGGAGACCAAAATTTCGGCCTCCTATATGTATTAGTTATTTGAATAGAATTTTTTTACAGCATTTATATCATCATTAAGATCTTCAACTTTGAACTCTTCTTTTTCATCTGAATTATAAATTTCAACCTCTTTTTCATGTAATTCATACTGTTCAACTGGTTGAGCTACATTATAATTTTTTGTTAAATCCTTTTCTAATTCATCGAAGGTTTGAAGTTGAGTATTCATAAAGCCTCTAAACTTAGCTCTAAATTTTATAAATTCTTCTTTTACTCTCTCATACTCATCATTTATAGCTACAACATCACCATGCGCCTTATCTAATATTCTTTGAGCTGTTTCGTTAGCATTTCCAATAATTAATTCTGCTTGCTTTTCTGAGCTTTCCTTAGCTTGATCTGCAGCATTTTGGGCTAATAATAAAGTATTTTGTATTGTTGCTTCTAATTTTTCATAATGTTCAAGTTTTTCATTTATCCTACTTAAACTTTCCTTTAATCTAGCATTTTCTTTATAAACCTCTTCATAGTTTTCAACAACTTCATCTAAGAATTCATCTACTTCCTCAACTGAATATCCTCTTATTCCCTTTTTAAATTCCTTATTGTTTATATCTATAGGAGTTAATTTCATTCCATCCACCTCTTCTATATGAATTTGTTCATTTTAACTTTATATCTTCCACTTTTTGTATTCCCAACAATTTCCCCTATTATAAATTTTCCTACCCCAGAAATCGTTATTCTTTGGCCATCTTTTATTTCTTTACTCTTATCTATAGACTTAGAATAATCTATTAGTACTTTACCACTATCAATAATATCAACAGCTTTCCCCCTAGATATATTAGCCAATTTAGCAACTACATTATCTAATCGTAATGAAGGAACTATTATTACACCCTCTAAGAAATTACTTTTAGGTAAATTATCTTCATCAACCTCTTCTGTTGATACTGGTGCTCTTCCTACACTTCTTAATTCGTATAAAATATAATCTGCTACCTCTTCATATATGGGAACTATTGCAAAATCATCAATTACCCGTAAATCTCCAAGCTTTTCTCTTTCTATTCCTAATGCCATAATAGAACCTAAATAATCCTTGTGTGAAAGATTACTAAACTTAGACTTATTATTAATCTTAATAATTCTATATGGAAAAGGAGTAGAATAAATATTATTAAACGCTAGTATCCTTCTATCACACTCTTCAAAAGCACCTTTTGCCTCTACTAAAAAGTCATTACTATTAAAATTTTTAGTAAAATACATCCAAATATTTGGCTTGCAAAAAAACTTCGTGAAGGTTGGTATGCCCTTATTATAAGCTAGGTTCATACATTGATAAACTTTTATGACCTCTTCAGTATCTTCTTTTGAAAAATTTTTTAAAACATCTTCTTTTGATAACATTTTATAATAACATACCACTAATAAAATTTATTACTATTATAGCTAATAGTGGTGCAAAATCTATCATCATATTTCCAAAAAATCTTTCTTGGAGCCTTCTAAAAGGCTCCAAAATTGGATAATTAAAAGATACTAAAACCCTATAAAAACTACTTTCTTTAATACTAGGTATATAAGAAAGTATTACTTCTGCTAAAATACTTATGTCTAATAAACTAAATAATAAATATAAAAAACTACTTATGATTCCTATTGGAATCACCTCCTATTTATTCCAATTAAATAGTGCTTTTGAGCTTATTTCACTTCTTAATTCATTGCTAACTTCTACGTTAGATGGTGATAATAAATATACTCTTTGTTCAACTTCTTGAAGTTGAGCTCCTAATACACAGCATGCTCCACTAATAAAATCCACTAGTCTTTGAGCTATTTTTGTTTCCATTGCAGTAGTATTTACTACAACTATTTTTCTATTTTTTATAGCATCAGCTATTTCTCTTGCTTCGTCGTATGAACCTGGTTTAACAACCATAACCTTCGCTGTTGCTGAGTTATGAATATTAACTACCTTATTCCCTCTTTGTTTTGAAATTATAGGTTCTACTTCTTCAACCTCTTCTTCCTCTTCAACTTCTTCTAAATCTTCAAAGTCTTCGTCATCGTATTCTCCTAAGCCTATTATTTCCTTAAATTTTCCAAACATATTACTCATTTTATTCCATCCTCCTATTTTTCCCTTAATCCAAATATTCCGGAACCAATTCTAACTAAATTAGCGCCTTCTTGAATTGCAACTTTATAATCATTGGTCATTCCCATAGACAAAATTTCCATAGATATATTTTTAAATTTTCTTTGCTTCAATTCATCAAAGATTGTTTTTGTTCTACTAAAATAATATCTATTTTCTTTCTCATTTCCCTTAGGTATGATTACCATAATTCCTTTAACTTTTACATATTTACACTCTTCAATGGCAGAAAGCATATTTTCTAATTCTTCTTCATATATTCCACTTTTACTTTCTTCTTTACCTATATTTATTTGAATAAGTACATTAGCAGATAAATCATTCTTTCCAAACTCACTTTCTATTTTCTCTAATAGTTTCATGCTTGATAAAGAATGTATTAAGTAAACATTATTAACTAAATATTTTACTTTATTAGTTTGAAGCTTACCTATAAAATGCCACCTTATATCTTTTGGTAATACTTCCTTTTTAGAGATTAGCTCCTGAACCTTATTCTCTCCAAAGTCTCTTTGTCCAATATTGTATGACTCAATTATCATTTCTACTGGCTTAGTCTTAGATACTGCTACTAAAGTAACATCATTAGGTATCTCTTTTAAAATTTTTACTGTTTTTTCTGCAATACTAATATTGATCCCTCCTTTGAAAGAGTTAATTCTCTACATAGATTATTATTCTTCAAAAGTATAAAATTCCCTTCTTAATTTCCATTTAATTATAACATTTTTCTAGAAATTTTTTAATACTTTTTTTAATTTAATTATCTGCTCTCTCCATAAATTTGGGTTCTATAGATTTTTTAGCTTCTGGAATAGTAATTTCATTAAATTTTTCTATAGTTATATTTAACTTTCTAATTAATAATTGATTTATATGACTTCCTTCTGCAAGTAAAGACGCTTCTAACTGATCTGGATCTCCTATGGCATAAAATTTAAAAGGACTTCCTTCCATTTCATTACCATTTTCCTCAAATCTTATAAATGCCCATGCACAAACAAGTCCTGTAGTGTTTAAAATTCTATAATTATTTATAGCTATTCCTTCTGCACCTGCAGTTCTTAAATCATTTAGAACCATTGCAGCATCTGCTGAGTGTAAAGTTCTTCTATCCACTTCTAGTTGATCATCTTTATTTATATCATATTCTCCATCATAAATAGTTAAAATTATTCCTGGTCCCTTTGTTTCAACTGTACCTGCAAGGTCAGAGTAGGAAGATAATTGTTCTTTCATATGTTCAATTACCTTTTCATTATTTTCATTATCATCATCATAATCACTAATATCAAGACTAGAAATTTTTTTAGCCAATTCATAATTATCATCACTTAATGCTGTTATATCATCATATAATTTATTACGTTCCTCTATGGCATCTTTATACTCATTAGCATTCATATTAAGGAAACCAGTTGTTTCATTTATTCCAATGTTAGTTACAATTAAAAATCCAAGTGTTATGGAAGCAATTAAAATAAAAAACATATTTCTATGATTTTTCACCTTAATCACCCCTTTGTTTATTTTTATATTTTTCTAATAAAATTCTTCTAATAGTTCCAAAGTTATCAAATATTCTTCCACCAAACACAATTACAGCTGCAATATATATAGGAATTCCTAATTTATCACCTAAATAAGCAAGAGCAGCTGCAAGTAAGGCATTCCCAAAGAAACCTGATATAAATATATCTGGCTTAAAATTTTTATTGAGTGTTGCTCTAAATGCACCAAATACTGAATCCAAACATGCCAGTATAGCAACAGACATATAAGGAGAAAATTTTTCTGGTATATTTACATCAAATATTAATCCTAAAAGTACCCCTAATAATAAACCAATAAATGCTATCATAAATATTCCTCCCTTATTGAACTGGCTTTATATATTCATATCTTAGAGACTGTGTTGTTTTAACTATTGTTATATCATCCATTTGCTTAATATCGTTATTATAGCTTTTTAAAGCCCCATAATCTAAAACTCCTGGAAAGTTTACTGCAAGATTCAATTTACTTTTATCTCCTATTGCTTTTATAACAATTTCACTATTAGGATCTACTCTACCTGCCGATCCAATGGAAATTGAGCTTCCGGCCATTTTTATTCCTGTTTGTGGTGTAATTCGCATTTCGTTTATTGAAATAGCCTCAGCACCTGCATACCATAAAGAATTAATTATGTTTATAATTTCTTCCTCACTTACTGTATTTACTGTTTGAGTTCCATTTGCACCAAATACTGAGTTTTTAAGAGTCAATGTTATAACAATTCCTGGTCCTTTAACATCTAAAAGCCCTATTTGCATTCTCGCATTATCAAGTTGCTTTTTTATCTCTCCTTCAATTTCCCCTTCTTTTGCAGCTGCATCTTCAAGTTTCTTCAACTCTTCTGATAGAATTTCATTATTCTTTTGCAAGTCCTCTTTTTCTTTTTTTAACGTTTCTATTTCTGACAATATATCAGCACTATCGTAATCTATATTCCCACTATTTGCTATGCTTAACTGTTTAAATTGATATGTCAATAAAAACCCTAAAAATGCACAGACAACTGCAACAACTACTTGAGATAATACCTTCTTCATATTTGCCCTCCTATTCTACTGGTTCTACATCTTCTCCTTGTTCTGAAGCATCTTCTATTATTCCATTTTCTTCAGATATACCTTCTTCTATAGTAGGTTCTTCTTTAACTTCATCAACCTTTATTACTGGAGCTCCATTAAAACTAACATTTATATACCCTTTAGCAATGTTTATATCCTTATCTAACATAATTCTATACACATTTTCCATCTTATTGTGTATATCACTATCATCACCAAATAATATTTCTACATCTCCTATATATCCTATAATATTAACAATATTACTTATATCTAAACTTGAAAGATATATCGCTTCTCTATTTTTAGAAATATATGGATAGAAAGCCTTTAAAATATGCTTATATGAATTAAATTCATCAACTCTACTTTCATCATCCTTAGCTGAAAGATCAATACCTTTAATCTCCACTAAATTTCTACCATCAATATTATCTGTTTCCTCTAAAACTTCTAAATCATTATTAATAATTAATAATTCTATTCCATTATTAATGTAATATACAGGTGCTTCCTCTGTAATAGTAATTTCTAATGTATTAATGCCTTTTCTTTTAACTTCCACAGTACTTACATATCTATTACTTAAAACCTCCTTCTTTATGTCTTTTTGATTTACTGTAAATATATTTAGTCCAACTCTATCACTAACTCCACTTAAGAGAACATCATTTGAAATTGTGACATTTCCTTTAAAAACAATAGATTTAATATTAAATATAGGAGCTTTAGTAAGAAATATAAATACACCTACAACGACAACAATTGTCATTAATGATATCTTTTTTATTAATTTTTTTCTCTTTTTAGCTTTTATAAACTTTTTTACATCTCTCATTAGTTACCTTATTCCTTTTTAATTTCTATCTTTTACTATAATTTTATCATAAAACTTGTAATTTTTTATAATTATTTTACATTATTCTTTTTATATTGTACACAAAATTAAGAGCCCCTTTAACAAGAAGCTCTTAAAACTATTATTAATCTATTTTCTTTTCAACTTGCCTTGATATATTTAACAATATTCCCATTGCCGTCAAGTTTATTACTAGGGACGTTCCACCATAGCTAATAAACGGCATAGGTACTCCAGTAACCGGCATAGATCCAGTAACAACAGCAATATTTATAATAGCTTGAACTGCTATAATTGAAGTAATACCCATTGCTAAAAGCTTACCATAAGTATCCTTTGCATTCATAGCAACTCTAACCCCTCTCCATATAAATATTAAAAATAAAGTTATAATAACCAAGCAACCAATTAATCCAACTTCTTCTCCTATTATAGAAAAGATAAAGTCATTATGTGGTTCTGGCATATATAAAGTCTTTTGTCTTGACTGACCAAGACCAAGACCCGTAAGCCCACCTGAACCTAATGCTAAGAAAGATTGAATTAATTGATATCCAGCATCAGCTGCATCCTTCCATGGATCAATAAAGTTTAACATTCTTTCTCTTCTATAGTCTGAACTAAAAATAAAGAATATTGCTAATGTTAACATCGCTGGCATAATAATTCCAAACAAATGCTTAATCTTACCACCTGCTACAAAGAGCATTAAAAAAGTAACTATCATTATAATAGAAGCAATACTCATATTATGCTCAGCTAAAATAAGAGCAGCAAAGAAACCTGATACACATAAATAGGGTACTAATCCGTGCCAAAAATCCTTAACTTTATCCCCTTTAATATCTATACTAAGTGCTAAAAACATAACAACTGCATATTTTGTTAACTCTGATGGTTGAAAAGATAATGGACCTAATGAAATCCATCTTTTTGCACCATTAATTGCTGGAAAGAAAAATACAGCAATTAATAATGGTATTGTTAATAAAAGTAATTTAGGTGTTATCTTTTTTAATTTATGATAATCTATAGACATCATTACAGTCATTGATATTACACCTATTATTGCCCAAATCAATTGTCTTTTAAAGAAATACATACTATCGTTATTATGAAACATAGCATAAAAAGAACTTGTTGAGTATACCATAACAACACCTATTGATAGTAGTATACACAAGGTATAAAACATACCATAATCAATTTGCCCCATTTCTTTTTTCACTTTGGGCTTATAAAAACTCATAGACATTCCTCCAATTTAATTACTAAATTGCAAAAAACCCTATTATACATAAAATAACTGTTATTATTGAAAATACTGTAACTATTTTTACTTCATTCCATCCACATTGTTCAAAATGATGATGAATTGGAGCCATTTTAAATACTCTTTTTCCTGTTAACTTGAAGGAAGTAACTTGTATTATTACTGATAAAGCTTCTACAACGTAAATTCCTCCAACTATTACTATTATTAATGGATTACCACTTATTATAGCTATAGTAGTAATAGCTCCACCAATAGCTAAAGAGCCTGTATCTCCCATAAATACTTTTGCAGGATATGCATTAAATTTTAAGAATCCAATTAAACCTGCTATTAATGCTACTGAAAATACAGTTAGTGAATAATCTTTAAGTATAAATGTTAAAACTCCGAAAAATGTTAAAACTAAAACTGATACTGTAGATGCTAATCCATCTAATCCATCTGTTAAATTAACAGCATTTGTCATAGCTGCGTAAACAAATATAACAAATGGAACATATAACACACCTAAAGGAAGCTTAAAGCTAGTAAATGGTATCACAATATCATGTGGTAAATTAACATAGCTATAGTAACCAAATGCTCCAGATACTATTAGTAAAAGAAGCATCTTTTGCCATGCCTTTAATCCTTCACTTTGCTTTTTTAATATCTTTAAGATATCATCTAGGAATCCAATAAATCCAAATGCAATAAGTGAATATAATGCTACCATTCCTTTTTCGCTAAAGCTATCACTCATGATAAGCATAACTATTGCAGTTGAAAGAATAAACATTATTCCACCCATTGTAGGCGTTCCTGCTTTCTTTAAGTGACTCTTAGGTCCTTCTTCTCTAATGTTTTGACCAAACTTTAATCTTCTTAAAAGTGGTATTGTAATCGGGCCAAGTATTAAAGCTATAATAAGCCCTATTACAAAAGTTAATATTAATATTTTTGTTATCTCTCCTGGTAATATGTTCATAGTACTATCCCCCATATTTTACTGCTATAATTAGCAGTTCACCTCCTTCGTTGAATTACATCTCTTCTAATTTTTTAACAACATCTTCTAGTTTAACACCTCTAGATGCCTTAATTAATACTACGTCATCTAGCTTAACAATATTTTCTAATTCTTTTATGCATTCTTCTTTAGTATTATACATGATTATATTATCACTATCGAATCCATCTTTGAAGTTTTTTATGTATCCACCTATAACTATTAAAGTATCAACTTTATCCTTCGCATATTTTCCTACTTCATAATGAGCCTTTTCAGATTCATCACCTAACTCGTACATATCTCCTAGAATAGCAACTCTTCTTCCATTCTTATAAGCAGAAAGTACATCTAAAGATGATTTCATTGAATCTGGACTTGCATTGTAACAATCATTTATTATAGTAAGTCCTTGTTTTTTCACAACTTGTAATCTCATTGAAGTAGCTTCTAAATTTTCAAGTCCTTTAACCATTTGTTTAAAAGAAACACCTAAACATTCTGAAACTTCAATTGCAAGCATTGTATTTAATACATTATGCTTACCTGCCATTGGTAGATTAAATACAGCTTCTTCACCAAAAGCATGAGCTAAAAACTCTGTTTCTTCTTCTCTTAATATAATATTAGATGCGTAAACATCATATTCATGATTATAACCAATTTTTTTAACTTTAAATACATTTGATGAAATATTTTGTAATAACTTATCTTCACCATTAACAATTAATACATTTTCTTTATTAAAGAAAGTAGAAATTTCCATTTTAGCTTTTAAAATATTTTCTTGTGTTTTTAAGTTTTCTATATGAGATAATCCAATATTAGTTATAACCCCAATGTCTGGTCTTGCAACACTTGCAAGTAATTCTATTTCTCCTAAAGAACTCATTCCCATTTCTAATACAGCTACATCATAATCTGATGTTAATTCTAATATCATAAGTGGTAAGCCTATATCATTATTAAAGTTTCCTTTAGTTTTAAAAACTTTATATTTATCACTTAAAAGAGCTGCTATTAAGTCTTTAGTTGACGTTTTACCTGTTGAACCAGTAACTCCAACAACTTTAAGACCTAATTTTTCTCTATAGAATTTAGCTAAGTTTAATAGTGCTTCTCTTGTATTTTTTACCTTAATTATAGTTCCCTTACCTTGTGCATCTTGCTCATCAAACTTAACTTCATCTATTATAGCAACAGATGCTCCACTTTCTAAAGCTTTTATTGCAAAATCATTTCCATTAAAATTAGCTCCCTTGATTGCTAAAAACACATTATCTTTTTCTACTTTTCTTGTATCAATACATAGCTTATTAAAATTAGCTTCTTCTTTTTGTACTATAACTTCTCCGTCTATTGCATTTAGCATTTCCTTAAAAGTCATCTCCATAATAATCACTCTACCTTCATCTTTAAATATTATTTTCTCATTACTAAGTATACTTCTTTTAATTATAGACATACTTCTAGCTCAATATTCTAAAAGTAAAAGATTAACACTTTATTTACACATAAATTTAGCATGTGTATTTACCACATGCTAAAAAGTAAAATTCTTAATCTCCATACTCTGAACTTAATGTTAGCTTTACAGTAGTACCCTGTGAAATTAGTTCTCCGCTAGGAATATTTTGATTTATTACTACGCCTTCACCTTGAAGTGTATATTTTATTCCTAAACTATCTAATAGTTCTATAGCTGATTCCTTTGAGTAAGCTCTTACATCAGGCATAACAACATCTTTATTATATGTTGCATTTTGATCTGTGTAAAGATTTATTGTAGATCCTTCCTTAACAGTGTATCCTGGATAAGGTTGCATATTGGTTATTGTTTCTCCATCACCTTCTACAGTACACTCTAAATTATATTCCTTTAAAGCTTTTTTAGCATCTGACACTGATAATCCACGTAACTCCGGAATAACTATATCTTTCAAAATCACATTATCATCTTGTGAGAATTCACTATCTAAATAGTTAAAAATATCTTCTAATAATACCTTTCCTAGTGGAGCTGTAACTACACCTGCATAGTAAGCACCATTACTTGGTTCATCTATACTTAGAAAAACAGTTATTTGTGGATTTTCAACAGTTGCAAACCCTGCCATAGATGATATATACTTGCCTGATTCATAAGATCCAGTTAAAGGGTTTACCTTTTGTGCAGTACCTGTTTTAGCTCCAATATGATATCCTTCTAAATAAACTTTATTAGATCCACCTTGATTTACTGTTCTTTCTAAATAATCTCTTAAAGTAGCAGCTGTTTCTTCTGAGATTATATTTTCTGTAGTTTTTGGTTCAAATTCTTCATCAACTATCATGTTACCTTTGCTATCTACATGACTAATAGATTTCATAACATGAGGTTGAATTAATGTTCCACCATTAACTATAGCATTATATGCTGCCATATATTGAACAGCATTAACTGTATTTGTTTGACCAAAAGATATTGTTGCAAGGTCTGCATCATTCATATTTTCAGCAGATTTTATTATTCCTCTTGCTTCTCCTGGCAAATCAACTCCGGAAACTTGCCCAAATCCAAACTTCTTAATATACTCAACAAGTTTTTCAGCACCTATCTTTTCTCCTAATTTCATAAAACCAACGTTACATGAATTTTGAAGAATTTCAGGTAATATTTGACTTCCATGACCTGCTCTTTTCCAACAATGGATAGTGTGTGGTCCAACTTGTAGACTACCTCCACAATTAAAAGTATCAGATTCAGAAACCAAACCTTCTTCAATAGCTGTTGACATAGTAACTACCTTAAATATTGATCCTGGCTCAAATGTATCATTAACTAAGCTATTTCTCCACATTTTTTGAAGCTTTTCAGCATCTGTTTCACCTATAAAATCTTCATATCCTGCAAAAGGATTATTAGGATCAAAATCCGGTTCATTAACCATAGCTAATATTTCTCCATTTTGCGGATTCATTATAAGTATAGAAACTCTCTTTGCTTTATTATCAACAAGTCCTTTTTCTGCTACCTTTTCAGCTATAGCTTGTAAATTTTTATCTATAGTTAATGTTACATCTTTTCCATCAATAGGTGCAGTAAAATTTGATATTGTATAATCTAACGCTTCGCTATTTCTATCTAATTCAGTTATTCTTAAACCTGGAACTCCTGAAAGATATTCATTATATTGAAGTTCTACTCCTGTTAAACCTTGTCCATCACTATTAGTACTTCCAAGAACATGAGATAAAAATTGTCCTTCTGTATAATATCTTTGAGTATCCGGTGATACTATAACACCTTGAATATTTAATTCCTTAACTTTATCTGCTAAGTCCTTTTCGATTCTTCTTACTAAAATCGCTGAACCAGCATCATTACCATTTGCAAGCTTAGTTTCTAACTTATCCTTAACGGTAGCTGTATTCATATCTACAGCTTCTGCAATTAATGGTGCAATATCATCAGTACTTTTTTCATTTTTCTTCAAATATTGCCTAATAGAATTTAAATCAAAGTCTATTCTGTAAACATTAGCTGAAACAGCTAACTCATTTCCATTTCTATCTAAAATTCTACCTCTTCTTGCATCTATTCTAACTTCACTTGTCCATTGATCTTCAGCTCTACTAGAATAGTCGTCTCTTTTAACAATCATAATATAGGATAACCTAATAATTAACAAGGCAAACACAGCAGTAATAAACCATAGAGCTAATACCATTCTTTTACGCATGACTGCTCTATCTTTAAACCCTTTCTTATTCATATTAAATTCCTCCAAGAAACATTTAATTAATGAATAATAAAAGTTTAAAATACTACTGCTACGATATACCTTGTGTCTACACCTCTATAAACTATCCATTAATTAAACGCCGCTATAATTTTTTGTAGTAAACCACTTTTCTTACTTTCCTCATTATTTAAATGTGCAAAGTATTCTTTTGACATATCAATACTTATAGTACTTTCTGAACTTGGATAAACCATTCCCAATTCATTTTCTGCAGTGCTTTTTATTTTATCAAAGGACGCAAATTTTAGCATATCTACATTAATTGCTGCATTCACATCTTCTTCTTCCTTCATATTACCTTCTAAAATTAATAATTGTTTTTGAAGATCATGTATTTTTCCATCTAAATATAAAGTTGTAGCTCCTAATGCAAACATAATGGCACCAATTGTTAAGCCACTAACTAAAAAACTTTTTCTTTTTTGATAAGCCTTTTTTTCTCTCTCTTTTCTTTGTATCTCTCTTTTTTTATCTATTTCCTTAACTTTTCTCTCTGGTGCTAAAGCTGTATTTCCTCTTATATAATCATATTCCCTAACTCCCATTTTATTCACATCCCTGCCAATTTTCATAATATTTATATGTTTATATTTTTTCTACTACTCTTAATTTTGCACTTCTACTTCTTGGATTTATTTCAACCTCTTCCTTTGAAGGGTCTATTGCCTTTCTTGTTATAACTTTTACTTTTGCTTTTTCTCCACAAACACAAATTGGAAATTCTTTTGGACATCTACAAGATACAGCTAAATCTCTAAACTTATTTTTTACTATTCTATCTTCTAGAGAGTGGAAAGTTATTATAGCCATTCTTCCACCTTTATTTAGCTTATTAACCCCGTCTTCTATAGCCTTATTTAAAATTGAAAGTTCACTATTTACTTCAATTCTAATAGCTTGGAAAGTTCTTTTCGCTGGATGAGGTCCTTCTCTTCTCGCCTTTGCAGGAATTGCATCTTTTATTATTTCAACTAGCTCTAATGTAGTTTCTATATTTTTTTCACTTCTTCTAGTTACAATAAAATTAGCTATTCTTTTAGCAAATTTCTCTTCACCATAATCTCTTATGATTCTATATAATTCTTCTTCGCTATATTCGTTAACAACTTCATATGCAGAAAAATTATTTTCTCTATTCATTCTCATATCTAAAGGTGCATCCTTCATATAACTAAAGCCTCTTTCACCTTCATCTAATTGATAAGAAGAAACTCCTAAATCCATTAGAATCCCATCTACTTTTTCAATTTCAAGCTCTTCTAAGATTGCCCCTATATTATGAAAATTGTTATGTACAAAAGTAACATTTGAATAATTCTGTAACCTTTTGCCCGCTGCTCTTAATGCATCTTTATCTTGATCTATACCTATAAGTCTTCCTTCATTTGATAATCTTTTAAGAATTTCAGAAGAATGACCTGCTCCTCCTAATGTACCGTCAACATAAATACCATTTTCTTTAATATTAAGTGCTTCTAAACATTCATTCAGTAAAACTGATACGTGATTAAACTCCATTTTTTCTAACTCCTTATATTCCTAAATCGCCCATTTTTTCAGCAATTGAATTAAAATCTATATTTAATTCATTATACTCTTGCCACTTTTCCTTACTCCATATCTCTACTCTGGTTAAGGCGCCTATACTTACTATATCCTTTTCTATGCCTGCATATTCTTTTAGGTTTAATGGAATTAATCCTCTTCCTTGTTTATCCATTTCCACTTCACAAGCACCTGAAAAGAAAAATCTTACAAATGCCCTTGCATCTTTATTAGTGAGTGGTAACTTCTTAAGTTTTTCCTCAAGTATTTTCCATTCATTTTCCGGGTAAGCGTAAAGACATCCATCAAGTCCCTTAGTAATAAAAAACTTATTTCCTAGTTCATCTCTTAATTTTGCAGGTACAATAATTCTATTTTTGCTATCCAAACTATGTGAATACTCTCCAATAAACATTTTGCACCCCCATTAAGTCATACTAATCCACTTTTAACCACTTTACACCACTATATATATATTCTATAAAAATATTCGCTTTCCTTCAAGATATATTTACTTAAAATAGTATTTTTTTCTTTTTGTAAATACCGATAAATCAACACTTTCATCTATTTTTTAATTGGAATAATTCTATGCTTTTTTTATTTCCTTTTATTGTAAATATTTGACGATATTAGTCTTTTTTTCTTTTTATTTGTTATATATTTTTTCATAAAAATAGGAACTGTTTTTACAGTTCCTTTTCTATATTTATTATACGTTAAATCTGAAGTTTACTACATCTCCATCTTTCATTACGTATTCTTTTCCTTCAAGTCTATATAATCCTTTTTCTTTAGCAGCTGCTTCTGAACCACATTCAACTAAAGCATCATAAGAAACAACTTCTGCTCTGATGAATCCTCTTTCGATATCAGAGTGAATTTTACCTGCTGCTGCTGGAGCTTTTGTTCCTTCTTTAATTGTCCAAGCTCTAACTTCTTGAACACCAGCTGTTAAATAACTTATTAATCCTAATAATTTATAAGATTCTCTTATTAACTTATCTAATCCTGATTCTTCTATTCCGTACTCTTCTAGCATTTCAGCCTTTTCTTCTTCATCTAATCCAGATAATTCTTCTTCAAGCTTAGCACATACAACAACTACTCCTGAGTTTTCATTTTCTGCATATTCTCTAACCATTTTTACATACTTATTATCTAAGTTTCCAGCCATCATATCATCTTCTGATATATTACAAGAATATAATACTGGTTTAGAAGTAATCATAAATAGACTCTTAACAAAAATTTCTTCGTCTTCATTTAATTCTAAAGTTCTTATTGGCTTATTAGCTTCTAAGTGAGCTTTAACCTTTTCCATTATTTCATATTCTGCTTTAGCTTTTTTATCGCCTGATCTAGCAAGTTTTACTCCTTTTTCCATTCTTCTTTCTAAAACTTCTAAATCTGCAAATATAAGTTCTAAGTTTATAGTTTCTATATCTCTAATTGGATCTACTGAACCTTCAACGTGAACTACATTTTCATCTTCGAAACATCTAACAGCATGTACTATAGCTTCTACTTCTCTTATGTGTGATAAGAATTTATTTCCTAAACCTTCACCCTTTGAAGCTCCTTTAACTAATCCAGCTATATCATAGAATTCTACAGCAGTATATATTTTTCTCTTTGTACCATACATTTTTTCTAATACGTCTAATCTCTTATCTGGTACACTAACAACTCCTACGTTTGGTTCTATTGTACAGAATGGGTAGTTTGCTGATTCTGCTCCAGCCTTTGTTATAGCATTAAATAATGTACTCTTTCCTACGTTTGGTAGTCCTACAATCCCTAATCTCATCTATATAACATTCCTTTCATCCGTTACTAATACTTCTAAGATTATACTCTAGAACTAATTTAATTTCAACGATAAAATATTCTTTTCTTCTCCATACTTTTCAATTTTACTCGAAATCTTCAAACATATTTCTTTATAATCCTTATATATTATTTCATTCTCGTTAAACTTTACATTCTAATTGACAATCACAAGGTTCTTTTTCTACATGCTTTATACTATATTCCTCTGCTTCAACACAGCCCATTGCTTTATAAAAGGCTTGACTCTCTACTGATGAATGTGCAGATATATATAATTTCTTCGCCCCATGTTCTTTTGCCCATTTTTTTGCAAATGTAAAAAGTTCTTTCCCAACGCCATTTCCTCTTATCTCTTGAGAAACATGTATACTAGACAAATCTAAGTACTCTTTATTCTTTCCAAATAAACTTGCTTCAACAGATACAAATCCCTTTAAAATTCCATCCGAAAAAGCTCCCATTACCATTCCACCTGTTTCTACTGTATTTTTTAAGCATGATGATAATATCTTATACTCCTCAATTCCCCACTCTTCTGTAAAAGCAATATCTTTTATAACCCATTGCCCTTCAATCTTTCTCCAGCATTTTGTTATCTTTTGATATCTTTTAAACTTTGAAAACAATTCTGCTTTTATATTATCCGCCTCAATATTTATAAACTCCATATCTATCTCCTTAATTTATAAACTTTTTAAATTTACCACTTTTCCTTAATCATTCTAAATTCTCTATATACTTTTTCTTCTATTTTGTATTCAAATGAATTAACTTTTACAAATCCAAAACCTTCATATAGTTTAATAGCTATTTCATTATCTATTTCTACACTTGTGTATATTTTTTCATTAGGAAACTTATCATGAAAAAACTCTAAAAATTTTCTTAACGCTATAGTTCCATAACCCTTATTTTGCTGATTAATATCTATCATAAATCTTGAAAATGACCATCCCTCTAACTCTTCATCATAATCATATAGTAAAAATCCTATCATTTCATTACCATCATATATCCCTAATGGATATAATCCTTCTTCATAAGCAGCTTGTACCAACGAAAAAGCATTACTAGCTACATAATCTTTCTGATGATCCCCCACCGTCAGCATGAAGCATGTATTATAATTTGTTTTATCTATTTCTCTAAAATTTATATTCATTTTTATTATGTCCCCCTATATTATTGCTTTCATTATTCCAAGAATAATATAAATATTTTATTCTTAACTGTTTCCTTTATAATCTACATTAGCAAACATTACAACATTTGTCTCTGAAGCCTTAAATCCATTATTTTCATAAAATTTAATGCAAGGATAATCTCTTTCTGTATTTAAAGCCAAATAAGAAATTTTACTTTTTTCCTTTTTTAGTTCACTTCTTATAAATTCCATAAGTTTACTACCAACACCTTTTCCTTGATACAAAGGATTTACACTTAGTTCATCAATCCATAATTCTTTAAAATCTATATAAGTCATAATTCTTCCGCACGCCATTGCTGCTACTGTATCTCCATCATAAATAACATATCCTCTTGATACTCTTGCAGACATAATTTCATCAATTCTTGTAAATGCTTGTTCAAATGTCCACTCTTCATTCCAAGGTTCTTCCTTAAATGCCTCTATAAGCTCATATGCACAACTTTCAAAATCTTCTTCTTTCATTATTTTATATTCTAAATTCATTTACTTCACACTCTCCTATTAATAATCTACTTGAAACCTATCTAAAATAATTCATCTAAAAGCATATAGTATCTTATCTTCTTCCAAACCTTATAATCCCTGCTTATTATTTAGCTTCATTTTAATTTATTTGAAAAGCTAAGAGTGCTATTTTTTAAAAAACACTCTTAACTTTTCACTATCTAAAACTAATTATTAACTTCTAACTAGCCTAAGCTCCTTCACTTAAGAAGTTATATTGTGCCATATAAAGCTCATAATAACTTCCTTTTTTCTTTAGAAGTTCTTCATGATTCCCAACCTCTTCAATTTCGCCATCATTTATAACCATAATCTTATCACAATCTCTAATGGTCGAAAGTCTATGAGCAACTACAAATGAAGTTCTTCCATGAAGAATCCTTTCTATACCTTCCTGAACTAGCTTTTCTGTCTGAGTATCAATATTAGAAGTTGCCTCATCTAAAATTAATATTCTTGGATTTGCAAGAAGTGCTCTTGCAAAAGATATAAGCTGCCTTTGACCTAAAGATAATCTTGATCCTCTTTCATTAACTTCAGTATCATATCCCTTTTCTAATTCCGTAATAAACTTATGAGCATTTACAGCCTTAGCTGCATTAATAACTTCTTCATCAGTAGCATCAAGTCTTCCATATCTGATATTTTCCATAATAGAATCTGAAAATAAGAATGTATCCTGTAGCATAATTCCCATTTGGCTTCTTAAACTTTCTAAATCAACATTTTTTATATCTTTTCCATCCACTAAAATCTTTCCTTCAGTTGGATCATAAAATCTACTTAATAATGAAACTATTGTACTTTTACCAGCACCTGTAGCTCCTACTAAAGCAATCTTTTCCCCCTTCGAAACTTTAAAGCTTACATTTTTCAACACTTCATTTTCATCATCATAAGAAAAAGTAACATTTTTGAACTCTACATTACCTTGAATTTTTCCAATTGGTCTAGCATTTAAAGAATTTTTTATAACAGGCTCTACATCTAATATGTCAAAAATTCTGTCTGCTGCAGAAAAGTTTGTAATTAGAGTATTATAAAAACTTGAAAGATTCATAATAGGTCTCCAGAACATACCAACATACATTGAAAATGCTATTAAAGTACCTATTTCTATTTCACCATTTTTTATTAAAAAGTATCCTACAGCAAAAACTACAAGAGTTCCTACTCCCCAAGATAATTCTACTAATGGCCAGAAGCAATCATTTAATCTTACAGCACTTACAAAAGAATCACTTAATTCTCCCACCATATTTTTAAAGTTATTTTCCGTTCCTTTTTCTTTAGCAAATCCTTGTACAACTTTTATTCCTGAAAAATCTTCGTGGGTAAATCCATTTAAATTTGAACGCTTATTTCTATAAGTTTCCCATCTTCTTCTTGAATAAATCTCTATCCAAAACATTGCAAATCCTAATAAAGGTAATAATATTATTGATGCTAAAGCTAATTTAACATTAAGCATAAACATTATTATTGCAACACAAAACAAATTAATTATTTGTGGAATAAATGACTGTATTGCTTGAGAAAACAAATTTTTTAATGCATTAACATCGCCAACAACCCTTGCAAGTATTTTTCCTACTGGTCTGCTATCAAAAAAATCAAAGGATAAATACTGAATATGGCTATATAGCTCATGTCTTATATTTACTAAAATATTATTAGTTATGCTAGTTATTACTTTCCATCTTATTTTTGACAATCCCCAAGCAACTAAATTTAATGATACTAATGAAACGCCTATTAATATTAGTCCATTAACATTTTTATTACTTATATAATCATCTATAGCTATTTTTAATAATAAGGGATTTACTATTTCACATACCATTACAAATATCATCAATAAAACTACTAAAAATGACTTAATTTTATATGGCTTAAGGTACGCTAATAACTTCATAGTTATTTCACTTTTGCTACGTCTCATAACTTCTTCATCTTTATTTATATTGTTTTGCATATTATATAACCTCCTCTTCTAAAAGATTAAAATCCTTAAACTGCTCACAATAAATATCATAGTAAGCACCTTTTAATTTTAATAGTTCCTCATGAGTTCCTTTTTCTTTTATTTCACCATTTTCTAAATAAACTATTAAGTCTGCATTTTTAACTGCTGAAATCCTATGTGCAACTATAAAGGTTGTACTTTGCTTTTCCATTTGTGATAAATTTCTTAATAGCTCTTGTTCTGTTTCCATATCTAAAGCTGAAGTTGAATCATCTAAAATCAAAATTGAAGAATTCCTTATTAATGCTCTAGAAATAGATATTCTTTGCTTTTGACCTCCTGAAAGTCCTATTCCTCTTTCTCCTATTTCAGTATTAAATCCTTGTTCTAAATCTTCTATAAAATCTAAAGAACATGCTAATTTAGAATATTTCTTTGCTTCACCTATATCTGCATTTTCATTACTAAACTTTATATTGTTTAATATAGAATCAGAAAATAAGAAAGTATCCTGTGGCACAATTGCCATACTACTTCTTAAAACTTCTAAATCATAGTTTTTAACATCAACATCATCAACTTTTATACAACCTTCTTTTACATCATAATATCTTCCTATAAGGTTTAATAAAGTTGATTTTCCTGAACCTGTAGTGCCCATTATAGCTACAGTACTTCCTGCTTTAATATCTAAATTAATATTTTTTAATACTAATTCATCATTATAGCTAAAACTAACATCTTCAAATTTAATATCCCCTTTAATATTTGTATCATTTAATAAACCACTTTTTATTTCAGGTTCTCTTTCAATAATTGCAAATATTTTTTTTGCAGAAGCTAAATTTCTTGAAATTAAATCTGTAAGTTCTCCTAGCATTCTCATTGGCCATATAAGATTCCATATATACCCACTAAAAGCTACTAAAACTCCAATTGACATTTCCTCATTCATAACTAAATATCCACCTAAAACTATCATTATCACTAATGAAATATTAGTTAAGAACTCTATTTTAGGAAAATAATTACCTATTACTTTTGCCTGATTCATATTTAAATCATAATAAGATCTATTTAATTTTAAAAATCTGCTTATTTCATATTTTTCTCTTGAAAAGGCTTTAACAAGTCTAATTCCTGCTATATCCTCTTGAGCTGTAGTATTTATTTCTGCTGTTTTATCACTTATTTCTCCATAGCATTTACCAAACTTCTTTTCAAGCTGTACCGCAATAAATCCTATTGGAATCATAACAACAAAACATGCTAAAGCTAATTTCCAATTTAAATAAAATAAAATTATTGTTGATATAACGAAATAAATTATATTTTCAACGAAAAGTCTTAGTCCAAAACCTATAGTCTGCCATATATTCTCTGCATCCTCTCCAATTCTTGACATTAACTCTCCAGTATTCATTTCATCAAAATACTTAAATTCTAATTTTTGAATATGAGTAAAAAGATCATTTTTAATATCTTGGTGAACCCATGTACTCAATAAATCATATTTAAATTCTTTATTATACCCAAATATTGCTTTAATTACTGAAATCGCCAATATAGCCCCTAGAACAAAAAATATGCTTTTCTCATTTCCTGCAATAATTCCATCATCTATAAATATTTGTTGCATATATGGAATTAATAAATCAACACCAATAACAATAAGCATAGATATAGTTCCAAAAATCAATGTTCCCTTATACTTTAATACGTACTTAAATACTTTAGTCATTATTGACTCCCCCTTTAGTTTAAAATTTAATGGTCATCCATCTTTTAGATCTCCATTTTCCATAACCTCTCCTCCTTTAGAATAAAAAAAGCCATGGCTATACCACGGCTTTTCATTATCATAATATGATAGAATATACTTTTTATAAAAATATACAAAAAGGCCATGGTTAATAACCACCACCTCTATTTACTAAGTAAAATTAAAAATAAATTTTATATAAACTATTTTTAGTTATATAAAAACATAGAGATAGGGTTATTTTCAATTATTTTATTTTCTTTATAATTTCTAAATCTAATATTTAACATATTCCTACCTCCTAAATAATTTATTCTTTTACAAGTATATTCCTATTTTTACCACCTGTCAATATTTTCTTTTTATTTTTTTCCATTATTTTTATAGCTTCACCTCTTTTTCCCACGTGTATTATCTCGTCATATACAAAACATACTAATATAACTTATGAAAGGGAGGATTTAGAATGAGAAAAAATAAGTTATTTATTTTCATGCTAGCTTTTATTTTATCAATAAGCTGCTTATCTACAATTGCTTTTAGCCATTCTAATACACAGTCATCAGATGACACTGAATTAAATTGGTATTTTGTAAATAGAGGTAAAGATACATTACCCGAATGCCCTAAAGAGGCTACAGGACTTTTATCTAAATATGATGCTTACTATTTAGGTGATACTAACGAAAAGGTTATTTATTTAACTTTTGATGAAGGATATGAAAATGGTTATACACCAAAGATATTAGATGTTTTGAAAGAAGAAAATGTGCCAGCAGCCTTCTTCGTTGTTAAGCCTTATATAACTCAAAATCCTGAAATTATAAAAAGAATGGCTGATGAAGGTCACTTAGTATGTAACCATTCTAACCATCATCCATCAATGGCAACTATTACAGACCTTGAAAAATTCAAAGCAGAATTTACCGATGTAGAAGAAGCTTACAAAGAAATTGTTGGTACTGATATGCCAAAATTCTTTAGACCACCTATGGGGAAATATTCAATTAATTCTTTAAAGAAAACTAAAGATCTTGGTTATAAAACTATCTTTTGGAGTTTTGCTTACAAAGATTGGATTATAGATAATCAACCTAGCGAAGAAGAAGCAATTAAAAAAATTACTAACGGTGTGCACCCTGGATGTATAATGCTTATACATGCTGTTTCTAAAACAAATACTGCTGTTCTAAAAACAGTACTTGAGCAAATTAAAGCTGATGGTTATGAGTTTAAATCACTTAATGAACTTCCTGACTATCAATAACATATTTAACGTATAATTAACCTAAGTATTTCAACAAAAAAGTCATAATAAATAAGAAGTAAACTTATTTATTATGACTTTTAATTTTATATTCCAAAATCTTTTACTATTTCTGTTTTTTTATTTAACGATTCTGACATTATTTCTCTGCATTCATTAGGTATATTTTCATATCCTTCTTTATTTCCTAAAGAATTATAATTTACAAATACATTTACTACTGCACTTTCTATTGCACTATGTAAAAGTATTGCAGATACAATTGCATCTGAAGTTAAGTTTTTATTTCCATACTCAACTGCAAACTCTATATTTTCATAAAATCCTAAAGCAGTTTTTGCTAAGTTTAATGGGGCTTCCATAGCTTCTATTGTTTTTTTTCTTATTGTTTTACTTCTATAAGACTTTTCTTCTTCTGTTTCCTTAGGTAACTTAAAACAATCCATTAAAGCCGTAAATGTATTTCTATCCTCTTCCATAAAAAACATACTTTTATTTATGAAGTTTTCACATTCATTCTTTAAATTTCTCATCTTTTCTTTTTTATCATCATCTAATTTTTCGAAAACTTTTTTATCAACTGTAAATGAATATACCATTGAATTTAAAGCACCAGCAAGAGCTGAAACTAATGCTGCCGTACTACCACCACCCGGAGATGGCAAATCTGTTTTTAACTCATATAAAAATTTATCAATTGAATATTCTTTAAAATCCATAATTATCCCCCTTATTTAAGTACCTCTTCATAAGTGCTAATTATCTTATTTATTATTACTTTTGCACTAAACTTATCAGTACAATATCTTCTTATTTGACTTGGATTATACTTGTTAATATTTGTTTTAATATAATTCATAGCTTCACTTAATTGTTCTATATTATCTTTTTCAACAAGTATTCCAACATCTTTATTTACTATATCTTCAGCTCCACCATTAAAAGCCCCAATAACAGGCTTTCCACTTGCTAAAGCTTCTATATAAACTACCCCAAAAGTTTCGTATCTAGAGGGTAATACAAATGTATCACACTTATTCATCCATTGAGCTACTTCTTCTCTAGCTAATGCACCAGTAAAGATTACTTGATTTTCTACACCCTCATTTTTAGTTATTTCCTTTAGCCATTCCTTCTGACTTCCATCTCCACCAATGACTAATCTTACTTTTTTATTTCTAAATTCCTTTGCAAAAGCTTTAATTAAAGTATCAAAGCCTTTTTCACCTTCTAAAAAGGCAATACTAAAGAATGTAAATTCATTAGTTTCCTTATTAATATTTCTTATGTCAAATAGTGATAAATCAACTAAATTTCCTATAACCTTTATATCTTTTCTTTCACTTAATTCTTCTATTTCTTTTTTAAGCCCATTTCCAACAGCTATTATTTTATCTGCGCTTTTGTAAGAATCAATTATTCTTTTATAATAACTTTCTCTAACATAGGCACCTCTTTTTACAGAAGAATGTTCAGTAATAACTAAAGGAATATTATACTTTTTAGCAACATAAGCTGCACTAATTCCACCCCACAATGATGACTGTGCATGTATAATATCTACCTTTCCTTCTTTCTCAACAACTTCCTTATATAGTTTTTCCATTCTTTTATCAAAAATATTAAACATTAAAGGATGCTTAGGTATAAAGTTATAATTCTTATATCTATAAGTTCTTAATCCCTTTTCAACTTTGAAAGATAATCCGCTTTTTTCTTTAACTTTTCCCATTAATGTCAATGGCCAAATCTCATTATATGCAACAGTAACCTTTACCCCACTTTCTTGAAGCTTAGTTGCTTGTTCTCTAAAGAAACTACCATGTACCTTATTTCTATCATTATCATACCAAGAAGGTATAAACATTATATGCATAATAATTACCCCTTTAAAATATCATTAAGCTTTTTAGAAATATATTGCCACTTATATTCTTCAATGGGACCATAGTTCTCATTGCTATTTAAAATATTAACCATTTTTTCAATTCCATCTTCTATTTCTTTAGAATTATTATTTACTACTATACATTTTTTCTTGTCTAAAACAACATCTTTTATAGGATCATTTTCATCTCCAAGGATTACAAATATAAGTCCATTAGCTCCAAAATAATCATAAATTTTAGCTGGTATTTGTTTTGAGTTTTTATTACCAAACAGAAGTAAAACTTCACTACTCAACATATAACCTAAAGCTTCATCGTATGGAATTCTAGATGATACAGTTATATTATCAACATTCATAAGTTGATTTTTTATTTCTTCATCATCTATATTTCCAAAGAATAAAACATTTAATTTATTGAATAATTCTATATCTCTGCCTTTTATATTATTTAACGCTTCTATAAAAGGTCTTACATCTCTAAGCTTTGCAAAAATTTCTCCTGCATAAACAAAATTAATTTTATTCTTTAAAATTTTAGTTGGATTAGCCTTAAGCTTTATTTCTTCATATTGTTTTTCATCATATCCTCTTGTTACTACAAAAGTTTTTTCTACAGGAATTTTATAACTATTTATATAATCATCTCTGTTAGCTTTCGTTACAAAAATAAATCTATCACTAAGCTCTACAATTTTCTTTTCATAATTACCTTCAAATCTCCTTCTAGCTGCACTAATATGCTCTCTAGTAGAATCTTTAAGCCATGGATCACTCCAATAGGTTACCCATGGAATATCCTTAAATTCTTCTTTAATTTTTAATGCACAAATATGGCTTGATGGTGGTTCATGCATTGAAAATATAACATCAAATTTTTCCTTCTTAGTTAGTTCTATTCCATATTTTGATGCTCTCCTTGCCCAATTAAAGTACATATCAGGAATAGCAACTAAAGATTTTCCTTTTTTTAAAATAGTTTTAACTACACTCTTTTTATTTGAACTACTACTATTATTTTCAACATTATTAGATTTCTTTGGCATTATTTTTTCAAATATCTTTCCACCTGAAACAACGTGCATCTTAACTCTTTTATCTAACATACTTAAAATATATTTATCATAATAAATTGAATTTTCCGGGAAATTTACAGTTAAAAGATGAACTTCATTTCCTTCAATTTTAGCTAAATTATTTAAGTATTGTAAAGTTTCAATAGATGCTGAATTATTTATTAATGGTGAATAACAAGCTATAAACAGTATCTTCATATTATCCTCCTATGCATCCCTTTTTTATTATCTATTTACTTCTATTAGTATTTTATCTTCTTTTAAATATTGATAAGTAATATTTAAATTCTTCACTTTTAAAGAATACCACTAAATAAAATAAATTAATTATTATTACATTAATTATACAATTTATAATAAAGCTTATTATACTATAATCATTTTTAAATGGCGCTGTAGCAAATCCAGTAATTATCAATGGAATTAATGCTATAACTAAATATTTAAAATACATCTTAAAGTAATCTATAAGTTTCTTGTTAAAAACATATTTATACACAACATAAGGCTTAGTCCAAAAAACTACTGTAAAATTAGATATTAATGTTCCAATAAATACACCTGCAATACCTATATATCTTACTAAAACAATTGATGCTACTATATTTATTATTGATTCCACTATCGGCGCATATCTATCTTGATAGAAATTACCACTTCCACTTTGGAATTGCTCAACAGATCCTCTCATTGATGCAAAGTAAACATTCATTAATATTATTGCAAATGTTAATGCATCTAATAAATACTTCTCACCAAAAACCATTCCTATAAATTGATTTAATGTATTATATAAGGATATTACAATAAAAGATACAGCCCAAAAGTTTAAGAAAAACACTTTTTTATGTACATTATAAGCTTTTTCTTTATCTTCTGTAGATAACATATTCCCAATGCTTGCAGTAAGTCCAATTAATCCTCTACTTACCACAGTTTGAAATGCTACAATTACCATTTGATAATTTGCATAATTAGCTAAAGCTCCAAGTCCAACGAACTTTGAAATTACTATATTATCAGTGCTATTAACAACCAAATCCCCTATTTTATGCATAAACATAGCTCTAACATTTTTTAATAGGCTCTTGCTTGTTTTTTCATCTAAGTTTTCTTTTTTTTCATTTAACCAAGGATATTTCTTAGTTATATACATATTTATAATTATGAAGTATACAAGATTTACTACTATCTGTACTACTATAAATATCAAGAAATTTGGATATACCTTAAGCATAAGATATTGAATTAATGTTATTATAAGCTTTGAAATTGTAGTTCCAATTGTAACCTTATATTCTTCTTGTGCAACATTTAATATACATAACCTATGTGAAAACATATATGATATAAAGCTATTAATTAAGAATAATATAAAACTTACACTTACTAAAGTTAAATCAATATCACCCTTTATAAAATACTTTAAAAAAGGTGTAATTATTAATCCTATTATTAATATAACAAAACCTATACTTCTATAGAACTTTCCATAGAACCTTATATACGCTCTTATCTGACTTCTATCATTATCTGCAAAAGGCTTATAAAGCGAATAGACAATTGCAGTTCCAACGCCTAACTCTACTATAGAAAGCCACCCTATTATATTAGTAAATAAAGAGTTTAATCCCAAAATATCATTTCCTAATGTATCTAAAAAAATCTTTCTAATAACTAAGCTAGGTATAAACGCAATAATAAAACATAATATATTTGTGCTTGAATTAATTAATGCCTTTTTAGTTCTCATTTTTTCTCCTTTTATATTTAACTTAAAAATACTTACAAATGACTTTTTATTTTATTAAGCTCTTTTTTATCTTATTCAAATTAATAATGGCTATTGGTATAATTGGAATATTACTAGTTAAAAGCTTATATTTTTTATTTTTAATATTATAGTTTTTCTTAACATCTACCAGTTTTTTATCATTTAGTATATCTTTCACCTTTTTATACTTAATATTTAACGATTCTTTATTATCTTCATGAAATATATTAACTAATGATCCAACACATACAGAAATTAACCTACTATTAATTCTTTCTTTTAAATCATTATTAATTTTAATATCATTATTAGCTCTATCTTCATTTTTATTGAAAATATCATCAATAACTTCATTTACTTTTAAATTCTTCTTCCAAAGTTCATTATCATATTTAGTTACTGCAGAATTTGTGTTAAATCTATAATGATATAAAGCTTCATTGTATATATATATTTTTTTTGAGTTAATGAAATACTTTAAATTGAATACTAAATCTTCAGCATAAGATAATTCTTTATCAAATAAAATATTATACCTATCAATTATATCCTTTCTATAAATACATCTCCAAATACTAGCCATTATATAGCTTTCTCTCTCATCTTCGCCTGATATTAAATTTAGAATCCACTTACTATATATTTCTTCATCTACTAAAATTACATTCTTGTCAAAAGGAATTACCTCTGCTTCACTTCTATCCTTATATTCTCTTGTGAAACTATAAATTATAGAATCAATTTCATTGCTACTATAATCACATTCATCTTTACCCTCTAACATAATATCAGGTTTTAAATACTTATATGGATTTTCAATTCTCTCCATTAACTTTTCATACATATCTAGCTCTAACCAATCATCACTATCAACAAAAGTTATGTATTTTCCTGTAGCAGTTTTTATTCCTACATTTCTAGCTTCACTTACACCAGAGTTCTTTTGTGTTAATAATTTTATCCTACTATCATTTTTTTCAAACCCTTTTGCGATTTCTAAACTATTATCTGTAGATCCATCATCTATTATTATTATTTCTAAGTTTTTATAACTTTGATTTGTTATTGAGTCTAAACATTTTTTTAAATATTTTTCTACATTATATACAGGTATGATTATACTTACTTTTTCCACTCTCATCATCCCTTCTATACGCTTATATTAAAATATACAATGTATACATTTATATAAGCTCTATTGTTTATAACTAAACTTTTATCAATATACTTTAAATTGATATAATTATTGCCTAAAACAACAATTAAATCTTTACTTCTTTTTATTCTTTCCCCTACTTTTTATAACAATCCATATAAACTTAGGAATACTTCCAAGTCTTTTAATTCTCCATGGTTCTTTAGCTACCCTATAAGCCCATTCCATACCTATATTGATCATCCATCTTGGAGCTCTATTTACTTTTTCAGCAATTACGTCAAAACTTCCACCAACTCCCATAAATATTTTACATGGAAGCTCATTCATATATTTTGCTATAAATCTTTCTTGCCTTGGACATCCCATTGCAACAAATAAAGCAAGTGGCTTTTTACTTTTTATCTCTTCTAATATTTCTTTTGGATTTTCTAAATCAAAAAAACCATTATGATATCCAGCAATATTAATCTTAGGATAATCTCTTAATATATTAGCTGCACAAACTTTTAAATTTTCTTCACTTGCTCCTAATAAATAAATTCCTTCACCACTTTTTTCACATTCATTTATTATTCTTTTCATAAGTTCAATTCCAGCAATCTTTTCTTCAACAGGTGTTTTTAAAATTTTACCACTAATTTGTGTTCCTACACCATCTGGTATTATTAAAGATGACTTTGCTGTAAAGTTATCATATAATTCCTTATTATTTAATCCTGTATATAAAACCTCAGGATTTCCAGATACAACATGCACCTTATCATAAGAAAATATAGTTTTTACACATTTTTCTATATTCTCTGAAAATATATTATAACCTAATATATTTATAGTTTTGAACTTTTCTTTTTTCCCCATATAAACTCATCCTTTATTATCCCTTATTTATCATAGCTTCTAATTGTTTAACTATTTCATCTTCAGGATCTAATTTTTTTGCTATATCTAAATGTAATTTAGCATTTTCTATATCATTAAGATTTAAGTAGCACATAATAATATTAGTACATATTTCAACATCTCTTGAAGCTTCAAAGGCCTTCTTAAAATATTTAATAGCCTCTTCAAATTCACCAATACATGCATAATTTAATCCTAATTCAACTATAACTTCAAGAATTCCACTTTCTCTCTTTATACTTTCCTTTAAGTAATAAATAGCTTTATGATAATTTTCTAATTTTCTAAAAGCTATTCCTAAATAATAGAAAATAAGTGGGTTTTCTTCAAACTCTTCACCTAATCTAAGTAATATTTCTATACTTTTAGCTGGCTCTTCTGCTAATAGTTCTATTGCCTTTTCATAATCTGATATATTATTTATATCATTATTTATTATTTCAATCTCTGGTGTTACCTTTCCACCATTATTGAAGTACTCATTTATTGCAACCTTAGCTCCTTTAAAATCACCATCATCTTTTAAAAGTATAGCCTTATATAAATATGGATCAGCAATTTTTAACTTATTTGATATACAATAGTCTATATCTTCAAGTAATATATCTTTAAAACTTGCTTCTTCCTCCTTAATAGTCTCCCCTACAAGTAATATTTTTTTCATAACTTCTAAATCTTTAGAATATGTATAATAACCTTTTAATAGAAGATATGCATCTAAATATCTCTTTTCTTCTATTCTTTTGCTTATTAAAGATTTTATACAAGTTTCAGTATCCTTAATGTAATCTAATATAAGCTCATAGTCATCATTAAATCTTAAATTTTCATCACTTCCAATTACAATGAACATACCTTCTATAAAATAATATATTGGAAGATTCTTGATTTTTATTTCATCATTTATATTAGAACTAATATATTCGGAACTAATTGGTAAATATAAATCTTTATTTTTAAAAGCTACATATGATGGTATTCCTATATTTTCTTTAAACCCATCCTTATTCATTTCTAAAAATAATAACTTACCTAATCTTTCTTTAATTTTTACCTTATAATCCATAAGTTACACTCCTTTAGTAAATTATTTCATTATTCATAATACAGTATTAACATAAAACTTTCAATTTAAATACTAAAATAATAAAAGCTATCGGCATCCCGATAGCTTTTTCTTATATTATGCTAACTTTTCGTTTATTATTTCCATAACTTTTTCATTAAATCTTGCTAGCTTTTCTTCAGCATTTACTAAGCTTTCACCTTTAACTGCTGAGTAGATCTTCATTTTTGGTTCAGTACCTGAAGGTCTAACAACAAATGAAGAACCATCTTCTAATATATATTTTAATACATTTGATGTAGGTAAATTGATAACACTTTCAGTATTATTAATTAAGTTTTCTTCTTTACTTAACTTATAGTCAAGCTTAGTAGCAACCTTAACTCCATCAACTTCTGTTAATGCTGTACTTCTTAATGATTCTAAGCACTTACCAATCTTTTCTTGTCCTTCTTTACCTTGTAACTCAATTGAAATTAAGTCTTCTTTAAAGAATCCAATTCTATTGTAAAGATCTATTAATGCTTCATATAAGCTCTTTCCTTGTTCTTTGTAGTAAAGAGTCATTTCAGCTATTAACATTGATGCTATTACAGCATCTTTATCTCTTACGAATTCTCCAGCTAAGTATCCATAACTTTCTTCGAAACCGAATAAATACTTTTTATCTCCAGCTTCTTGGAATTGTCTTATCTTTTCTCCAATGTACTTGAATCCAGTTAAAACATCCATTATTTCAACACCATAGTAGTTAGCTATAGCTCTTGCACCTTCAGTTGTAACTATAGTTTTGATTACAACTCCATTTGAAGGTAATTTACCTTCTTCTTTAAGTGCTGATAACATATAATCTGTTAATAAAAGTCCTGTTTGGTTACCAGTTAAAACTTTATATTCTCCACTGTTTTCTTTTACTACAACACCAATTCTATCACAGTCTGGGTCTGTTCCAAAAATTATATCTGGATTGCTTGTTTTAGCCATTTCTAAAGCTAACTCAAAAACTTGTGGATTTTCTGGATTTGGATAAGATGCTGTTGGGAAGTTACCATCTGGCATTTCTTGTTCCTTAACAACTTCTACATTTGTGTATCCTAATTCAGCTAATACTCTTCTTACTGGCATATTACCACTACCATGTATTGGAGTATATATAACTTTTAAGTCTTCAGCTTTTTCTTTTACTAATTCGGTTCTTATTGTAAGTCCTTTAACTTCTTCAATATATGCTTTGTCTACTTCTTCTCCAATATACTCTAAAAGATTATCCTTTAAAGCATCTTCAACAGAAATAGATTTTATATCTTCATAATTTACTATGCTATTAACTTCTCCAATTATTATACCTGCTTTTTCATCTGTAACTTGACCACCAAATTCATCATAAACCTTATATCCATTGTATATCTTTGGATTGTGTGAAGCAGTTATTACTATTCCACCTTGGCACTTTAAATGTCTTGCTGCAAATGAAAGTACTGGAGTTGGTCTTAAACTTTCATATAAAAATACCTTTATATTATTTGCACAAAGAGTTAATGCAGCCGCTTCTGCAAATTCCTTTGACATATTTCTTGAATCATATGCAATAGCTACCTTTGGTGATTCAAAAGATTTATTTAAATAGTTTGCAAATCCTTGTGTCGCCTTTGAAACTGTATATACATTCATTCTGTTAGTTCCAGCTCCAATTACACCTCTTAATCCACCAGTACCAAAATCTAATTCTTTATAGAATCTATCCTCAATTTCCTTTTCATCACTAATGTTTCTTAACTCATCTTTTATTGCTTCTGATATTACCTTTGAGTTTAACCACTCATTATATCTCTCTTTGTAATCCATATTATCCCTCCTAAACATTTTCACTATCCATACTTTAGTTATTATATACCAAACTTTAAAAAATTTAAATAAAAAAATAATAGATACAGAGAAAATTATCTATATCTATTATTTTTAGTTTATTTTTTTCTATTCTGCTATACCTTTTGTATCCTGTTCTTGTGCTAATTCCATATCTTCTTGAACAGTTTTACGTTCATAACTTACTGAAGCAATAACTGAATTTAAATCATCTAAAACAGATATTTCTGATGCAACTTCTAAATCACCAAATTTATAAACTGATCCAACATTTCCAGTTCCGATATTAAAATCAATATATTTAGGCAATGATTCTATTGAACATTCTACCTTTACACTATCTTTTTCTTTTTGTAATACAATTCCTTTTTTATTTAAATATTCTTCTCCTATATAATGAATAGGAACTGCTGAAACTATTTTATTCTTACCTTTTAACTCTTCTAAGTCTAAGTGAATTATTTTATTAGTAACTGGATCTCTTTGTACTTCCTTTATTAATCCCTTATGAGTTTCTCCATCTAAGTTAAATTCTAATACACCATGTTCTCCATTAACACCTATTTCATGGCATAATTCTAATTCTCCAACTTCAAACAATAAGTTATTAATCTTCTTACCGTATAATACACCTGGAACCTTCCCATTTCTTCTTGCTTTCTTTGCACTATTGGGAACATCTATAGGTCTTTTATTCATTTCTAAATTTGACACTTCACATTACCTCCAATGTTTTTAAAATTCTCTTATGTATTGTTGACAAATATTATTGAATTTATACATTACATTTACTCTTTATCCATAAAAATATTATTTTTTCAAAAACTTCTTATATAATTAAATATTAATAATTTTAAATTTACTATTAATAAAATTATTCTTTTAACTTTACTTTCTATATATTATAGAAAACATTTACTCAAAAAAACTTTTTCATTTTTCCTGATTTTATTATTTTTATCTACTTTATTTTCTTTTTTGCATATATTAATATTGCATATTGTTACAATTTAAGGATTGTATCCCATTTTTTAGTTTCACTGTAGACAAATTTTATTTTTATGGTAAAATGATGTGGTGGTATACTAAATAATTGATAAAGGAAGTGATTATTATAGTAAAATGCCAGAAAATAATTTCATAAAAGCGCCAGAACTTAAGTGAATTTATAATCCTTAATTGGGCAAAATATAATTATAATTTTAGTAATTAAAAATAAATTTGCCTAACCCTAAGGAAACTCAGCTTCCGCTGAGTAAGTTCGCCTGACTAAATCGAAGATTTAGAGGCTCACTTAAGTTGACGAGGATGGGGAGAATCGAATTCTTCGGCGGGTGCCCCACGGTATCGCACTACCGTTAGCGACTAGTAAAACTATGAAGTGATTTGTAGGACAATCCTAGTCTGGTGTTAAAACCTTCATTGTGTTTTTTGATGTCCTAGTATTAGTATACCCTTTTTTAAATACTAGAATATCTTCTCACAATAAAATCATAAAAAATAATTTAAAATTTGGAAGGAAGATTTATTTATGTGCGGAATAGTTGGTTATGTTGGAAAGAGACAAGCATCTACTTTATTAGTAGAAGGTTTATCAAAATTAGAATATAGAGGTTATGACTCTGCTGGAGTTGCAATTCTTAATAACGGAATTAATGTTAGAAAATTTAAAGGTCGTTTAAATAATTTAGCTACTAGCTTAATTGAAAATCCTATTGAAGGTCATATAGGAATTGGACACACAAGATGGGCTACTCACGGTGAGCCATCTGATGTTAACTCTCACCCTCATACTACAGAGAATGCTACAATTAGTGTTGTTCACAATGGTATAATAGAAAACTATATGAAATTAAGAGAATGGTTAACTTCAAAAGGTTATACTTTCTTCTCTGAAACAGATACTGAAGTTATACCAAACTTAGTTGATTACTATTATGAAGGTGATTTATTTGAAGCTGTAGTTAAAGCAACTTCTAAACTTGAAGGAAGTTTTGCTATTGGTGTTATTGCTAAAAATGAACCTGATAAAATAATTGCTGTTAGAAAAGATAGTCCTCTTATAGTTGGGCTTGGTACTGATGAAAGCTTCATTGCTTCAGATATTCCTGCAGTTTTAAACCATACTAGGGAAGTTTACCTTTTAGAAGATAAAGAATTTGCAATTCTTACAGAAAAAGGTATTGAACTTAAAAATGAAGAAGGCGAAAAAATAGAAAAGGAAATTTATCACGTTACTTGGAATATAGATGCAGCTGAAAAAGGTGGTTTTGAAGATTTCATGTTAAAAGAAATTCACGAACAACCAAAAGCTGTTAAAGATACTCTAGCTGGTAAAATAGCTTTAGGTAAAGAAATAACACTTGATAATATTACATTTACTAAAGAACAGTTAGAAAACTTTGATAAAATCTATGTAGTAGCTTGTGGTACTGCTTATCATGCTGGAGTTGTTGGTAAGACAGTAATAGAAAAATTCGCTAAAATTCCAGTTGAAATTGATATTGCATCTGAATTTAGATATAGAGATCCTATGATAACAAATAAAACATTATTAATAGTTGTATCTCAATCTGGTGAAACTGCTGATACTTTAGCTGTTCTTAGAGATGCTAAAAAACAAGGTGCTAGAGTCTTAGCTATTACTAACGTTGTTGGTTCTTCTGTTTCAAGAGAAGCTGATGATGTATTCTATACTTTAGCAGGCCCTGAAATAGCAGTTGCTTCAACAAAAGCATATGTTACTCAATTAGCAGCATTTTATATTTTAGGATTATACTTTGCTTCATTAAAAGACACTATGTCAAAAGGTGAAATCGAAGAAATTAAATCTGAATTATTAGAAATACCAAACAAAATTGAAAAAGCTTTAGGTATGAAGGATGAACTTCAAAAATTTGCTTCTTCTCACTATAATCACAAAGATATGTACTTCTTAGGAAGAGGTCTTGATTATGCTGTAGCTATGGAAGGTTCTTTAAAACTTAAAGAAATATCTTATATCCATTGTGATGCTTATGCTGGTGGAGAATTAAAACATGGTCCTATTGCTTTAATAGAAAAAAATACTTCTGTAATTACACTTTTAACTCAAGAAGCTTTAAAAGACAAGATGATTAGTAATGTAAGAGAAGTTTCTACAAGAGGTGGAAATATCTTTGCTGTTGTAAATGAAGGTGATACTACTTCTAAAGAAGTTGTTGATTCAATAGTTTATATTCCAAAAACTATTGATATACTAACTCCACTTGTAAGTGTTGTTCCTCTTCAATTAATTTCTTACTATATTGCAAAACAAAAAGGTTGCGATGTTGATAAGCCAAGAAACTTAGCAAAATCAGTAACTGTTGAGTAGTTAAATTTTATAGTATGAAGAGGGGCTGAAATTATATGAATAATGATATAATATTAAAATTATTAAGTGAATATAAAGAAACTGAAAAATGTTTATCAATGGGCATAGATTGGTTAAATGATCCTGATTATGCAAAAGGAAAGTTGGATTTAGTTAAAGTTATTATTTCTGACCTTGAAAATTTATTAAAAGAATCTAATTAATTTAATATAATATGAAAAGAGCACTGAATTAATATTTTCAGTGCTCTTTTATATTAATTAAAAAGCTCTTTTATTTCATCAGAACTTAAGCTACTAAGGAATCCTCCATTAGTATAATTTCCACTCATTATCTCATTTATTATTTCTTTTTTACTTTCCTGAAGCTTTATTATTTTCTCTTCTATACTCCCCTTTGAGATAAGCTTAATTACTTCTACAACATTCTTTTGCCCAAATCTATGAGCTCTATCTGTTGCTTGATCTTCAATTGCTGGATTCCACCATGGATCAAAATGAATTACTACATCTGCTGATGTTAAATTAAGCCCTGTTCCTCCAGCCTTTAATGAAATTAAGAATATCTTTACCTTATCTGAAGCATTAAATTCATTAACTAACTGTACTCTTTCTGAAGCCTTTGTTGATCCATCTAAATAGAAACACTCTATTCCCTCAGCTTCCAATATATTTTTTATGCTATCAAGTACGGATGTAAATTGTGAAAATAGAAGTATTTTATGATTTTCTTTTATAAAGTTTTCTACAAGTTCTACAGTAACATCTATCTTACCACTACCACCAGTGTATCCATCTATTAATATTGAAGGATCTAATGTAAGCTGTCTTAGCTTAGTTAAATAAGAGAAAATTGTTATTTTATCTTTAGTAAAATCTTTCTCTTTCATTTTTATCTTAACATCATCTACATAAGCCTTATATACCTTCTTTTGTTCTTCTGTCATTTCTATTAAAAATCTCTTTTCAATTTTATCTGGTAGTTCACTCATTACATCACTTTTTAATCTTCTTAATATAAATGGCTTAATAAGTTTTTTAAGCTCTTCTGAACCCTTCTCTGCTTTAATAAACTTATCTTGGAACTTTCTTTTTGAATAAAGATATCCTGGTAAAATATAATCAAATAATGACCATAACTCAATTAAATTATTTTCTATAGGAGTACCTGTTAATGCAAATTTCACTTTTGCATTTAACTCCTTTACTACCTCACTACTTTGTGATAAAGGATTTTTAATATTTTGCCCTTCATCTATTATACAAAAATCAAATTTTATATTTTCATATAAATCGTAATCATTTCGTAAAGTTCCATAGGTAGTTAATAATACATCAAATTCTTCTATTTCTTCTTTTGTAAATATTCTATCTTCTTTATTACCATGAACAACTTTTATCTTCATTGTAGGTGCAAACTTTTCGAATTCACTTCTCCAATTATATATTAATGATGTTGGTGTAATTATAATACTTTTTTTATTTTTTTCTGATAATAAAAATGCAATAGTTTGTATTGTTTTCCCTAATCCCATTTCATCAGCTAGTATTCCACCAAACTCATAATGACTTAATGTTTTAAACCATTTAAACCCTGTTAATTGATAATCTCTTAAAGTTGCTTTTAATTCTTGTGGAATTTTATAATCTATTTCCTCTAGGTTTTCTACTTTATTTGCAATATGCTTTACAATATCCTTTCCTTCAACAAATAATAAATTATTATCCTTTATACACTCATTTAAAAATATTGATTTACTTTTATGAACCTTTATCTCATTAGACTTTATATTTACATCATCACTTAAACTATCAACAAGATTAAATAATTTTCTAACTTCTTCATCTCTGAAATCAATAAAACTTTCATCTTTTAACTTAAAGAACTTTCTATTTTCCTTAAAAGCTTGAAGTATCTTCTTATACTCATCTTCATTTACATTTTCAATACTAAATGTAAAATCTAAATAGTTCCCACTTCCTTCTGAAATTTTTGCATTAATTGATGTAGAACCATAAATTTTTCTTTCTCTAAATCTATCAGAGTAAAAAATTGTAGCTTTTTCCTTAAGACTTCTTAAATCTCCTGAAAGTAAATCAAAAAGCTTTTCATCACTTCCATTAAAAATAAATTTTTCATTATTTCTATAGAATGATAAATCATTTAATTCTTTTTCTAATTTTTCTTCTTCATTTATATTTCTGATTATATACTCATTATCCTTAGGCCCCTTTAATATATTAAAGTTCGAATCACCATAAATAGCTTTAACTTCAGCCCAAGTTTTGTTTCTTTCTCTATCAAAATAAACTTCAACTTTTAAATCTTCTTTAATTATATTTTTACTTAAACTATCCTCGATATATATATCATCACTTATAATTTCTAATAATGGTATTACCTTATTAATTACTTCTTGCTTATTTTTATTTTTAAAGGAAATAACACTTTCTTTATTTAAAATATTATTTATAGATTTATAATATTTTATTTGCTTTAATGATGGTAAATATAATTTATTATTATATAAATAAACATCGCCCTTATAAGTCATAGATCTTGGTAACTCTGAAGTAGATGATAATTTTATTTCACTTTCCTCTTCTTTTATATTAAACTTTATAGGTAAATCACTCTTAACAACCTCAATGTCTTCAATAGTCTGATTTTCATTAGTAATTGAAATACTTTCACTTTTAATATTATTTAAAAATCTTCTTAAAGCACTTTGTGGAATAAATAAAGTTTTATTACTTCCAAAAACATTATTAGTTATCCTTTGCACAGAATACTCTTTTTCAAAAGGTTGCCTTAATGATACATATTCTTCAATAAAATTTAAAATTCTCTCATCATCCTCTGAAAAATAATGAATTACAGGATCATATTTAAATTCTTTTCCATATGATATTCTTATATTATTTTTTCTAGCATTAATTAAATCAGCTATATTTTTTACCACATAATATTTTTTAGTTCCTATCTTTAAATCTAACTCATAATAAAAATCATATTTACTTAAGCTTTTTTTACTAATATTTATTTTTAAGTTTACCTTTTCTTTTTTATGTCTAATAATTCTATCAATTTCCTTTAAAATAATTTCAGCATAATCTAATTTTTTTCTCTCATTTGTAACAATATCTGATTTATTTTTTAACCTTTTCTTTTCTTCCACAGCTTCAATAAACTTGTAAAATGTGGCTCCAATATGCCTGCATATATATGTAGAATTAAAATCACAGTTATTTTCAAAATCAATACAATTACATTCTGTATAAATTAAATCGTTCTTCTTTATATCAAAAGATAAGTTAGTATTATAAACATTAATATCAGTAGTTGACATTACTTTTCCATAAATATCTAAAGAGCCATAATCTTTATCTGCCATAGACTTAACATCCAATACTAATCCTTCCTTATAACATCTCATCCCTTTATGTAGACGATTGTTCGTATCTTTTTTTAATATTAAAGTATTTAATTGTGTTATGTCCAACTTCTTCCACCTCATTAAATAAACTTTGTATTTATTATATAAATACTTATTAATGCTTTTTATATAGATAAAATTATCAATAAAAAACCACTAATAAATATTTTACCACAATAACATAGACTTCTTAAAATAAAAAATAATCTATTGAATTAATATTACCCAATAGATTATTTTTATATATACTTTCTTTAACTTTATAATATTTCTTTATATTGTTCTTCCTTAAAACCAACTAATACTTTATCTTCACATATTAAAAGTGGTCTTTTAAGAAGCTTTCCATCAGTTGCAAGAAGCTTTATCATTTCATCTTTTGACATTTCTTTTATTTTGTCTTTTAAATTCATCTCTCTATATAATACACCTGAAGTATTAAAGAATTTCTTAACTTCTAATCCACTTAACTCTATCCATCTTTCTAATTCTTCTACTGTTGGATTATCTATAGTAATATCTCTATCATTAAAACTTACATTGTTTTCTATTAAAAACTTTTTAGCTTTCCTACAAGTAGTACATTTTGGATATTGTAAAAATAACTTTTCCATAATTATCTCCTTTTAAATTATTTTTTATAATTCTAACATAATTATTATATAATAGTAAATATTATCTTTAAATTTTTCTTTTGTTTTTTCTAAATAATGATTTATTTCTTAATATTGTATATAATAAATACAATATTACTTTTAACTAATTAATACTTATATACTATATCTTAAGGAGTGATTATTATGAATAGTTCATATTCTATTAACAATAATTCATTTATCAAAATTATTAATCTAATTAATAAAAGAGATTTTTTATCAGCTGAAAGCTTATTATATTCATATTCTAACGAAAATGCTGATTATCATTATCTTTATAGTTTATTATTAGAAAAAAAAGCTTGGTTTGATGAAGCTTTAAGTCATATAAAAACAGCTGTTTCTCTTTCTCCTAATAATACACTATATAAAAATCATCTTATTAGCTTAATGAGTAGGCATAGACATTACTCTGATGATTATTATAACAATGGCTATAGACGTCGTAATCGTGGCTGTTCTTGCTGCTGTTGCGATGACTGTTGTGATTGTTGTGACTGTGGTAATTTTAGTTGCTGCGATTTAATATGCTTAGATCAATGTTGTGAATGTATGGGTGGAGATTTAATTGATTGTATTTAATCTTTAATTCTAAGAATTTATATGAAGCACTTATTTAGATTACTCTGAATATATTATAATAATTCAGTAATCTTTTCTAAGGAGATTTATATATGAACCCTTATAAAGTGCTTGGCATAAGACCAAATGCTTCATTAAACGAAATTAAAGATGCTTACGAATCATTAGCTAATACCTATAGTGTAAATAATTTTAATGATTCCATTGAAGAACCCCTTGCAGAGGATAAACTCGAGGAGATAAATCAGGCTTATACTTTATTGACTAATAACCTAAAATATAAAGATATAAGAAGCTTAATCGAAAATCAGCAATTTTTATCAGCTGAAACAGAGCTTAATCTAATAGCTGATAAGACTTCCCCAGAATGGAATTATCTACAAGGATTTGTTTTATTAAAGAAAGGATGGTTTCAAGCTGGTGTAAATCATTTAAAAACAGCAGCTGAATTAAATCCTAATAATGAAGAATATCAACAAGCTTTAATGATTCTTGTAAAAAAAGTTAGACAAATGAAAGCAAATTATGCTAGAGCAATGCAATATAACAGTGCTAATAATAATAACAATAATATGTGTGGTGGCGGCGGTCAAACAAACAATATGTGCGGTGGCTCCGGTGGTGGAGGCGGAATAGATCCTAATATTTTAAATATGTTTATGAATAATTCTGCTGGTAGTCCAATGGGCGGAGCTAATCCTGCTGGTGGCGCTAATCCTATGAATAACTCTAATCCTGCTAATGGAATGAATAATGCTGCTAACAATGCTAATCCTATGGGTAATATAGCTAACATGATGGGTGGCATGGGTGGAGGTAGTAATCCTATGCAAAATATGCTTATGCAAAGCTTAATGGGTGGCGGAAACGGAATGAATATGTGTGGAAATTCAGGCGGCGGTGGAATGTGCTAGTTCTTATTTAAATATATTTTACCTTAATAAAGGAGAAGTTTAATGTTTGGCTATGTTACACCTCTTAAAAGCGAACTAAAGTTTAAAGAATTTGAATACTTTAGAAGCTATTATTGTGGTTTATGTAATGAAATTAAAAGAGAATACGGAAATATTCCAAGATTCTGTTTAAATTACGACTTAACCTTTATAGGATTTTTATTAGATGGACTTTATGGTACTCCTCTAAATTTTGATTCAATTAAATGTTTAAGACACCCAAGTAAAAACATTATAATAACAAAAAAAACAAATGCTTTAAATTATTGTGCTAATTTAAGTATACTCCTTTTTGATTACAAACTAAAAGATAACATAAAGGATGATAAAAGTGTAAAAAGTAAACTTTTTAAACTTCTCCTTTCTTCATCGTCAAAAAAAAGCTTACTTGAATTAGACAATATTTCTAATAAAATTTCAAAAAATATAGAACTATTATCTTATCTTGAAAGAGAAAAAAATTTTTCTTCCTTAGATGAAATAACTCATCCTTTTAGTGATGTAATGGGAAGTATTTTGAGTGATTATCCATATGAATTTGAAGATGACTCAAATACTCTACGAGAAAATCTATATAACCTTGGATATTTTATAGGAAAATGGATTTATTTAATAGATGCTCTTGATGATTTGAAAGATGATCTTAATACTAATAATTTCAATCCATATAATGTATTATTTAACTCAAATTCATTAAGCTTTGATGAATTAATTTTATCTTGTATTAATGAGATTGACTTTTATATTTCAAATTGTCTTGTAAATTGTAGTGATTTTCTTAAAGGTATTCCTTTCAAAAAACATTATAGTATTATTGAAAATGTAATAAATTTAGGAATGATAAATAAATACTATGAAATTGTAAATAAAATACCTGCTATAGAAAATAATAAAATAAATACCAGTAGCTAAAAAGCTACTGGTATTTATTTTATTTACTATAAGCTGTTATATCTTGTTTAGTATCTACAATTGGATTTCCATCTTTATCAAGCTCAAATAATGAAGTTACTGTAACTTTTGTTATGTCACCTTTTAAATCTTGAATTTTTGCTATAAAGTAACTTCTTGCTTTTTTATCTATTTTTTGTGGTTCTTCTACTACACTTTTAAATGTTCCTTCTGTTGTTTCAACTACAATTTCTGTTTTCTCATCTGCAGTTCCAAAAACATAAGAATTACTAGTACCATTATATAAATTAACTCTTATAAGTGCACCATCAAATTGAACAGCTTCTTTAACTAAGTTTAAATTAAATTCTTTTTCCTTATCCATTGGAACATCAAAATCTATGCATTCAGTAATACCATCTGGTGAAACTGCCCATCCATTATCTTCTTTAATTATTGCATATACATAATCCTCAGTCGTATCATTACCATCTACTACTGCTGAAATAGTTACTACTGCTTTTTTTAAATTTTCATTTATATCTTCTATACTTTTTGTTGTTGATGATTTTATATTAAGCTCTTTTCTATTTTTCTTCATTACCTTTATTATTTGGTTTGCATCATATCCAAGATAATCTATATATTCATTTGAATATAATTTAACCATTTCTTCTACATTATTTTCTAAGTTATACTTATTAAATAAATCCATTGCTTCTTCTGCTGTAGCTGGTCTTACCATTTCGACATTCTTACTGCATCCAAAACAAATTAAAACAAAAATAGTCAAAATTCCTAATATTCCAGATGTTTTTAATAATTTTTTCATAAAAATTCCTCACAATCTATAATTTCTCTTAATAAGTATATACCATAACCTCAAAAATTTCACTAATATTTGCATAATTTAGTTTTTAAATTGTTTAAAACAGCTAAATGATCATCATAATCTTTTATTACACCTTTTATATCATTCATTACATTTTGTTCCATATTTTTATTTTCTTCCATAAATTTATTTGCATTTTTTATTCCCATATTAATAGCCTTTATTGCATGTTCACAAACTTCAGCATCTGTATCAACAGGTATAAGTTTTATCTTTTCAAATGCTTCTACTATATTTCCCCTTATCCCCAATGAATCACTTGCATTTCCTCCTAATGCTTCTATTCTATGAGTTATAGCTGCTTCATGTACTTTAAATGATTCTATAATTTTTTTTAAAGTACTTTTAAATTCTAAATTTTGTGCTTTATCTAAATAATCTTTAAAAGTAGCCCCTCCCATATGAATTCCTGTTAGAAATTTATTTAATTCTTTAATTGTTTTATCGCTCATATTTTTCACCTCTAACCTTTTTACATTATTTTTCCCAAATTTTTTTAATAATATTTATAAAATTAAAAGCTATGCAAAAAAATTGCATAGCCTCTATACTAATCTAAATCTTTAATATAAAATCCCTTATTATAAACTTCTTTATCATATCTAATTTCAAGCTTATTACAAGCTCTAACATCTTTTTTATTTACAACAAACTTAATTCCCTCTATTACTTCTTCAACGTCATCATCGCTCTTAAAATCACAATATAATTCATATCCAGGTCTTCCACATCCATAGAAGACTTTTATTCTTACATATTCTTCTGAACTTTCTCTTACTAAATTTTCTAAGGCTTCTTTTGCTTTTTCATTAAAATTTATTTCCATAACTCTTACTCCTTCTTACGTAAATAATATATATATATATTATATATAAAATTCTTATATATTAAAATACACTTAATAATTATTTATTATATAAAATAAAACAAAAAGGTTCTTTAGTAAAATATATTAAACTTTACTAAAGAACCTTTTTATTAACTATTTACCTAAACCAAACTCTTTATGAAGTAATCTTATTGCGTCAGGAACTTTTTTAGTATAAATTAAACACCAAATAGTCATATTTGAATCTGTTGTTTGTAATATTTCAATTTCATTACTTGTTAAAGTATTTATTATTCTTGCCATAACTCCTGGTACTCCATTCATTCCAGCTCCAACAACAGCTATAGTACTACATTCTTCAATAGTAGTATACTTAATATCCGCCTTACTCATAATTTCTGAAAGTTTGTCTTTTTCACTTGAATCAATAGTAAACATTTGATGTTCTGGGAAAATGTTTATTAAGTCTAAACTAATATGATTTTTAGCTAATAATTCTAAAAGACTTCTGTAAGAGCTTTTACCTTTATTTTCTGATAATCTTACTCTTACTTGTATTCTATTATTTAAATGAGTTATTCCAGAAATTAATCTTTTTTCCTCTTCTGAAACATTACTCTTAATTACAGTACCCTTTGAATCATTCATAGTATTCTTAATAACTAATGGTACATTACCCTTTTTAGCTAAAGCAACAGCTTTTGGATGAATAACCTTTGCACCTTGATCAGCTAATTGGAACACTTCATTATATGTCATTTCATTTATAAGAGATGCATCTTCTACCATTCTTGGATCTGCTGTCATTATACCATCAACATCAGTATATATATCTATCTCTTTAGCCTTTAATGCAACTCCTAATATACATGCTGAGGTATCACTTCCACCTCTTCCTAAAGTTGTGAAGAATCCATTTCTAGTAACTCCTTGGAATCCTGTTACTACTGGTACCTTTCCAGCTTCTAGAATCTTTATTATATTATGAGTATCTACATCAATAGCTTGTGCATCAGTATGAACTTCATTTGTTATAATTCCTGCTTGCCCTCCAGTTAATGGTACTGCAGTTATTCCATGCTTATATAAATCATTACATAAAACTACTGAACTTATTATTTCTCCACAACACATTAATAAATCTTGAGCACTTTTATTATTATTTTTAAAATTACTATCTACAAGTGATAATAGGGTGTCCGTAGCATATGGTTCTCCCATTCTTCCCATAGCAGATACTACTACTACTGGCTTAAATCCATTTTCAATTGCCTTCCCTATTTTTTTTATTACTTGTTTTCTTCTTTCCTCTGTAGATACAGATGTTCCTCCGAACTTTTGCACTATGATATTCAAGGAATCTCCCCCTTAAGTTTTTTAAGCTCTCGCTCTTTTTATCTTTCCTTCCTCGGCAGAGATTACTATGACATTAGTTCCAACCTTTGTTACACATTCCCATGGTATTTCAACATATTCCTTACTACCAAAGAAGCTAAACTTACTTGTACTAATACCAACAACCAGGAATTTAAGATATCCTTCTTCGTCAATTATAAAATCAATATTTTGAGCGCTGTCATACTTTTCTGCACTTTCTAAGTTAAAAATTTCATATCTTTCTAACTCACTTAAGTCTCTAAGTTGACTTTCTGGCTTTTTTTCGTAATATTCAAAATCCTTCATAATACTTACCTCCTTGTTATACATAATATTATGCATTCAATAGGTAATATATTACTTTACATATAATCTTAAAACCCAGTTAGCACTTTACTCTCCTTAAATAATATATCAACTATAAGCAAAACTTACAATAGGAATTTTTCATCAGTACAACTCTTATATGCAACTTTAGAATCATTGATAATTGAATTTAATTTATCAGCTTCTACTCCTTGCCCTACAAAAGCACTACTAACTATTCCTGGCTTAAAACATCTCTCCAATACATAGTTTATGTCATCATTATCTATTTTGTTAATTCTATTAATAACGTCTTCTTGAGTCTTTATTTTATTTTGTAACAAGAAGCACTTTGCATTAGCAAACATTCTAGACGAAGTACTTTCTAAGCCTAAAATATAACTTGCTTTAATCTTTTCTTTATTAATCTCTAATAACTCTTTACTTATACCTTTATCAGCAAAATCATATAAATGCTTATTAATAACACTTATTGCTTTATCACAATATTTATTGCTTAATCCTGTATATATATTTAATGTTCCAACTCCTAAATATGGTTGCATATAAGAATAAACGCTATAGCATAAACCTAATTCTTCTCTAACTTTTTGGAAAAGTATTGATGATGCTCCACCACCAAATATATTATTTAATAATACTAACGAATATGACTTATCATCAGCATATGGTAACCCATTTAACCCTAAATTTATATGAACTTGTTCTATTTGCTTTTCTGAATATTTACTTCCATGATTTAAAGAAATAGCTTCATATGTTGGATTATATATATCATCCTTACTCCATTTTCCGAAGTTCTCTTCAATAAGCTTTTTTAGTTCTTTTTCATCAAATTTTCCACAAATACTAAGAACAGAATTATAAGGAGTATAATGTGTTCTAATATAGTCCTTAATCTTTTTTCTATTAAAAGATTTTATTCTATCAGGTGTCCCTAAAATAGGATATGCTAAAGAATTATTTCCAAAGATAGCTTCTGAATGTATTTCGTCTAATACATCTTCTGGATTATCTTGACTCATATTTATTTCTTCAATAACTACACCTTTTTCTTTTTCAATTTCTTCTTCATCGAATTTTGAATTTAATATCATATCAGAAATTACGTCTAGACATAAATCAACATGAGTATTTAATGCTTTTATATAATAACAAGTAGTTTCTTTACTTGTATAAGCATTAATTTGTCCACCTATATTTTCTATTTCTTGTACTATTTCCTTTGCACTTCTTTTATCTGTCCCCTTAAAAAACATATGCTCTATAAAATGTGAAATACCATTAACATCTTTACTTTCATTTCTTGAACCATTTTGAACCATTATTCCTACACTTATAGAATTAACATGCTCAATATATTCTGTTACAACCCTTAAGCCATTATCTAATGTATATAAATTAAACATATTTACCTCCATTTTTTATCGATTTGCTTTTAGTTTATTTTAATCTTATCATATTTATTCTATATAGTAAAAAAAAGAGAATTATTTTAAATTCTCTTTTAACATTTTTATTATTCAGTTACCTCATCTTGTGGAAGAGCATCTTTTCTTGAAAGGTTAATTCTTCCTTGAGAGTCTATTTCAGTTACTTTAACTAAAATTTCATCTCCAACAGATACAACATCCTCAACCTTTTCTACTCTCTTCTTATCTAATTTAGAAATATGACAAAGTCCTTCTTTATTAGGTAAGATTTCAATAAATGCACCAAATGCAGCTATTTTAGTTACCTTTCCTAAGTAAACTTCACCTGCTTGAACTTCCTTAGTTAATCCTTCAATAATTCTAATAGCTTCATTTACTCCATCATGATCTGGTGAAGAAACAAATACTGTACCATCTTCTTTAATATCAATCTTAACACCTGTATCAGCTATTATCTTATTAATAACCTTACCACCTGCTCCAATAACATCTCTTATCTTTTCTGGATCGATAGAAATAGTTGATGTTTTTGGTGCAAATTTAGATACTTCTGATTTTGGTGCTGGTATACACTCGTTAATTTTATCTAAAATGTGTAATCTAGCTTTTCTTGCATTTTTAATTGCTTTTTCAATTACATTAAAGCTTAATCCCTTAATCTTAGTATCAACTTGAATTGAAGTTATACCTTCAGTTGTACCAGCTACTTTAAAGTCCATATCTCCAAAGAAATCTTCGATTCCTTGTATATCAGTTAAAACTTCTTCTTCGCTTAAATCTTCTGATGTTATAAGCCCCATTGCAATACCTGCTGCTGGTCTCTTAATTGGAACACCTGCATCTAATAATGCTAATGTAGATCCACAAACAGAAGCTTGAGAAGTCGAACCATTTGAGCTTAATACTTCTGAAACTAATCTAATTGTATATGGGAATTCTTCTTCTGAAGGAATAAGTGGTTCTAAAGCTCTTTCTGCTAAAGCTCCATGACCTATTTCTCTTCTACCTGGACCTCTTAATGGCTTTACTTCACCAACAGAGTAAGCAGGGAAGTTATAGTGATGCATATATCTCTTAGATTCTGTTTCACCTATACCATCTATAATTTGAATGTCTCCAACAGCTCCTAAAGTAGCTACAGTCATAACTTGAGTTAATCCTCTTGTAAATAAACCTGTTCCATGAGTTCTTGGAAGTAAATCTACTTCACATGAAATCTTTCTTATTTCGTCAAAAGCTCTTCCATCTGGTCTTCTAGAATGGTTTAAAAGCATATCTCTAACTACTTCTTTTTGCATGTTATAAACTATTTCTTTAGAATCTGCAAATGTATCTGGATACTTCTCTGCAAATTCTTCAGTTATTTTATCGTTTACTACATCCATTGCTGCATTTCTTTCATCTTTATCAGTAATCCACATAGCTTCTTTGATCATTTCACCAGCGAACTCTTGAATATCCTTTGTAAGTTCTGCATCTGGTTTATAAAGAACAGGTTCATCCTTTTCCTTTCCAAACTTAGCCATTGCTTCTTCTTGGAATGCAACTATATCCTGACACTTTTCAAAACCATATTCAATTGCTTTAATCATTGTATCTTCTGGTATTTCATTTCCACCAGCTTCAATCATCATAACTCTTTCTTTAGTTGCACAAACAGTTAATTGAAGAATACTTTCTTCTCTTTCTTTTGAAGTAGGGTTTAAAACAAAATTTCCATCGATTAATCCAACTTGCACTGCTGCAACTGGAGTTGTAAAAGGAATACTTGATAGAGATAATGCCATTGATGCTGCATTAATTGCTAGAATTTCTGGTAAGTTATCTTGTTCTACAGATACAACTGTACAAACCACTTGAACATCATTTCTATATCCCTTAGGGAATAATGGTCTTAATGGTCTATCTACAGCTCTTCCGAAAAGAATTGCATTTTCTGAAGGTCTACCTTCTCTTTTTATAAATCCACCTGGTATTTTACCAACTGCGTATAATCTTTCTTCATATTCAACACTTAATGGGAAGAAATCTATTCCTTCTCTTGGTTTTTCTGAAGCATTAACATTTGTTAATATTACTGTATCTCCATAGCTCATAAAAATAGCTGCATTTGATAACATTCCAACTCTACCAAACTCAACTTTCATATTTCTACCAGCTATATTTCTTTCTAGTATATTAGTCATTTAATAACCTCCCTTCAGGTTTTACGGTTCTACTAATTTAATTTTTTTAAAATAATAGAGCGGATAAAACCCGCTCTATAAAGACTATCTTCTTAAGCCTAATTGTGCTATTATAGCTCTGTATCTTTCGATATCTTGTTCAGCTAAGTAATTTAAAAGACCTCTTCTTTGTCCAACCATCATTAAAAGACCTCTTCTTGAGTGGTGGTCTTTTTTGTGAACTTTTAAGTGTCCAGTTAATGAGTTGATTCTTTCAGTTAAAAGAGCGATTTGAACTTCTGGTGAACCAGTGTCTCCTTCGTGTCTTCCGTATTGTTTGATTAATTCTTGCTTTCTTATTGCGTCCATAATGACACCTCCAATTAATTTATCCCCTATTTCCAGGAAAAGAGAAATCACCCTCAAATCTTAGAAGTAGGTTCTTCATGAAATATTATAGCAAAGTAAGTCTATCTTGTAAACATAATTTATAATTTTAAATTTATTTAGATTTTATTATCTAATAATAAAAAATTATATATTATTTTGACCTATGACTTCACTACTTTTCTCTGCAAATTTTTTATCTTTTTTTAATTGTTCAATTAATTCATTAATATTATTAAATTTTATTTCATCTCTAATTCTATCAATAAAATAAATATTAATTTCTTTTCCATATATATCATTACTAAAATCTAAGATATAGGTTTCTACAGTTAATTCTTGCCCATTTACAGTAGGATTATTCCCTACAGAAGTAATTCCTTTAAAAATTTTTTCATTAAATTTTACATTAGTATAGTAAACTCCTTTTTTAGGAATAACTTTTTCTTTATCAATCTCTAAATTGGCAGTTGGAAAACCTATAGTTCTTCCTAGTTTTTTACCATCTATTACTTTTCCAGAAAGCATATATGGTCTAGATAACATATTAAATGCTTTTCTTACATTTCCTTCTATTAACTCTTTCCTAATTGTTGTAGAACTCACTATTTCATCTTGAATTTTACAAGGTTCCATTACATATAATTCATACTTATATTTTTCCTCGAACTTTTTTAAAAGTTCAATATCACCTAAGTTTTTATAACCAAATTTAAAATTAAATCCTACGACAATTCCTTTTACATTGTAAGTTTTACATAACCATTTAATAAAGTCATCTGGCATCATTTTCATTATTTTTTCATCAAAATCTTTAAATGCCAGTATATCTATACCTTCTTTTTGTAAAACTTCAATCTTTTCTTCATTAGTCATAATCAATTCTATTTTGTTATTAATATTTATAAATGTTCTAGGATGATTTTTAAAAGTAAAAACAACTGATTTACCACCATTTTTCGCCGCTAAATTTTTAACTTTTCTCACTAATGACAAGTGTCCTAAATGTAATCCATCAAAGCTACCAAGAGCTATATAATTATTTCTACTTTCTTCATCAAAAGCCTTGTTATCATATATTAGCATTATTTTTCTCCTATGTGATTAGTAACTTCTCTATTTTAAAGCCAGCATTATTTCTTTCACCTAGGCCTATAAAATTATTATTTTCATCATATACTCTATATAATCTATTATTAATAATCTTATCTTTAGTAAATCTATTATCAGCAACTCTTACTCCATTTATAAGAAGTTTTACATACTTTCCATGAACTATAATAGCCTCATATTTACTTAACGCATCTTCCATAGTTACAATATAGTGTTCTATATTTTCTTCTGTTAAATCATTAATGTTAATTGATTTACTTTGTTCAAATACAGATGTTTTTGATCTATTTAACTCTGTCATAGTTGCAAAAACACCTAATTTTTCTCCTATATCATAACATAGACTTCTTATATAAGTTCCCTTAGAACATGTAACTTTCATAGAAACATATGGATTATTTATTTTAATATCTTCAATATTATAGATATTTATTAATCTTCCTTCTCTTTCTACTTCTATTCCTTTTCTAGCTAACTCATAAAGTCTAACACCATTTTGTTTTAATGCTGAATACATAGGTGGAACTTGAGAATATTCCCCTATAAACTCTTTTATTACAGCTAATATATTATCATCACTTAAATGAGAAGTATCTTTTTCTTCTAAAACTTCTCCTTCTAAATCATAAGTAGTTGTCCTAATTCCTAACTTAAAAGTAACTTCATATACCTTTTCTGAATCCATAATATAATCTATTATTTTAGTTGCTCTCCCAATGCATACGGGCAATACTCCTGTGGCTTCTGGATCTAATGTTCCAGTATGTCCAACCTTTCCTGTTTTAGCTACTTTTTTTACTACTCTAACAACATCAAAAGATGACATTCCTTTTGGTTTAAAGATATTTAAAATACCATTCATATCTTACAACTCTTTCTGTATTTCATTTAATATTTCGTATTTAGCTTCTTCCATTGACATATTTTTAATTTTTATACCAGAAGCTCTTATATGACCACCGCCACCAAAAACTTCTGCTATTTTTCTTACATCAACATAACTCTTAGCTCTTAAGCTAGCTTTAACACCATCTTCAACTTCTTTTAATAATAATGTTACTTCAACACCTTTAATTTGAAGTCCATAAGATATTATATCTGATGTATCACCTATATCAATTCCTAAATCTTCTGTAAAAGCTTTATCTAATTCTAATAATGCAACTTTACCATTTAAAATAAGTTGCATATTGCTTAATGCTTTTCCTATTAGCTTTATTCTACTAAAATCCTTATTATCAAAAAGACTTTGATAAATAAAAGTATTATCTACACCTATTTTCTTTAATGTTGCAGATATTTTATGTGTTCTTTCAGTTACATTAGAATGTCTGTATCCACCTGTATCTGTTACTATTGAAGTATACATACAAGTTCCTATATCCTTAATAACACTATTTGCTTCATCAAAGTTTATTCCCATTAAATTTAATAATTCAAATACTATTTCAGCTGTTGCCGCTGCATTTGAATCTATATAATTAATATCACCATATTTATCATTTGAAAGGTGATGATCTATATTTACTATTGTGCCAGTGAATTTTTTAAAATTTGCACTTACTCTCTCTAAATTTCCACAATCAAGAACTACTACAATATCTGTTTCATCGTCAGGTTCTGTAATTTCTCCTGTAACTTCATCAGATCCTTTTAAGAATTTTAAATTATCTGATAATGTATCCTTTGATAATATATAACAATCCTTGTTTAAACTCTTTAAAGCGTTAAAAAGTGCAAGAACACTACCTACTGCATCACCATCAGGTGATACATGGTAGGTAATGCCTATTTTTTTACTTTCTAATATAAACTTTGCAATTTGACTTAATGTCATATTACTTTTCTTTTACCTTTTGAATTAATTCTTCAATATGCATTCCATAATTGATTGAATCATCAAGTTCAAATATTATTTGAGGATTGTATCTTAAATTAATTCTTTGACCTATTTCTTTTCTAATATATCCACTAGCATTTTTTAGAGCAATAAATGTATTGTTCTTTTCTTCATCATCTTTTCCAAATATACTTACAAATACCTTTGCATATCTTAAATCTTTAGTTACTTTTACATCAGTAACTGATACCATGGCAGTAAGTCTTGGATCCTTTATTTCATTTCTTATTATATTACTAATTTCTCTTTTTACTTCTTCGTTTATTCTTCCGCCTCTATAGTTAGCCATTTAAAACACCTCTTAAAGCTCTTTTCTTTTAATAGCTTCCATTGTAAATGATTCTATAATATCGCCTTCTTTAAGATCGTTGAACTTTTCAACACTTAAACCACATTCATATCCTTTAGCTACTTCTTTAGCATCATCTTTGAATCTCTTTAATGAAGCTAATGTTGATTCGAATATTACGATACCATCTCTAATTACTCTAACTTCAGAATTTCTTACAATTTTACCATCTATAACATAACAACCTGCTATAGTTCCTACATTTGAAATCTTATATGTCATTCTTACTTCTGCTTTACCATTTATAACTTCTTTATATTCTGGTTCAAGCATACCAATCATAGCAGATTTAACATCTTCAATTGCATCATATATTATTCTATATGTTTTTATTTCAATGTTTTCTTTTTCTGCTTGAACTGTTGCATTTGAATCTGGTCTTACGTTAAATCCAATAACTAAAGCATTTGAAGCTGCAGCAAGTGTAACGTCTGTTTCTGTTATAGCACCAACAGCACCATGTATTACTCTAACCTTAACGTCATCAGTAGATAACTTCTCTAAAGATTGTCTTATTGCTTCAACAGAACCTTGAACGTCCGCTTTAACAACTATAGCTAATTCTTTAACTTTTCCTTCTTGAATTTGACTGTATAAATCTTCTAAAGATACTCTATTAGAAGCCTGATGACTATCAGCTTTAATCTTTTGCTTTCTAACTTCAGCCATATTTCTTGCAGTCTTTTCATCTTTACAAACTATAAATCTATCACCAGCAGCTGGCACTTCAGAAAGCCCTAATATTTCAACTGGAATAGATGGTCCAGCACTCTTTATTTTCTTTCCTCTATCATCAAACATAGCTCTTATTCTACCGTAAGTAGAACCAACTAAGATAGAATCACCTACATTTAAAGTACCATTTTGAATAAGTAGTGATGCAACAGCTCCTCTACCCTTATCTAATTTAGCCTCAATTACAGTACCCTTAGCTTTTCTATTTGGATCTGCTTTTAACTCTTGCATTTCAGATGTTAATAGTACCATTTCTAATAAGCTTTCTAGGTTTTCACCAGTCTTAGCTGAAACAGGAACACAAATAGTATCTCCACCCCAGTCTTCTGAAACTAAACCATGCTCAGTTAATTCTTGTTTAACTCTATCAATATTAGCTCCTGGTCTATCAATTTTGTTGATAGCAACTATCATAGGAACCTCTGCTGCCTTACAGTGGTTTATAGCTTCTTTAGTTTGTGGCATTATACCATCATCAGCTGCAACAACTAATATAACTATATCAGTAACTTGAGCTCCTCTAGCTCTCATAGCAGTGAAAGCTTCGTGTCCTGGAGTATCTAAGAATGTAATTTTTTCTCCATTTAATGATACTGTGTAAGCACCAATGTGTTGAGTTATTCCACCTGCTTCACTTGCTGTAACTTTTGCATGTCTTATAGCATCTAAAAGTGAAGTCTTACCATGGTCAACGTGACCCATAATTGTTACTATTGGTGGTCTCTTTTCTAAGTTTTCTTCAACAACATCTGTTTCTTCTTCAAATGCTTCTAATTCAGTTTCTTCTTCTTTTCTTTCAACTAAAACTTCATACTTTTCACAAAGTTTTTCAGCTGTAGCGAAGTCTATCTCTTGGTTAACACCAGCCATTACACCTATGAATATTAAATTCTTAATAACATCATTTGTTGGCTTACCTAGCTTTTCGCATAATTCTTTAACTGTTATTGTTTCACCAATTTCAATTACTCCACATGCAGCTTCAGCATTTCTTTCAACTTCTTCTTGTTCTAATTCTTTTTTAGTCTTTTTCTTTTTTCTTACGCCTTTATTAAGTGATTCAGCAAGTTCGTCTTCATATTCATCAACTAAACTTTTCTTACCTTCTTCTGAAGTGTTTGTATCACCTAATAATTCTTTTATTAGTGTTGCGTCTTCATCTTCTATTACACTCATATGATTTTTAACTTCAACACCAAATTCTTCCATTAATAAATTTATTAAATCTTTTGAGCTCACATTAAGCTCCTTTGCCAATTCATATACTCTAATCTTTGACAATAAAATCACCCCCGGTTAATTTCTTCCTTCTTCATTTTGGTACAAGGATATTAACTTTTCAGCCATATTTTTATCTATTATAGCTAAAACTTTTATTTCCTCTCTTCCAATTGGGTTGCCTAGTTCTTCCTTAGAAAAGCCTTCTATAAGAGGAATTTTCTTTTCAGCACAATGATTTCTAAACTTCTTTTTTGTACTATTAGAAGCATCATCACTTAGTATAACAAGATAAAAACTACGTCTATTTCGCTGTTCATCACATTTGCTATACCCCTCTATTAAATTTCCTGATCTCTTAGCAAGACCTAAAAAATTAAAAAACTTATTCATTAACTATCTCTTCCCTTAATCTGTTGTATATTTGTTCATCTATTGCAACATCAAGGTTTCTACTTAATCTCTTTGCCTTAAATGCCTTTTCTAAACATTCAATGCTCTTACAAATATAAGCACCTCTACCTGATTTCTTTCCTGTTAAATCAACAGAAACTTCACCCTCTTGACTTTTTACAACTCTAATAAGCTCTTTTTTAGGTTTCATTTCCATACAGCCAGTGCACATTCTTAAAGGTATTTTCTTTACTTTCATAAAAAAATCCCCCTTATTCCTCTATTGCTTCAGCTTGTGACTTACTCTTTATATCAATTTTCCAGTTAGTTAGCTTAGCAGCTAATCTTACATTTTGACCTTCTTTTCCAATAGCAAGTGATAATTGATTATCATCTACAATAACCTTAGCTGATTTTGAATCTTCATCAACTGTTACACTTACTACTTTTGCTGGACTTAAAGAACTTGCTATAAATTCTTCTGGGTTTTTACTCCATTTAATTATATCTATCTTTTCACCCTTAAGTTCATTTACGATATTTTGAACTCTTGCTCCCTTAGGACCAACACAAGCTCCCATAGGATCAACATTTTCATCATGAGATACTACTGCAATTTTACTTCTTGATCCAGCTTCTCTTGAAATGCTCTTTATTTCAACAACACCTTCGTATATTTCTGGAACTTCTAATTCAAATAATCTCTTAACTAATCCTGGATGTGTTCTAGATACAATTATTTGAGCACCTTTAGAAGTATTTTTAACTTCTACAACATATAATTTAATTTTTTCATTAAACTTATATTTTTCTCTTGGAATTTGTTCATTTGGACCGATTGCTGTTTCAAGCTTTCCAATATTAACAAAAACATTTCCTTTATCTTCTCTTAAAACTGTTCCAGTAATAATATCATATTCTTTTTCTTTATATTCATTGTATATGATACTTCTTTCAGCTTCTCTTATTCTTTGAGTTACTACTCCCTTTGCAAGCTGTGCTGCAACTCTTCCAAAATTCTTTGGAGTAACTTCAAAATCAACTACATCATCTAAATCATATGTAGGTTTTATTTCTTGAGCCTCTTCTAATCCAATTTCAGTAACTGTATCAAAAACTTCTTCAACAACAATTTTTTGAGAATAAACATGAATTTCTCCACTTTCTCTATCAATTGTTACTTTAACATTTTGTGCTGAAGATGTTGGTCCTGCATAATTTTTCTTATAAGCTGCAACTAATGCATCCTCTATTGTTGTAAATAATAAATCTTCACTAATACCTTTGTCTTTTACGATTTCTTTAAGAGCACCTATAAACTCCTGGTTCATCTTAAATATCCTCCTTACTATATTTCCCCTTCAATATTTGCACTTTTAATTTTTTCCTTTGGAATGCTTATTAAAGTGTCCGCTTCAACTATTATATTATCTTCATTAACTTCTTTTAAAATACCCTTAGCATTTTTCTTTCCATCAATAGCTTTTGTAAATCTAACCATTACTTCTCTACCTATAAATCTCTTATAGTGTTCTTCAGTAAATATAGTTCTATTTAAACCTGGTGATGAAACTTCTAAGAAATAAGGATCAGCTATTGGATCTTTTTCATCCATAACATCACTTACTCTTCTTGAAAGTGCTTCACAATCACTTAAAGTAATTCCGCCTTCTTTTTCTATATATATTCTTAAATAATATTCTCCATTTTCCTTAACATATTCAATATGATATATTTGATAGTTAAGTTCATCTGCTATGGGTTTAACCATTTCATAAATTTGATTAACTAAGGCATCAATTTTCATAATTATCCTCCTTTGCAATATTCAGTTTTTTAGCAATTTAAAAAATAGTATGTAAAAACGCAACTAAAAAAGTAGTTGCGTTCAAATAGAAAGAGCGGGAACAAGCCCCACTCTTCATTTTCTAGCTATTAGTAAATTACTTCTTAATTCATCTTAGCACACTTTACTAATAAATACAAGGGGCTATAGCAACATTTAAGTTCCCCCATTTAAAACTTGCCCAAATTTACATTTTTTTATTCAATATATAATTTTATAAGCTCATCAAAAGCCTCTAAAGATTTTTCAATTTTATCATATGCTATGCAATAAGATAATCTAAAATATCCTGGACATCCAAAAGTTTTTCCGGGAACAGCTAATATATTAAACTTTTTAGCATCTTCACAGAACTTAACATCATCATCTATTGGTGATTTTGGAAAAAGATAAAAGGCTCCATCTGGCTTTAAACATTCAAATCCTATAGAAGTTAAATGATTATATAATAAATCTCTATTCTTCTTATAAATATTAACATCTACTTCTAAATTTAAACTTTCTTTTATTACTCTTTGAAAAAGTGAAGGAGCATTAACAAATCCTAAAATTCTATTTGCTATATTCAATGCTGATGCTATATCATCAAATGTATTTATTTTAGGATTAATTACAATATAACCTATTCTTTCACCTGGAAGAGATAATGATTTACTATATGAATATCCTATAAATGAATTCTTATAATAATTTAATATACACGGAACTGTTGTATTATCATATATTATTTCTCTATATGGCTCATCTGAAATTAAATAAATATCTTTATTAAACTCTAGTTCTTTTTCATTTAATATTTGTGATAATTCTTTTATTGTTTTTTCATTATATATAACTCCACTTGGATTATTAGGAGAATTAATAATTACAGCTTTAGTTTTATTTGATATTTTATTTTTCAATTCCTCTAAATTTAACTGAAAATTTTCTGTATCTGCCGATATAACAGTTACTACTCCATCAAAATTTTTTACATAATTAATATACTCCCCAAAGAAAGGTGCAAAAACAATAACTTCGTCTCCTGGATCTAAGATACTTTTAAAAATTATATTTAATCCTCCAGCTGCACCACAAGTCATAACTATATTTTTACTTTTTAATTTAAGACTATACTTTTTGATTAAATCATTAGCTATTGCTTCTCTTACATCTTCATATCCCGAATTATTCATATATCCATGAATAAGGTTAGGTTTTTCTTCATTTATAATATTATTAATAACTTCTTTAATTTCGTTAGGTGGTTCTACATTAGGGTTACCTATACTAAAATCAAAAACATTCTCTTCTCCATATATCTTTGATAATCTTTTCCCCTCTTCAAACATAGCTCTAATAGTAGAACTGTTTAAAACCATCTCTTTCATTTTACTTGAAATCATTTTTATAGCCCCCTTAATACTTAATTTACTTTATTTTTTATTACCCCAATAGCCACACCTAATATATTTACTTCTTTTCCTTCTAAATATATTTCACTATATTTAGAGTTTGCTGGAACTAGCATAGGTTCCTTACCATTTAACTTTAAAGTCTTTAAAGTTGCTTCTCCATCTAAGCTAGCTGCAACAATATCATTATTTAATGCTGTATTTTGTCTTTTTATTACAACTAAATCTCCATCATCAATATTTTTATCAATCATACTATCACCTTTAACATGTAGTATAAAAGTGTCCTTACCTCTTTCTAACCAACTTTTAGGTAAATTAAACTTTCCTTCTACCTCATCATTGATTTCAATAGGATTACCAGCTGCTATATTGTTATAAACATCAACTTCAACTAGTTCTTCTTCATTAAATACAGTATTATCCTCTAAATAAATTTCTTTTTTAGAGGAATAACTATCAATATTAAATTCAACTATGTTTTTATATTTTAAATTTACATATTGGAATGTATTCATATAGTTTTTATTAATATTTTTTTCTTCTTTAAATTCCTTTTTAAATGCAAAAGTTTTTCCTTTAAAATCTGCTCCAAGACTTTTAAGCTTTCTACCTTTTATAAGCCAGCACATTTTATCATTATAAACTTCATTATTAACGATAAAAATAAATGATGAATAAGAATTATTACAGTAAATACTTTTTACAAACTCTATTTCACCTTTAGTCATAGATTCTACATTATCTAAAACTATATGAGTATATTTTTCTTTAGAATTTTGTCCATATTTTATAGCTAAGGATACTTCATCATAAGAATCATAATATCCATTATCTCTTAATATTGATGTATATATTTCCATAAGTGTATATATGGCATTTCTCGTATAAGAATTTCTTATTAATCTATATTTTCTACCTTTTCTTTCAACTTCGTTATATTCTTCTCTTGTAAAATTACATGCTTTTATCCACATAATTTCATCATATAGATCTTCACTTGTAATCTTATTAATAACCTTAGATTTTTTACAAAAAGATGATAGTTCATCATAAAATTCTTTATGTTCTGTAAATTTATATCCTTCTTCAAAAGAAATAAACTTTAATTTTAAATTATTTTCACTTATATATTTTTTCGAAAAAGTTTTTATTAATGTCTTTACTAAATTAAACTCTACTCTTTCTTTATCCATACTAAATAGTGAATAAAACTCACTAACTTTACTTTTTTCTCTATATAAATTTTTACTTTTTTCTAATTCTTCATAATTTGAAGATAAATATAAAATATTATCCTCATTATAAATGCAATAATTATTTTCTAAATTAATAACTCTATGTAAAGCTGCTAATGTCTTTCCTGTTAATGATTTTCCTTTCATTAATGAAAAGCCCATATTCTTATTTTTTATAAATCTATTTTGAACCTTTGTTAATTTCATAATTACACCTACTGTCACCTCTCATAAATGAGAGTCTAAATTTAAATTTAGTTAATCAAAGTTAATTGAAACTCCAAATTTAAATTTGGTCATTTGAAGTCACACACTGTGTACTCATTTGACATTTAGGCGAAGGAGTTTCCTTTTTTATAAAGAAAAACTCCAAAGAAAGAAAATAACTTTGGAGTTATAAAATAATTTTATTAATTTATTGTAAAAAAGTCAATTAAAATTCACGTTATTTATTACTTAAATATTCATCAATAGCTGCTGCAGCTTTTTTACCTGCTCCCATTGCTAATATAACAGTAGCAGCACCTGTAACTGCATCTCCCCCGGCATAAACTCCTTCTTTAGTTGTAAGTCCACTTTCTTCATCAGCAACTATACATTTCCATTTATTAATTTCTAAACCTTTAGTAGTTGAAGAAATTAAAGGATTTGGTGAAGTTCCAAGTGACATTATAACTGTATCTACATCCATAACGAACTCTGAATTTTCCTTAACAACTGGTCTTCTTCTACCAGAAGCATCAGGCTCTCCAAGTTCCATTTTAACACACTTCATTCCTGTAACCCATCCATTTTCATCTGTTAAAATTTCTGTAGGATTAGTTAATACATCAAATATTACCCCTTCTTCTTTTGCATGATGAACTTCCTCAAGTCTTGCTGGAAGCTCTGATTCACTTCTTCTATATACAATATGAGTTTCTGCACCAAGTCTTAACGCTGTTCTTGCAGCATCCATAGCAACATTTCCACCACCAACTACAGCCACCTTTTTACCAACTTTAACTGGTGTATGATATTCTTCTTTAAATGCTTTCATTAAATTAACTCTTGTTAAGAATTCATTAGCTGAAAATACTCCATTTGAATTTTCACCTGGTATTCCCATAAACTTAGGAAGTCCAGCTCCTGATCCAATAAATACAGCATCAAAGCCTTCATCTTCAATTAGTGAATCTATTGTAACAGTTCTTCCTACAACTACATTAGTTTCAATTTTTACACCTAATTTTTTAATATTATCAATTTCAGATTTTACTACCTCTTCCTTTGGTAATCTAAATTCTGGTATACCATAAACTAAAACCCCACCAGCCTCATGTAATGCTTCAAAGATAGTAACATCATATCCTTTTTTAGCTAAATCTCCTGCACAAGTAAGACCTGCCGGCCCTGAACCTATTACAGCTACATTTTTACCTTTTGATTCTTCCTTATCTGAAAGATCAATGTTATGTTTTCTAGCCCAATCTGCTGTGAATTTTTCTAGTTTACCAATTGCAACTGGCTCACCTTTTATTCCTAATACACACTTACCTTCACATTGTGATTCCTGAGGACATACTCTACCACAAACAGCTGGTAACGCACTATACTTTGCAATTTCCTTTGCTGCACCTTCAAAATTACCTTCTTTAACATGAGATATAAATCCTGGTATGTCTATTGATACTGGACATCCACTTACACACTTTGGATTTTTACATCCTAAACATCTGCTTGCTTCATCTAAAGCTCTTTCTTCATCATATCCTAAACAAACTTCTTCAAAATTCTTTGCTCTTACGCTAGCTTCTTGTTCTCTTACAGGTATTCTTTTCATTCTATCTACTACTCTACTCATTATTTATGTCCTCCGCATCCGCAACCTTCTCTATGATGTGTGTCGCCTTCTTCTAATTTAAGCATAGCTCTACCTTCTTCACTTTTATAAAGAGATTGTCTTCTCATACTTTCATCAAAATCTACAAGATGACCATCAAATTCTGGTCCATCAACACATGCAAACTTAACTTCATCACCTACTGTAACTCTACAAGCACCACACATTCCTGTACCATCAACCATAATAGGATTTAAACTTACAGTAGTCTTTATTCCAAGATCTTTAGTAAGCATAGACATAAATTTCATCATTATCATTGGTCCTATAACAACAGCATGATCATATTTCTTAGCCTTATTATTTACTAAATCTAATAAGCAATCTGTTACTCTACCATTAAAGCCATAAGAACCATCATCAGTAGATATATATAAGTTTTTAGCTACCTTCTTCATTTCTTCTTCTAATATAACTAACTCTTTATTTCTTGCCCCAATAATAACATCAACATCTATATTATTTTCATGGAACCATTTAACTTGAGGATAAACTGGTGCAGCACCAACTCCTCCAGCTACAAATAAGACTTTCTTATTTTTAAGTTCATTTAAATCTTCATGAACAAATTCGCTAGGTTGCCCTAATGGTCCAACAAAATCTTGTACATAGTCTCCAACTTCAAAAGTAGCTAGCTCTTCAGTGCCGTATCCAACTGTTTGAAATACTATTGTTACAGTTCCCTTTTCTCTATCATAATCAGCAATAGTTAAAGGAATTCTTTCACCTTTTTCATTATTTTTAATAATAATGAACTGCCCTGGTTGAGCTGATTTAGCTACTCTAGGAGCCTCTATATCCATTAAATATATGTTTTCTGTTAATAATTTTTTACTTGTTATCTTATACACCTTAATAACCCCCATATTTTCTTATGTTATATATTTTTATAAATTAATTTTATAAATTAATTTTTATAATTTTACTTATAAGTTTAAGAATGCACTTTTAAAGATATCTCTTTGAAAATGCATTCTTAATTCACTCAATATATTGCAATTATTTTATATTAAAAGTTAACTTTATTTCCATAGAATGTGCATGAAAGTAATTTTTCCATTGTTTCATCATCAATTGTTCTTGGATTAGATCCAGTACACGCATCTAAAACTGCATTATGAGCTATATGTTTAACATTAGCTAAGAAATCTTCTTCAGTTACTCCATATTCTTTCATTGATGATGGAATATTTAATGCTACATTAAATTCATTTATTTTTGCTATTAATGAATCTGTTAATTCAGCATCTGTATTTCCTTCTAACTTTAATACTCTTGCTATATCAGCATATCTACCTTCACATTCTGTTCTATTATATTGAATTACATATGGTAAGAAGATTGCATTTGCGCATCCATGTGGAATATGGAATACTGCTCCAACCTTATGAGCCATTGAATGTACTATTCCTAATAAAGCATTACTAAATGCCATACCTGCTAAACATTGAGCTTCGTGCATTAAGTTTCTTGCTTCTACATCACCTTCAAAAGACTTAACTAAATGTTCATTAACCATATCAATAGCTTTTAAAGCTAATGGATCAGAAAAATTCGATCTTAATGAAGCTGTATAAGCTTCTATAGCATGTGTTAATGCATCCATTCCAGTATGAGCAACAAGTTTAGCTGGCATTGTTTGTGCTAGCTCTGGATCAACTATTGCAATATCTGGAGTTATATTAAAATCTGCTAAAGGATATTTAATCTTAGCTTTATAATCTGTAATTACTGAGAAAGCAGTTACCTCTGTAGCAGTTCCTGAAGTTGATGGTATTGCTACAAACTTAGCTTTTTGTCTTAACTCTGGTAATCCAAAAGGTACCACAGCTTGTTCAAAAGTAAAATCAGGATATTCATAGAAAATCCACATTGCTTTTGCTGCATCTATCGGTGATCCCCCACCCATAGCAACTATCCAATCTGGTTCAAAATCTCTCATTACAGCTGCTCCACTCATAACTGTTTCAACTGATGGATCTGGTTCTACACCTTCTATTAGTTTAACTTCTATTCCAGCTTCTTTTAAATAACTTTCTACTTTATCTAAGAAACCGAATCTTTTCATTGATCCGCCACCAACAACTACTACAGCTCTTTTCCCTTTTAGTGTTTTTAATACTTCTAATGAACCCTTACCATGATAAATATCTCTTGGTAATGTAAATCTTGCCATATTTTCTCCTCCTCAAAATCCTCAATTAATTCTACCTTATAAAACATAGTTTATATATTACTTAATTAGTAATATAAATTAATTATACCATAAAATTACTAAATTAAAATATTTTTAACTAATAAAAAAGTACCCAAAGACAACTTTCACAAAAAGTTAATCCTTAGGTACTTTTTTTTACATTTTATTTATTATTTTCTTTATATTTTTTACAATTTTCATCAAAAGCTTTTATTATTTCATCAACCTTTTCCCAATTTCCAAGTGATGCACCAGCTGCTAACATATGACCACCGCCACCAAAGCTAGATGCAATATCATTGACTCTAGGACCATTAGATCTAAACTCACAGAAAATTGAGCCATCTTCTTTTTCCACAAAGAAATGCCAATTAATTATACCTGCAGTATCTTGAAGAGCATTTACCATTCTAGCAGCTTTTATTGGTTCTAATCCATACTTTTTAGCAATTTCATTTTTTACCTTTAAGTAAGCCATTCCATTATTAGTAGTTACATAATTACTATAAATATATCCTAAGAACTTTAATTCACTTTCTTCTCTTCTATACATATTTGCATAAATTTCTTTTGTTTCTAAATCAAATGTTATCTTATATAACTTTTCAAATAACTTTGTTGGATTATCTATATATAAGAATCTTCCTGTATCTCCAATTATACCAGTAAATAAAGCTTTTCTTCCCTTTTTATCTATTTTTAATTTATCCTCATTTGCTAAATATAAATCTAAAATCATTTCACTACAAGAAGAATAATCTGTGTCTACCCAAGTTAAATCTTCGAATGGAGCATCAAAAGGTTTATGATGATCAATTTTCATTATATAACCTGCATTATTAAAAGATTGATTATCAACTCTTTCTTTATTAGCAACATCTACAATTATTGCTAAACAATCTTTATTTATTTCTATTTCCTTATCCATAACATTTATATATTCTAGATTTTTAGAATGTTCACCTAATATCACTACATTTTTATTAGGATATGTATTTTTTATTATGCTTTTTAAAGCTGTTTGTGAGCTATAAGAATCCGGATCCGGAAAAACATGACGATATATTGCTATAGTATCATACTCTTCAATTTTATTTATTATACTTTTCATTAATTCTTCTTTCATTTAAATACCTCCTAAAATAAATTAATTACTTATTTTTAACTAATTTTATTATATATTTGATAAAAAAATCCCCTACTTAGCAATGCTAAGCAGGGTATAAATCTTTATATACTCTTAAATGTATTATTGACGGCTTATTGAAGTCTCAACTTGAGATTCCATTTCTTTTAACATAGCATCAACATCATCTGAAGTTCCTGTTACATAAGATGCATATTTTTCTTCTGCAACTGTTCTAGCTGATTGAGCATTGTTTATTGCAGGAGTAAAGTAAGCAAATCCTAAAGATTGCTTAGCAACATCATATATTTTTCCATATAGAGAAGTAGTATCAGCTAATACTTCTTGAACTATAGTTGAATCTTGAGCTGATTTTCTAACTGGTAAATATCCAGTAGCTGTTGCAAACTTAGCTGTATTTTCAGTGTTAGTTGCAAATTTAACAAATTCATAAGCAGCATATTGAGCTTCTGCAGTAACATCTTTAGTTATAAATAAAGAAGCACCTTGTTGAATAACAGCTTTATCTTTTCCTTCAAAATGAGGAACTTCTACTACAGCTATTTCAAAAGCACCATTAGTATTTATGTGCGCGAATCCAGCTGAAGAACCTTGATAAGCTAAAAGCTTTTGATTTGAGAATGGACCTGATAAGAATTTATCTTCACCAGGAACTCTAAATGCTCCGCTTTGAGTTTCTTTTCTGAAGAATTGCATGAATTCTTTAGACCAATCATTAACAACATTTATTTTTCCATCTAGTTGAACGAAATCTTTTCCATCTTCTTTTAAACTAGATATAAATGCGTTTGAACTTGAATCAAATCCAAATCCAGGTATTCCTAATTGAGCTTGAGATTTTTCTGATATTTCTGCTAATTTTTCAAATGTTAAATCTTTTAAATCATCAACAGTATATCCTAATTTCTCTAATAAAGTTTTATTTACATATAAAACTTCTGTAGATTTTGTCATTGGAAGACCATATATTTTATTTTCTCCCCATTGTGATAATTCATTAATGAAATCTGGAATGAAGTCGTTTTTAATATCTTCTGCCATTCCTATAGTTTTGTCATTAACATATGGTGTTAAGTCCGCAACCTTATCATCATTAATAAGACCTGTAGCCGCATCTGGATAAACATTAACTATAGCTGGTAAAGTATTTGATTGTGACGCAGCTATAACCTTTTTGTTTAGGTCAACAATACTACCTTGTGCTGAAGCTTTAACTGTTATTCCTTGAGTATTTGAACTGTTAAAGTCATCAACTATACTTTGTAACACTTCTGCTTGTTTTCCAGTCATATAGTGCCACATTTCAATTGTAACTGGTTCTTTTAATTCTGTAACGATATTTTCGCTTGTAGAATCACTTCTTGAACAGCCTGTTAATGCTGTAACTGCAACTACTGCAGTCATTAAAGATGCTAGTAATCTTCTTTTCATTCGTTTCACCTCTAAAACCTAATTTTATATATATATTTAAGAAAAGATGATCAAAAGATAAAGTATTAAATTTTATATATACATAATTAAAGCATTTATAACAACTTCTATATAAATAATTGAAGCATTAATATTTTAACTTCTAATTCACACTTTCCCTACATATCTAATTATTTATATTATCCTTTTATTCCACCAATAGATATTCCACTCATAATTTTTTTATGTAAGAACATATATACTACAACTATTGGCATTGTAATTATTGTAGAAGCAGCCATTAATAATTCATATCGGTTTCCTACATCTGATTGGAAAGCAGTTAATCCATTTGCAACTAATCTCATGTTATCACTATTTGTAACAAGTAATGGCCATAAGAATGCATTCCATGAATTTATTCCAACTAATATACAAATTGTAATAATTGATGGTTTTGCCATAGGCACAACTATTCTCCATAAGAATTTCCAATCGCTTGCACCATCAATTTTTGCAGCGTAATATAATTGTTTTGGAATCTTTAAGAAGAATTCTCTAAGCATATAAATATACAATACATTTGCCATGTAAGGTACAAATAATGCTGAATAACTATCAATTAAATTCATAGATGAAATTGTTTTAAAGTTAGTTACTATTAATACTTCTCCTGGTATCATCATTGATGCTAGGAAAATAGCAAATATTAAATCTCTGCCCTTAAACTCAAGATGAGAAAAAGCAAAAGCTGATAATATTGAAATTACAACTGTACTTATTATACTTAAAGCTGTAACTATTATTGTATTTATAAAATATCTTCCAAAAGGAGCCATTGCTAATGCAGTACTAAAGTTACTCCACATAAATTTATCTGGAACCATTGTTGGTGGTGTTTGAATAACTTCAAAACTTGACTTTAAAGACGATGCTATCATCCAATAAAATGGGAATAGCGTTACAATAGCAAATACAACTAATAAGAAGTATTTAATGAATGCTTTAAAATTATTTTTATTTTTCATATTTACACCTCTTAGTAATGAATCTTATTACGAGCAACTGTTTTTTGCACTAAAGTAACAGTTAATATTATAATTAATAGAACAACTGAAGCAGCAAATGCTAATGGGAAATCTTGATCCCCGTAGAATCTATCAATTATATATCTAACAACAGTTGAAACCGCACCATCTAGTGTACGTCCTCCAAATAGAACATAAACCTCTGTGTAAACTTTAAAAGCAGCTATTAAACTAATAACATATGTATATGCAATCATAGGAGAAACTAACTTAACAGTTATTTTTCTAAATATAGTTCCACTTGTTGCTTGGTCAATCTTAGCAGCTTGATAATATTGTGGATTTATTGATGCAATACCTGTCGTTAATATTAAGGTATTAAATGCCAAACTCTTCCAAACCGCAAATATTATTAATGCTATCATTGCATATTTAGGATCATTAAGCCAGTTTATTGGATTTATCCCCATTTTTCCTAATAAGAAATTAATAATTCCATATTCAGAATTAAATAACCAAGACCATACTATTCCTATAGCAACTAATGAAGTTACGTAAGGTAAAAAGTAAATACTTTGGAATACACCTCTTACTTTTTCATTTTTTATATTAGCTAAAGCATTAGCAATTAATAAAGAAATAAATACTGATAAGGCTGGAACTATAGCAGCATAAATTACAGTATTAATTAAAGATTGTATAAATCTTTTATCTTGGAATAGATATTTATATGATCCAAATCCAAAAACAAATCCACTAGCTTTAGTTTCATCAAAACTAAAAATTATTGTATTAATTATAGGATAAAACACAAAAATACCTAGTATTACAAGTGCAGGTAGTAAATATATATATCCCTTAAATTTATTTTTCTTCTTTAGCATTTTGTTATGAACTCCTCACTTTCAGCATCAAACACATAACTCTTTCCTGTCTTTGGCTTAATCATTAGTTCAGCACCTTCATCAATAAAGAACTCTTTATCAACTAACATTTTATATATAGCACCGTTATGATCTAATGTTAACAGTCTTTCTCTACCTAATATTTCTACTGTAACAACTTTAGTTTTTAAACCTTTATCTGTTACTTCAAAATCTTCTGCTCTTACACCTAAAACAACTTTTGATTTGTCTTTAGGTAAGTTTTCTATTGTTAATGAATCAACAACAGACATTCCATCTTTACAATCTAAGTTTATAAAGTTCATTTCTGGACTTCCTATGAAAGATGCAACAAATTTATTAACTGGGTTCATATATATATCACTCGGTGATGAAATTTGTTGAATTGCACCATCTTTCATTAATACAATCTCATCTGAAATAGACATAGCTTCTTCTTGGTCATGAGTTACAAATATAGCTGTAACACCTGTTTCCTTTTGAATCCTTCTAATTTCTTGTCTTGTTTCAACCCTTAACTTTGTATCTAAGTTTGATAAAGGTTCATCAAGAAGTAAAATATCTGGCTTTTTAGCTAATGCTCTAGCTATAGCAACTCTTTGTTGTTGTCCTCCAGATAATTGAGATGGCTTTTTATCTAATTGACTTTCAATCTTTACGATTTTAGCAACCTCTACCGCTCTTTTTTCTGCCTCTGCCTTATCCCATTTTAAATTTTTTAAAGGAAATAATATATTTTCTCTAACTGTCATATGTGGGTATAATGCATAGTTTTGGAATACTAATCCTATTCCTAACTCTTCTGGTTCTAATCCAGTTACATCCCTATCTCCGAAGTAAATCTTTCCACTATGTGGTTTATGAATTCCTGAAATAGTAAATAATGTTGTTGATTTCCCTGATCCTGAAGGTCCTAATAATGAAACTAACTTTCCTTTCGGAATTTGTAGCGTAACTTCATTAAGCGCCTTAAAATCTCCAAATTTTACAACTAGTTTTTCTAGTCTTATTCCCATTGATAATTCACCTCATGCTTTTTTTAATCCGTCTACTATGTAAATATAAAAACCGCTAATTTTCCGCGCTATTACAGAATACGACAATTACTTTATATTTGTCAACATTTTTCCCAATCTATCCTTTTTTGTATTTTAATTTTTTATTAATAATATTAAATTTTTTCCATTATTTCCATGTTTTTATTGCTTTATTTGTTAAATAAACTTATTTTTTAAATTTTATTCATACTTTTCCCAACTAATGCTTCTAATAAAACTTTTATACTATCTATACTTTCCTAATTTAAAAAAATTTATGTTTACCATTTTTTCTCTATTGTTATTTTTATATATTATTATCTGTAAAAATAGTTATCTAAATAGCCTATTAATTATATCTTTAGCATCAAATTTAATTTTTTTCAGAAAATATTTATAAAAATATTTAATCTCATAAATATTTTCTAATATAGCATCACAAGTAATAAAAGTTATAATAGCAAATTCATCCCACTTTTCCATATCACTATTTACCTTTCCCTTATTCATCATATATTATATGTGTGTTTATATATTATTGTTATTAAAGTTATGTTGATTAATCATTTTTATTTATAAATATTCCTTGCATAATTTAACATTGTTAAATATTATATTTATGTAAAGATATATATAAGGAGGTATCCATGTTACCATTACTGATTATTTTTTCATATCTTATGGGTTCAATTCCTAGTGGATATATTTTAGTAAAAAAGAAACTTAATAAAGATGTAAGGGATTACGGAAGCGGAAATATCGGAGCAACAAATGTAAAAAGAGTGGCTGGGAAAAAACTTTCAAAAATAACTGCAATTTGTGATATGTTAAAAGCTATTATTCCAGTATTATTAACACGTATTTTAATTTGGACTGATATACTACAAGCTAACGAAAGCCTTAGCCTATCTTTAGTTGCTATTGCTGCAATTTTAGGACATAACTATACCATATTCTTGAAATTTAAAGGTGGTAAAGGTGTTGCTACTTCTGCTGCAGCATTTATGATAGTTATTCCTATACCTTTTTTAATTACAGCTGTAATTTTCTTTGGTTTAAAATTAGTAACAAAAATTGTTTCAATTCGTTCTTTAGTAGCTGGTGCTACATTGTTTTTATCGACTCTTCTATTGGGTTATAACAAATATTATGTCTATGCAACACTTTTTGCTTGTCTTTTAGTATTTTGGAGACACAAAAGTAACATTATTAGATTAATTAAGGGTGAGGAAAAATAAATTTTATGAAAACACTGATGAAATTATACTTCAGTGTTTTTTATTTAGGAGGTTTTATGAAGTTTATATTAATTTATATAGTATTTATTAATTTACTACTTTTTTCTCTTATGGGAATAGATAAAGAAAAGGCAAAATTAAAGAAATGGCGAATAAGCGAAAAAACACTATTCTTATTAGCTCTTTTTGGTGGTGGTATTGGTGGAGTAATTGGCATATATACTTTTAGACATAAAACCAAACATTTAAAATTCACATTAGGATTTCCTATAATTATAGTATTTCAATTAATAGTTATATTATTATTTTTTAATCAATAAATAACTTCAGTCATTATCTATTTTTCTATCTAAAAATATTTATATAATATCTACTTTAGGATTTGTTACATTTATAACAGTAATATACATGCATTATTTTATAATTAGAAGAAAACAAAAGACGTTGCATTTTTTTATTGCAACGCCCCATAATCATTTTCGGATTACTCTGTAACCCGGTGACTACACTACTATGTTATCCTAATTATTAATTTTTTATTCATATTTATTAATATAAAATAAATTGTACAACCATAAATTTTATATTATAATTATCCTAAAACTAAATAGACTAATTTTACTAATTCGGGGGTGATTATGTGAACTTTTTAAAAGGCACATATGGATTTGATTTATTATCATTAATATTAATTCTATTTTCTTGCATACTTAATATTTTTGATTATACTAGAATTTTAGGAACAATTGTTTTAATTTATGCTGTATATAGAGCATTTTCAAAAAAAATATATAAAAGGAAAAATGAATATAATGTGTTTTATACATATACAAATAAATTTTTAAAAAAGTTTGGTAAAGCTATTCCTTATAACTTACCTGTATATGATTTAAATAATTTTTCTTATATCTTTGAAAATATTAAGTTAAAATATACTGAATATCGTAAATATAAAATTACTAAATGCCCTAACTGTAAACAAAAACTTAGACTTCCAAGAGGTAAAGGTAATATAGTTGTTACTTGTAAAAAGTGTTCAACTAAATTTGATTTTAGAACTTAATATTTAACCACCATAAATAATTATTTCATTATGTGGAATATTATTAATATTCATATTACTGATATTTATAGGAGGTAATAAAAATGAAAAAAAATTTATTTATTATTCCTTTACTATTTATTACTTTATCTAGTAGTTATTTAGATATATATATAAATAACATTAAGAATATTAATACAACAACTATAACAGCTCCACAAAAGAAAACATCTATAAGATGGTGGGATAATTAAAATAAAAAAAGGGCTTAAGGCCCTTTTTTTATTTTATATGTTAATTATTAGGCTTTTGCCCCTTTGCTATTAAATTCAAAAATATTATTGTGCATTTCTCCCTTTCAGAGCTATCACTACAAATTTTCATAATTTTAGCTAATCTCGGATTATTTCTACTAACCATTTTTATTATTTCTGGTGGTACATTATTATTTCCAATAATATTTTTTATACCAACTAAATCACTATGAATAGTTACTGCTTCAAAATCTAATTTTTCAAATCCATTATATTTTAATATTTTTATAAGCTTACGTCCAATTTCCCTATTCCATCCTGCTTTTTTTTCTAACTGATTTATAAAGCCTCTTCCACTTTTAAATAGCATATCAGGATCACTTACTCCATGCATTCCCCTATCAGAATCAATAATTGCAACTATTCCTCCTGGCTTTAATAATTTATATATTTCCCTAGCAGCATTCATTGGATTATCTAAATGTTGGAATACAAACCTACAAATTATAAAGTCAAAGCTATCTTCTTTAAGTCCACTATTCATTATAGATCCACATTTTAAATCTACTCTATCACCTATATACTCATCTAATCTTTTTTTAGAAATATCTATTAATTTTTTATCAACTTCCAAAGCTGTTATTGAAGTATGTGGTAAGTTTTCTAATAACAATTCTGTATATACCCCTGTTCCACAACCAACATCTAATATTCTCATTCCGTCCTTTAACCCTAGCCATTTTAATGTTCTAAATTCTTTTTTCCAACCTAATTTAGCCTGAGTTTCAAGTCTATTCACTTCATTATTAAATCCAATAATATCATAAATTGAATTATAACTCACATTAAACTCCTTTAATACTTACTTAGATATATCTTATGTTATTTATAGTATAATTGTTCGCCTGTTTATTTCAATTTATAAAATAAATTTAAGTAGCATAGGAAATGTTACTAAAAAAATTAAAGTTGTAATAAATACAATAACAGCTGAATACTCTTTTTCTTTATCAAAGTTTTCTGCTAAAATTGATGTCATTGCAGCTGCTGGCATTGCTGTAATAATTATTAATGTTTTGCTTACCATAGAAGTATCATTTATTATTCTCGATACTAGAATTAGTATACAAGGTAGTAAAATTAACTTTAATAAACTACTATAATAAATAGTATAATCTTTTAAATATTTAAGTATATTAGCATTTCCTAAAATTACTCCTATTATTATCATTGATAATGGAGATGTTAACCCTCCAACTAATTCTAAAGTTGAATATAGTACATCCGGAATATTAATTTTAAATATCATTATAATAAGTCCAATTATAACAGCTATAATTGATGGATTTAATAAAACCTTTTTTAAATCTTTTTTATCTATATTCCCATTAAACAACATAACTCCATATGTCCATACTGCTATTGTAAAAAACATATTAAATATAGATGCATATATAATACCTTCATTTCCAAATATACTATAAATTATAGGAAATCCTACAAATCCACAATTTGAAAAAACATTTGCAAATTGCATTATAATTTTTTTATCTGATTTTATTGGATAAAGTGCAATATAAGAAACTATCATTGTAATTATCAAAGATATTGGACTATAAATAAAGCATTTTATAATATTACTCTTAAGATCATCATTCATATCAAATATAAATGATGAAACTACTAAACAAGGTAATGAAATCTCTAATAGTATATTAGTTAATCCTTTATTTATTGTTGGTGTAATTATTTTTCTTTTGCTTCCATAGACTCCTATAAGCATTATTAAAAACAATGCTATTACCCCATTTATTATTACTGTTAAATCCATTAATTCACCCCACTTTTTACCATCATTTTAATTATACACTACAAAAATAAAAAGAAACTAATATTTAATGTTTCTACATAAATAATTAGTCTCTTTTTAAATATTAACTTTAGAATAATGATAATTGATTTGTTTCTGACATTCCTTCTAAACAACCATGATTGCTTAATGTTTCTATTACAGTTTTTGACACCTTAGATCTTAACCTTAAATCTTCTTTTGAAATAAACTCTCCATCTTTTCTTGCTTCTGCAATAGATTTTGCTGCATTTACTCCAACTCCTTGAAGTGAGCTTAATGGAGGTCTTAATGCATTATCTACAATTTGGAATTTAGTTGCATCTGATTTATATAAATCAACTTTCAGCATTTTAAATCCTCTCTTAAACATTTCAAATGAAAGTTCTAAAACTGTAATTAATCCTTTATCTTTAACTGATGCTTGGTTTCCAAGGGCATATAATTCTTGAAGCTTTGCATGAATAGCTGTTTCACCCTTACAAATTAAATCTGCATCAAAATCATCAGCACCTCTTACAGTAAAGTATGTTGCATAATATGCTAGTGGATAATACACTTTATAATATGCTACTCTAACAGCCATCATAACATAAGCAACGGCATGCCCCTTAGGGAACATGTACTTGATTCTTTTACAACTTTCAATATACCAATCTTCAACATTATTTTCTTTCATGGTTTTTTCAAACTCTTCTGTTAGCCCTTTACCTTTTCTTACGCTTTCCATTATTGTAAATGCCGTTTTAGGTGCAACACCTTTATACATAAGATAAACCATGATATCATCTCTCGTTGCAATACAATCTCTTAAGGTAGTATAACCTTCCTTAATAAAATATTGAGCATTATTAAGCCAAACGTCTGTACCATGTGAAAGTCCAGATATTCTTACTAAGTCTGAAAATGTTTTTGGTTGTGTATCTACAAGCATTTGTCTAACGAATTTTGTTCCAAACTCTGGTAAACCATAAGAACCAACTTCACATTCTAATTCTTCTTTTGTAACACCTAAAGCTTCAGGTGATGTAAATAAAGACAGTACTTTTTTATCATTAAGAGGTATAGTCTTAGGATCTAAACCTGTTATATCTTGAAGCATTCTAAGTACTGTCGGATCGTCGTGCCCCAGAATATCAAGCTTAAGTAATCTACCTGAAATTGAATGGTAATCAAAGTGTGTTGTTGTAACATCAGATGTTGAATCATCTGCTGGTCTTTGTATTGGTGTAAAATTATATACATCAGTATAGTTAGGCACAACCATGATTCCTCCTGGATGCTGACCAGTAGTTCTTTTTATACCTGTACATCCAATAGTAAGTCTTTCAATTTCTGCTTGTGAAACAACTTGTTCATGTTGGTCTAAATATTTTTTAACAAATCCATAAGCAGTTTTTTCTGCAACTGTACCTATTGTTCCAGCCTTAAATACATATCCTTTCCCGAATAAAACCTCTGTATATTTATGAATATCACCTTGGTTATCTCCAGAGAAGTTTAAATCTATATCCGGTTCTTTATCTCCTTCAAAGCCTAAGAAAGTTTCGAAAGGAATATCATGCCCATCTTTTATATATGGTACTCCACAATCTGGACAATCCTTATCTTCTAAATCGGCCCCTGAACTTACGGAACCATCTAAGAAGAAATGAGACTTTTTGCACTTAGGACAAACATAATGAGGTGGTAATCCATTAACCTCTGTTATATCTGACATTGTTGCAACGAAGGATGATCCAACAGATCCTCTTGAACCAACTAAATATCCATCTGAATAAGATTTTGCAACTAGCTTTTGTGCAATTAGATAAAGTACAGCATATCCATTGTTTATAATAGAGTTTAATTCTTTATCTAGTCTTTTTTGTACTACCTCTGGAAGAGGATCACCATAAATGGAGTGTACCTTATTCATTGTCATATTTCTAATATCATCATCTGCTCCCTCAATTTTAGGAGGATAAGTTTCATCAGGAATTGGTTTTAAGTTTTCTTCTACTGAATTTGCTATTGCTTGTGGATTTTTAATAACTACTTCCTTAGCAACTTCACTTCCTAAATAAGCAAATTCCTTTAGCATTTCCTCTGTAGTTCTTAAATACAGCGGAGGTTGATTATCTGCATCACCAAATCCTTGGCCAGCCATAATTATTCTTCTAAAAGCCTCATCATGTGGATCTAAGAAATGTACATCGCAAGTTGCTACAGTTGGCTTATTAATTTCTCTTGCTAAATCATAAATTTTTCTATTTATATCTTTAAGTTCATCCTCATCCTTTACTGAACCTTTTTCAATCATATAAGCATTATTTGCTATAGGCTGAATTTCTACATAATCATAAAAGCTCATTACTTCTTTTATCTCTTCATCACTTTTTCCACCAACTACTGATCTATATATTTCCCCAGCTTCACAAGCTCCTCCAATTATAAGACCTTCCCTCATCTCCATAAGTCTAGATCTTTTAGTTCTTGGTCTTCTAAAGAAATTATCTATATGTGCCTCTGATACAAGCTTATATAAATTTCTAATTCCAGCTTGAGTTTTTGCTAAAATTATTATGTGATAAGTTGGTAGCTTTTTAATATCAACCTTTTCTAAGAATACTTTATTTAATTCTTCTAAAGTTTCTATTTCTAACTCTTCTTTTATCTTCTTAAAGCATTCTACTAAAATATCTGCTGTTGCTTTAGCATCATCTACAGCTCTATGATGACTATCAAGCTTAATTCCTAAATATTTTGCAACAAGGTTTAATTTTACAGACTTTAATTCTGGATATAAAAATCTACAAAGCGGAACTGTATCAACTATAGTTGGTGAAAACTTTAGTCCTAAATCATTACAATTCTTAGATATAAAGCTACAGTCAAAGTTTGCATTATGTGCTACTACAACTGAATCACCTATAAATTCTAAAAATCTTGGTAATATATCTTCTATAGATTGTGCATCTCTTATCATATCATCATTTATACCCGTAAGCTCTATTATCTTATAAGGTATAGGTCTTCGTGGATTAACAAATTCACTAAAGTTATCTACTATAACACCATTTTTAATTTTAACTGCCCCAATTTCTATTATTTTATCATTTTTAGATGAGAACCCTGTTGTTTCTAAATCAAATACAACATATGTATCATCTAAATTCTGGCCTTTTTCATTTAAGGCTAATGGAACACCATCATCTACTAAATATCCTTCCACACCATAAATAACTTTAATTTTATTTTTCTTAGCAGCTATTTGTGCATCAGGGAATGCTTGAACTCCACCATGATCTGTAATTGCTATAGCTGGATGACCCCACTTTGCTGCTCTTTCTATAATTTTAGAAACCGGTGTAACACCATCCATTGCACTCATAGTACTATGGCAGTGAAGCTCTACTCTTTTTTCCTCAGCTCCATCCATCTTCTCCATCTTCTTCATCTTCAAGATATCTCTACCCATTATAACTACTTCTCTTTGATAAGTATCATATACCGCTTCACCTCTTACTTTGCAGTAAAGACCTTTTTTAACATTATCAAGTACTTCATCTTTCTCTTGAGGCTTTAAGAAGCACTTAACTGTTATAGAACTAGTATAATCAGTAATATAGAATGTTAATATTATCTTACCAGTTTTAGTTTCCATAGTTTCAACTTTGAATACATCTCCTAAAACTGCAACATATCCTGATCTTTCATCTATTTCATTTATTGGAGTAGCTTCAATAGAAATATTTCTTCCATATATAGCATTTTCAGCTTTTGCCTCTCTTTTATAAGTATTTTCTCTCTTTTCATATGTCTTCTTTTCAACAGGCTTTTTCTCTACGGGTTTACTTCCACCACTTGAAGCATTACTCATTTCTTGAGCTCTAGCTTGCATAGCTTTATTTAGTAACTCTTTTTCTTCCTTTTCTCTTGCTGCATAATCTATTATAACTTCCATACTAGGATCATATTTTATTTCAAATCTACAGCTTATTCCAAACATTGCTTCAACAGTATTTTCTAAACTCTTTTCGCCATTTTTACCTTTTAAATGTTCTGTTAATTTATCATATCCATTAAATACAGATACTTTATTCCCATTAACTTCCTTCCTACAGTTTAATAAAAGACTTTTACATAATGGTGTCTTTTTTATTGTTTCAGAAATACATTCAATCCAGTGATTTTCAATTACTTCTTCTAATGTAATATCTGAAGCATCTCTATAAAAAACTATTTCTACAGTAATTCTTATCATTAAAGTTTTACAAATAATTTTTTTAATTAATTCTTCTTCATCATGAGCTAATTTCTCTTTTCCTCTTAAAACAACCTTTAAAATCATACTTTTTCTTAAAAGTTGAAATTTTATTATCTTAAGCTCTTTATCTTCTAAGCTTTCATGTTTGTTTATCTCAAGGGTTAGCTTTTTAATAATATCGTCACTCATCTTTTACCCCCAATATCTTAAAATTTTCAACTACACCATTATAGCATAAATTTATTTTTGTGAAATACTATTAATAGCCTGTGAATTATTAGTAAAAACTAGCTATATTTAATTTTAATTTGTATAATGATAATTATATTAGTATATAAACAGAGGTGTAGCTTTGAATATTAAAGAATTTGATTATTTAGAAATAGCATTAAATGAATTAAAAGATAATAATGAAGCATTAATTAAAGCTTCCATGGATTTAGAAAAATCATTTTTTAACATTCTTGACGAAAGTTATTGTGAGTTTTCTAATATTAGTTGTAGAGTTAAATCTATAGAAAGCTTACGTGAAAAAATACTTAGAAATCATTATTATAAACGTTATCCAAACGCTAATGAACTTATATATAAATTAAGTGATCTTATTGGCATAAGAATTGAATGTAGATTTGGTGATGACGAAAAAAAGATTTATCGTTTTTTAAAAAAATATTTTAATAAAAAATCAGATAATGATTTTTTCTTTAGTGATAGTAGTAATAATATTTTTCTTAAACTTTCTGGAAAACAACCACAAAAACAGAAAAATGGATTCACAATTTATAGAATTGATGGTAAATTCACTTATAATAATTTAATAATTCCTTTTGAATTACAAATTAAATCTTTAACTAATATGTTTTGGAGTGAAATTGAGCATCAAATAATATATAAAAATTCTAATTATGTTATTGAAGATAAATTTTTAAAAGATATTATGAACTCTATAAAAAATAATTTAACTATGATAGATAACCAATTATTAACTGTTTTAAACCACGTTGAAGCAAAAAAATCTAAAACTAATGCTTCAAATAAAAGAAACCTTCAGGAAATAGTGTCAAAATTTATATATGATATGTTTTCTACAAAAATGAAAGAATCTATTGATATGAGTATTAATTTTAAGGATTCTTGTGAAACTATAGTAGAATATGTGTTCTTTAAAAATAATATATCAACTGATAATGATTATACAAATGTTTTAATAAATGCACTGAATAGGATAAACTTAATTTCAGATGAAAAACTAGATTTTAATTCTTATCTAAATTTTGAAAGAAATATTATTTATGATGATTCATTTAAAAGAATTATTGGCGAATATTTTGAAAGTGTAATTAACAGTGAGTTTAGTTGGAACTTATTCTTTAGAATTTTATTTACACTAGAGCCTTTAGATAATATAGGTGATTTTGAAAAATTCTTATCTTATCTTAAAGTTAGTTATACAGAATCAAAATATATAAATAGGCAAAAAGATGTTTTAATTTCTAGATTTAGTAATGACTTCTTAATAATTGATGAAGCTATTAAGACTCAAATAGCTAAAACACTAGTATCTATTGATAAAATAAATATAGTTTATGAATATTCTATTGAAGAAGTTAATGATGCTGTTGAATATATTTATAAATATATTTATGATAATATAAACACTATTGAACAGTGGGTAAAAAATTCCGATGCTATTTTATTGCACTTGCACAATGAAATATTAGAAGCTTTAGAATAATATATTATAGGACAATACAAAAACTTATCTAAAAATAACTCTTTGTATTGTCCTACCACTCTATTTAATATTCCATTTTTAAAATTTTCTTACCCTATTAAAATTAAAAATATTAAAGATTATAATTTTTCTATCACTAAACTATACTCTTTATTAAGACTTTCATGCTTTTTTTCTAAATTATCATATCTTTCTTGTAAATTTCTCATAATGCTTTCTACTCTTCTTTTTAACGATTCCATATTATTAATTAAATCATTTATCTTATTTTGCACTAAAATATCAGTGAATATATTGTCAAAAAATAAATCTAAAGTCATAGTAGCTGCAGAAAATGATACATTATTTAAATTAATATCACCTAGCTCTTTATTGAACTTGCTTATTAAATGTACTATTTTCTCAAATTTATCATTAGCATTATTAATTTTATTGTGCTTTGCTATCGTTGATATAAGATCTCCTCCAGCAATGTCAAAAATCCCCCAATTTTTAGCCCCTCTTAACTCTTCTTCTGCTTCATTAACTTCTATTAATAACCTTCGTCCTACTGAATATGCTTCTTCAATTTCCTTACTTTCTTTTATTAAATCATCAATTTCATTATCTATATTTGATAACTTTTCTCTAACCTCTTTATCTCCATATGTTTTAATAAAATTAACCTTTTCCTTAATTAATTCATTATATTCTTCTTCACAATTGCCTAATGAAATCAATCTATTTTTTTCATTTGCTAAATCTTCCTTTAATATATTTATACTAGATAATAATTCATCATATTTCAATTTAGCTAGTAAATATTCCTTTTCTTCTTTTTCTAGCTTATCTTCTTTATTATTTAATAAAGTGGCAATAATATTTGATATTGAAATTTTATTAAGCTTATCTACATCTCTCTTTTCTTTTATCTGTTGCCTTTCCAAGCTATATAACTTTTCCTCATTTAATTTTACTTTTTCTTCTAATCTTAATATTTCTTCATCTAATATTTTCTTTAAAGTAACATCATTTTTAAGCTTTTGAATTTTTCTATTTAACTTTTCTAACATTTTTTACTTTCCCCCTAATTATGTAATATCTTTTATAACTAACCCCTATATCATTAGAGAAAATCATATTATCCCATCTCCATTTAATTATATCGAAATCTTTCCAATGGTAAAATATGAAATAACTACTACTAAAATAACAATTACTATACTTGTAATTAACCAAGTAATTGATTTTTTATTCATTAGTCTTCCTCCTCTTATGATTTAATAATGTTTAACATTCCTTTTTATTACTAATTTTACCTTAACCATTAGTATTAATAAATTTTCTATTTCTTAAAAGTTGTTTTATATTTAATTTCAAAAAGTCTTAGCTTTCCTCTAAGAGAAACTAAGACTCTTTATTAATCTATCTTCACCAATTATAGTATTTTCAAAAATATCTTTTGCATTATTTTCATAAATTTTAGGTTCTTGCATACCTGGAGTAAAATGAGTTAATAATAGTTCCTTACAATTACCTTCCTTTGCAAGAGTAGCTGCTTCACTAAATGTCATATGTTTTTTTCTTATTGCTTTATCTAAATCATCATCACTTCCATAGTTTCCTTCACAAATAAACAAATCACTATGATTTATAAAACTTACAATACTCTTTAATGGCCTTGTATCAGTTATTAAACTTACCTTTATCCCTCTTCTTTCATCTCCAACAAGCATTTCCTTTTTATATTCTTTTCCTTCATATGTTATTATTTCATCCTGCCCTTTTTGTAGCTTATTCCATAAAATTTTAGGCACATTATTTTCTTCTGCCTTTTCTACAGAAAATTTTCTATCACGATTAAAATATAAACTATAACCTAAACATGGTGATGAATGATCTACTTCTAATACAGACAACTTTATTTGTCCATTTGTATCTACAACTTCAATATTTTCATTAGTTACATTAAAATTAACTTCCTTTGGATTTTCTATTATTTTAACATCATATGTAAGATATCTTGCAATAACAGTAAGCCCTTTTACTACTTCTGTTATTCCTTCTGGTCCTATAATTGTAAGTGGTTTTTCTCTTCCACTATTGGCTATAGTTGATAAAAGCCCTGTTAATCCAATAATGTGGTCTCCATGACAATGTGTTATACAAATTACATCTATTGATTTAAATCCCCATCCAACCATTCTCATGGAAACTTGAGTTCCTTCACCACAATCTATAAGAATCTTTCTTCCTTTATAATTTAAAAGAGTTGCTGATAAGTTCCTATAAGGCATTGGCATGTTCCCACCGCAACCTAATAAACATAAATCAACCATGTTTTTTCACCAACTTTCTATAAATTCACTTTGAAAGTACATTGTGGATAGTTTTTACACCCTTTAAACTTTCCATACTTTCCTCTTTTTTTCTTTAGCTTACCGCCACACCTTGGACATATATTTTTTCTTATACTTTTCTTTACTTGTTTAATATTTCTTTTTACATTTTTAACATGTGTTTTTCTTTCCTTGAATGAATTTACATTCAATTCATTTAGTTTATTATAAATTTTTTCAATATCTTCTTTTGTAAATTCTTCACTCCTGCATTTTTTTATTATTTTATTTACTTTATTAAAATATGTAACGCTAGTTTCACAGTTAACTTTTAATTTAGCTCTTTTAGTAAATAAAATTATTGATTTAATATTTTTACATCTTAATTCTGGAATTAAATCTTTTAAGGCTTTAATATGTCCATTATTTTGTTTTATTGGATTTCTTAAAGTTTCACTTTTATTTATTAGTATTTGATTCCAATTGTCATCATATTCATTTCCTTTAATTATTCCTTTATAGTTCTTTGTTTCTATAACAAATATACCATACTTTGATATTACTATATGATCTATTTGTGTACTTCCTTTTGTTGTTTTTAATAGTAAATTATTTATTACTTTATATTCTCTTTTATTTAATTTTTTTAGTTTTTTACCTACTAACCGTTCACCTATATAACCTTTTATTTTAGATTTATATAGTTTTAGTGAAATAATTAAAATTACTACTGCTACAATTATTATTTTTATATTCATATGTTCCATATCTTTCTACTTAAATTTATATAATTATTTTGCCATTTGCCGTGATTATTGTAAATATTTATTATAAATTTAATAATAATATTGTCATTTTTTTATTGACAGATTAATTTTCGAATTATATACTAAATATAACAATTTAGTTAATAAATTCTGAGAAGAGAAAAAGTAAGTTCTATAATTGTTCCACAGAGAGTTGGTATTTTGCTGCAAGCCAATGTTCAATATATTACTGAAAATCATCTCTGAGAAGCATCACTGAACTCTTTTTTAGTAAGTGGTGTCGGAGTCTTTCACCGTTAAAAGAAAGTCATATTGTTAGATATGTAACTAAGTGCTATAAAGAATTTTTATAATTTTTTATAGAATTAGGGTGGTAACGCGGTTAATTCCGTCCCTTATTTTAAGGGACGGATTTTTTTATTTAAAAATTTATTAACATAATTGAGTTTGTTATAAAAAGGGGGGGTAATATCATGAGTATAGAAAGTGATATAGATATTAAAAGAAAGAAGTATAAAACAAATTAAAAACATACTAATTGTTACTTATAACAAAATTAATTAAATTATTGGGGGTAAAAATTATGAAAAACTTATCTAAAAAAGATTTATTATTAGTAAGCTTAATGCTTTTCTCATTATTCTTTGGTGCTGGAAATTTAATCTTCCCACCATTTTTAGGACAGTCTGCTGGAAATGCAACTTGGGTTGCTATGGCTGGATTCTTTATAACAGCAGTAGGTTTTCCTATCTTAGGTGTTGTTGCTGTTGCTAAATCTGATGGATTATATAATCTATCTAAAAGAGTTAATCCGTTATTTGCAGTAGTTTTCACTGCTTTAATATATTTATCAATTGGTCCTGGACTTGGAATACCAAGAGCTGGAAGCTTACCTTTTGAAATGGCAGTATCACCTTATCTTCCAGAAGGAGTATCAAAAACTTTAGCACTATTTCTATTTACTTTAGTATTTTTCTCTGTAGCTTATTGGCTTGCTTTATCTCCATCGAAATTAGTAGATAGAATGGGTAAAGTATTGACTCCTGCTCTACTTACTTTAATTGCTGTAATTTTTATATCTTCATTCTTTAAGCCATTAGGATCTTATGGAGATTCTGCCGTAGAATATTCTTCTAATCCATTTTTAAAAGGTTTCTTGGAAGGATACTTAACTATGGACACTATTGCTGCATTAAACTTTGGTATTGTAATTTCACTTGCTATAAAATCTCGTGGAATAACTAATGAAAAATATGTAATATCATCATCAATAAAAGCAGGTTCAATTGCAGGATTATTATTAATTGTAATTTATTCAATGCTTGCTCATCTTGGTGCTACTAGTGGAAGTATATATGGCTCTACTTCAAATGGTGCTGAAACTTTAACAAATGTAATGTCTCATATTTTTGGAGGTCCTGGTCTAGTTTTACTAGCAGTTGTATTTACTTTAGCTTGTTTAACTACATCAGTTGGTCTTATAACTTCTTGTAGTCAATATTTTAGTACTTTAACTTCAAAAATTTCCTATAAAAGTTGGGTTGGAATTTTAGCACTTTCAAGTATGACTTTAGCTAATATGGGCTTAAATAAAATATTATCTATTTCAGTACCTGTATTAAATGCAATTTATCCAGTTGCAATAATGCTTATAGTTCTTGGAATCTTAAATAAATATATCAAAGATAATTCAATTATATATGGACTAACTATTTTGTTTACAGGAGTTATCAGTGTTTTAGATGCTTTAGTGCAAGTTGGATTAAATGTAGAATTTTTAAATAATTTATTATCTAAACTACCACTTTATTCTCAAGGACTTTCTTGGTTTGTACCTGCTTTAATTGGATTATTTTTAGGAACGTTAATTTCTTTAGCTAAAGGAAAGTTAAAATCACCAAAATTGAAATCTACTTTAAACTAATAAATAATATATAATTAATGTAAAAAGTATCCCCATTTAAAATGAGGATACTTTTTTAGTATTCTATACTTTTAGAAATTTTTTCTTTTATTTTTTTCCTTAGCAAATCTTCTGGCATTCTTTATTCCGCCAACCCCTGCAAACATATTATTTATCTTTTCTTTTTCTAATCTTTTAGAGTTTAACTCTGCATATTTTAGTTCTTTTTGAATTTTTTTATAGCTTTCAAATCTATCTATATCAATAATGCCATCTTCTATAGCTTTTCTTACTGCACAACCTGGTTCACTTTCATGTTTACAGTCTGAAAACTTACACTTTGATGCTATTTCATCTATATCTGAAAAAGACTTATCAACGTCTCCTGTAATAAGCTGAAGCTCCCTCATACCTGGAGTATCTATAACTACTCCGCCTTGAGGTAATGCTAGTAATTCTCTGTGTGTAGTAGTATGTCTTCCTTTATCATCATTTCTTAACCCATTAGTAAGAAGAACTTCCTCCTCCATAAGCTTATTAATAAGAGTAGATTTTCCTACCCCTGATGATCCTATAAATGCTACTGTTTTTTCTTTAGTAATATAATTTTTAATAGATTCATATCCTTGGCCACTCATAGAGCTAGTTACTAAAACATCTATTCCAATTGCTATAGATTCTACTTCCAATTGCTTTTCTAAAACATTATCACAAAGGTCTGATTTTGTTAATACAATTACTGGCGTAGCCATGCTATCCCAAGCAACTGATATATATCTTTCTAATCTACGAATATTAAAATCATTATTAAGTGCCATACATATAAATATAATATCTATATTAGCAGCTACTATTTGAATATCTCTTCTATTTCCAGCTACTTTTCTTTCAAAAGCACTTTTCCTTCTTAATACATGATGAATTATAGCATTTCCATTTAAGTCATTTAGTCTGTCTACCATAACCCAGTCACCTACTGCTGGAAAGCTTTCTGTACCTAAAGCTTCTTTTCTAAACTTTCCTGATACTTCTGCTAACGCTTCACCTTCTTCTGTGATAACCTTATACATATCTTTATGCTGAACAGATACTCTTGCCAAATACAAGTTACCTTCATACATAGTTGCTTCATTTTTAAATCTATTACTTAGTCCAATATTATATAAATCAATTTTATTCAAATTTTCTTTCCTCCTAGAAATTCCACTTTAAAAGTCTATAATTTTTTATGGGCTTTCAGTGAGGAGGCTTTTCTTTAATTATTTAGTTGTAAGGTTAATTAGTAGCCACCTCACCATTTAATACTATATCTATTTGAACATTTCTTTTATTCATCATAAAACATCACTCCTTTATATATTTAGTGTATATATTAATACACTCTCTTATAAAACTACTATTAAGTTTTCATTTATTAGTTTATCACTATTTATTTAGATTTTAAAGAAATATTTGTAATTTATTCCTTAATTAATTCTATTTATTCTCACTTTGAAAATGCTCAATAAACTCTGCAGTCTTAGACCAATATTTTATTCCCCAATTTTCAAAATTCCATTGTTCCATATATTCATTACATTCATAATCTACATACCAAATCAAATCATCTTGTACTATAAAGTTAGTTGGAAAATAATCAATATTAATATTATTTTTATATAAAATACTGCAAAATTCTTTTATCTGATTTATATAAGAATCTTTCATTTTATCTTTTACTACTAAATCATCTATACTAGGCCCATCAATAAATTCTTTAAGTATTCTCTCATTATTTATATCAATATCTATCATTTTAGGCATTCTAATTCCTAAACTAAAAAGTTTTTTATAATCATTTAACTCTAATTTAATTTTATCTCCAAAGTTATAATATTCACAGGGTTCATGATGAATTTGTTTTACAACATATTCATTTTCATTATCAGATGCTAAATAAGAATATCCGCCTTTACCCTTTCCTAATAATTTTATTATTTTAAACTTTTTATCATTAACCTCTATATATTCTGTAGACTTATTTATCCATTCTTCTTGTAAAAGTCCATAAAAAAACTCATCATGCCACACATCAGTAAAACCAGCAAACTTTCTGTTTTTAATAATATGTCCTTCTCTTCTCATTCCCAAGTTTTCCATAACTCTATAAGAACCATAATTTTCAGCATCACAAGTTGCATATAACCTATGAAGATTTAAATCTTCAAAAGCAAATTTCACTAACTCTTTCCCAGCCTCTGTCATATACCCTTTTTTCCAATAATCCTTATGTAGAATCCAACCTAACATTCCCTCTTCTAACGAATCATTTAAATAAATTCCACAACCACCTATTACCTTTCCATTTTCCTTTAAAGTAACAGCAAAATCATATTGTTTCCTAGGTTTTTTATCTATGTTTTCTATACAATCATCTAAAAATTCAATTGTATCTTCTTCACTATTAGGTCCCCATATCATATATTTTATATTTTCTATATTTGAAGAATATGCGTGTACATCTTGAAAATCTGCATGACTAAATTCTCTTAATATTAATCTTTCACTTACTAACTCCATATAACCCTCACCTAGTTTAATATTTTACTTTTCTAAAACTACCCTACTAATAAATCTCCAAAGCATCTTTAGGTAAATCTTTTATATGTTTTATAAACTCAAAGCTTCTCTTAGCTTCATCATAATTATATTCATATCCTAACTTTTTCCCTACAATAGGTGCAACCTCTTCAAATAATTCACAAGTTGTAATAAGGGCTATCCAGGAATTTTTATAATCACTCATATTAAATGTAATCATTAATTTTTTCCATAACTCTTCATCTATATACTCTTTAAGATATTTATTTACTTTTCCAATACTCACCTTAAATTCAGTATCTATTCCAACACTCCAACTTATCATATTTAATAAGCCATGCCTTATATAATTATTCATTACATCTATAGAGTAAAGAATTTCCTCTCTCCATAACCCTTTTGCACAGTATGGTGCTACCCACCAAAAATCATTACATTTACTAAAATACTCCTCATAAGTTGGTTTTTTAATCCAATACTGTTTATCACTTGGTTCTTCACTTTTAGGTAAAATATTATCTTTATCTAATAAATTTATAACTAATTTATCCTTATTATATTCTTTCTCTAACATATCTAAAGATTGAAGATGTAAATCTATTCTATTTCCATCAGTAAACTGCATTGAATAAGTATATCCTTTACTAAAATCAATATTCATTCCTTGCATCTTATCTAACTTATCTGGTTCTTGAAAAATAATAGGTTCTCCAAAATTAATTGTCCATTTTTTATCTTCTATAAATGATTTAGTTTCTGTAACTACATATACAATATCATAATCTTGAAAAATATCTTTCTTTATATTTGGATTGGCCCTAGAACCATTCATATATACTGCTCTTATTCTTTTATCCTTTTTAGCAATACTTAATATTAATTCATACATCTCTTTCTCATTTCTCATAACATTCCCCTCTTTATATATATTACTCAATATTCTATCTAGAATTATTTAATTTACACACTCTAAAACACAATCTGTATTGGTTAATTATACCATAAATAAAAAAAATCCAAGAATCTTTCTAAAAATTCTTGGATTAATATAATCTTTTTCTAATATCTAATTAAGATTCCTTATTTTAATCTACTTCCACTTCAAATATATTATTACTATATACATTTATTTCATTACTATGATCATAATAGACTACTTCATAATTATCTCCAACTAACTCACCATCATATTCAACAACTAATTCTCCACTCTCTTTTAAATATCTTGTTGTATATAATTCCATACTATTAAAATTATCAACAGTTTTTATTTCTAGACCACTACTCTTATCTCTAATTAATTCTGGAATTGCAAATATATTATAATTTGATTTTATATATAATTTAGTTTTACCCTCATTAACCTCAACCTTTGTAATAGTTCCATATTCACTTCCTAAAATAGTAGTTAAATCTGTTTTTCCCTCTAAATTTAGTTTTGAAGTTAACTTAAATGGAGAATTTTCTCCTTTTACTGTTTCATTAGTAGCAATCTTAATATCACCTACTTCTACAACTTTATTATTACCATTTTCTCTTACCTTGATATCACTAATTTCTTTATACTTATATGGAATAAAAATAAGAGATTTTGTATCTTCATAAGTCTCTTTAAATTTACTAGTAAAATAATTAATAACTTTATCATCCTTTAAAGTAGTTCCAAAAGAACTTGCTCCCTTCCTCTCTATATATCTACCTTCATTATCAAAGGCAATAAACTCTATATTTGAAAACTCACTTCCATAATAAGTTCCTTGAATTGCTGTATTAATTGGACTTGTTATTACCTTATTTATATTTACTCCATTATTAATATCTGCAAGATTAATATTAGCTTCATACTCATTAACCTTTCCATTAACAGCTTCGCTAGTAACAGGTATATCAAAACTCCAATTTCCTCTTATATAGTCCTCATCTAATATTCCTTCAATATTGTTAAATTCTAAAGAAAATAAAAACTCATCTGGTATTTCTACATATCCACCATAAAAACTTTCTTCTTGAATATCTTTTGGAATTATCTTTTTATCAACTACATCATAAGTTATATGTCCTACATAAGCTTTATTATCCTTTATGAATTCACCACTACCACTTGAAGAAAATGATACTTTTTTTCCATTAACTCTTAAGTTAGAATCTATAAAACTTGGCATATTACTAATTCCATTTTCACTTTCTACAGTATAAAAAACAGCCAAATCTAATCCATCATAAACAACCTTATTTATAGTAACCTTTACACCTTTACTTTCCTTAGTAATATTTAAATCTGATGCATATTTATCATAATTTTCATATCTACTTGAAGTAAAATAATCAACTATATTATTTAATACTGGAATCTTATCTGCATAAGCTGGTAATGTTACTGTAAAAATAGTTATTCCTAAAAAACAAGCTGCTGTTATTCCTGCTAATCTTTTATATCTATATCTTCTTCTATCTATTGCTTTTTTTATCCCTTTATCAAAAGAATTGTTGGCATATTCTGGTATAAATTTATTTTCTTCTCTTAATTTCCTTTTAATTTTTTCATCAAAAAAATCATTATTATTATCCATATATATATATTATACCTCCCTCATCATATATCTTAACTTTTCCCTAGCTCTAGAAAGTCTTGACCTTACTGTTCCTTCTGGTATTTTTAAAGTATTTGCAATATCTTTTATAGGCATATCTTCAAAATAAAATAATACTGTTGTAATTCTTAACTCTTCATTTAGTTCATTTATTGCATTAATTAAATCTATGTTTTCATAAGTATCGTTATATCTCTCTTCATTACTACCATTATTAATGCTTTCAAGTCTTTTATTTTTTCTAATAATTTCATTACATTCATTAATTAGAATTCTTATAAGCCAAGTTTTAAAAAACTCATCCTTTTTTAAAGTATTAATCTTTTCATATGCTTTAACTACAGTATTTTGTATAGCATCTTCTATATCATGTTCACTTTTTAAAATTCCTCTGGCAACTCTATAAACATTTAATCTATTTTCATTAATTAAAGTTAGAAAAGCATCATTATCACCATTTTTTGCTCTAATAACATTAGACTTCTTTTTATAATTAAAAAATGATATTAGCTCCATATTCCTCCCCCTATTTTCTTTACTTAGCTAAGTATTACATATATTAGATGCATATCTCAATAAATATGTTCACTTTAATTTTATTTTTTATCTAACTCTATAACATATATAGTTACTACTTATTTTTATAAGTTTAACTTACTGTAAAATTAAAGAGTGTTATCTTAAACTAACTATTTAAGATAACACTCTTACTAACTAATTAAATTTATATCCATATAAAAATACATCAAGTTTTTCATTTATAGAATCAAATATTAACTCTTTTTCTGATAAGCACTTAAAGTTTTGGCTGTCATAGAATTTATAATTACATCTAGTATCAGTATATAAATACATTGAATTTACTTCTCTTGATTTCATATATTCAAATAAATAACTTAATAGTTTTTTACCTATACCTAATCCCCTAGATTCTTTAGAAACAATAAACAATTGTATACAGCCCTGAAAAGTATCCTCTTTTCCTACTATAATCTCTTTATAAGTATTCTGAATCTTTGAAAATTCTTTAATAATCATTATATTTTCTTCATCAGCCATAATTGTTCTAGCAACATCTTCATTTATTAACTCTTTTTTATCAATTTCCGGTACAATTAATTTATCATTATTTGACTTTCCTAAAATCATTCCTATTACTTTATTATCTTTTTCTGCTATTTTACTAAAAGAACTATCCTCAATACACTCTTGTAAATATAATGCTGTTGTTATATCTAATAAATCTTCATTTTTTATAAATTTATCAAATCCAAATGCCTCGCAAATTAACTTCTTAATATCTTCATAATCTTTTTTATTTATATCTCTATATATTATTTTACTCATATAATAATCTCCATCTCTCATTTTAAATTTATATATAATAATTTGGCCAAATACTATATACTTAAAATAAAGTATTCCCTAAGGGTAGAGTCAATAATAATTTTAGATATAAGGAGAATTTTATGGATAAAAACTTATTTTCTATAGGTGAAGTTTCTAAGATTAAAGATATAACAATAAAAACCTTACGATATTATCATAAGATAGGTATTCTTACACCAAAAGTTATAGATGAAAATACAGGTTATAGATATTACTCTATAGATCAATTTATATATATAGATATAATTAAAGGATTTAGACAATTAGGAACTAGTATAGCTGAATTACAAGAAATTTTTAAAGATTGTGATATGGATAAGTTGTTAGACTTTTTAGATGCAAAAAGAAAAGAAGCTGAAGAAAATATTAAAAACATTAAAATTGTTATAAATAATATTGATACTTTAACTACTGGAATAAGACTCTCTAGAAATCTTATAAATACAAATGAAATTAAAACTAATTTTTTTGAAGAACGTAAAATTATTATTGTTCCATGTAAAGAAGTAGGAGATTTAAAAGAATTACTCTATTATTCTGATTTAGATAAAGAAATTAAACAAAATAATCTAACCCCTACTTTAGAAAGAGGTATAATTTATAAATTAAATTCATCAAATAATATTGAATCCATGTATGCATTTAATGGCATTGAATCTAATATAGATTTAACTAGTGATGATAATATTTATAGCTTACCTAAAGGTAACTATTTAACTTTAATATATAGTAGTGATAATATGGATTACTGTGAAAGTTTAATGATGAATTACTTAAAAGAACATAATTTAAAAGCTAAACAATGGCTTGAAGTAGAGTTATTTAATAATATCTTTGAAACAGGAAACTATAATTGTCAAATTCAAGTTCTTATAGAATAACAAAAGATTAACTGCAAGAATAAGCTTGCAGTTAATCTTTAAATACATCTTTTACTATTATAATCTTCAAATAAATTTATTACTAAAACAACGCCAATTAGAACACCTGAAAATAATAATATTTTTAATATATCAAGAATATTATTTATAATGTTAAATTCATAATAAGAATTAAATAATAATATTCCTATATAAATTATCATAGCTCCAAATAAAAATCCAAAAAAATTATTTATTATTATCCTAAACTTAGAATAGTAAATTTCCTTTTTGCTTAAAGGTATAATATCATATTTCCTTAATATAAAAATCTTTTTACCTTGTTCCTTTATCCAAAAAAGATGATAATTTAGATAAATTATTAATATAATTGATCCAAGTACAACTGTAGAATTTATAAAAGGAATTGCTTTCATATCTGCTCCATTTTTTATTGCAGTTATTTCATAAGAAACATTGGATTGAACATTAATAAAGTAAATAAATAAAAATATTCCTAAATAAAATTTATGATAATACTTATTAATTCTCTTTTTTCATCCTCAAAAAAAGTCATATCACTTTACCCCTTACTACTATTTAGTAAATCCCCTATATTAAATTTTTTCTTTAAAGTACTTTCTAATCTATTTCTTTTAAATTCATCTTCTAAGGCTTCTTTAGTATCATTAATTTTAATTTCTCCATTATCAATTAAAATTATATAGTCCGCAACCTTATCTAAATCACTTGTTATATGTGTAGACATTAAAACACCAATATCATTTTCTAAAATTTCTTGTAGCATTCTAATAAACTCTTTTCTAAATACAGGATCAAAACCAGCTGTTGGCTCATCTAATAAAAGGAATTTAGGCTTATGCGCCATAGCAAAACTTATTTGGAACTTCATTTTCATACCTTTAGAAAACTGATATATTGGCTGCCCCTTTGGAATATTCATTTTATCTAACCATAAATAATACTCCTCCATACTCCAATTTTTAAAATACTTTCCTAGCATAAGTCCATTATCTAAGGCTGTATTATCTAGAAAAAATGTATTTTTTTCAGATATTAAGCCTATCATTTCTTTAACCCTTTTTAAATCTTCTTTAATATTTATACCATCTACAGTTACATCCCCTTCAAAGTTTGTATCTATTCCCGCTAAAATATCTATAAGTGTAGTTTTTCCTGCTCCATTAACTCCTATAAGCCCTGTGAGATAACCACTTTCTATTGTTAAATTAATATTTTTTAACGAAAAGCTCTTATATTTTTTTTGTATATTTTCACATTTTATAATTGTTGACATAGCTTAGTTTCCTCCCTCATATAAAGTTCTCAATACATCCTGCATATCATCTAATGTAAGTCCTAAATCTCGCCCTTCTTCAATTAACTTTTCTGCCATAATTTCAAATGATTTAAGCTGTTGCTCTTTAAGTTTCTCTTTGTTAGGCTCTTTAACATAAAATCCTTTTCCTTGAACTGAATATATTAAATCTTCCTTTTCAAGTTCTTCATATGCACGTTTTGTAGTAATTACACTTATACCTAAATCTCTCGCTAATGATCTTATAGATGGTAACATATCCCCTGGTATTATTTCTTCTTTAACAATTGAGTTTTTAATTGATTTTATAATTTGTTCATAAATAGACAAAGTACTTTCTGAATTTAAAATAATATTCATTAATAATATTCGTTCCTTTCTGGTACCTGACAGTAAACCGCTTCATAAGAAAGTGATTTATTTAAAATAGGTCTCATATATCTGTATACAACAAAAGTATTTATAGCAAATGCTATCAACCATCCTAATATTACAAATAAGTTAAAGTTTATATTCAAACTAACAAGTGAATAAAAAGCTATAGCTTCTATAATTAATAAGCAAAACCAATAAACATTTACCATTTCTTCTTCTTTTGTAATAATAACATAACCATCATTATCTTTTTCTCTTTTTCCTCTTTCTCCAATTCCAACTTTCAAATTAATATTTAATATTATGAAAAACCATAATATAATTTGTATAACATTTATAATTAAACTACTACTTATAAAAAATCTTCCAACTAAAAAATACATTAATATAAACATAACTAAAAAACTAAATATGATTTTTACACCTAATTGAAGTAATATATATTTAATTTTTTCAAATTCTCCAACTGCACATACAAACATTGCTTTATTTAATCTAAGAGGTATCCTTTTCATTATGGAGTATAAGTATATAATGGAAATCAAGCTAAATATCGGTGTGATTATTTTTATTAAATCTTCATTATAAGTAATCAAAGATGAATTACTAGATCCTATCATAGTTATACTTGTAATATAAAACCCTACGAATGAAAATAAAAATATATCTAAAATTATTGAAAAAATATTTTTCTTTACATTTATAAATAAATCATTTAAAACTAATTTAAGCATTTATCATATCCTCCTTTATCTAAACAATACATTATTTCCTCTAATGTTGGAGTCTTTTTCTTAAGCCCTTCATAAACTTTATCTTTTTCTTCTTCAACAAAAGCAAAACTATAATACTCTCCATATTCTCTATAAATTATCTTATTTGCATCCAATTTCTCTATTTCACTTTTGCCTCCCTGTAAAATTTTATATTTATCTTTCAACTCTTCTTTACTTAAATTAAAATATACTTTTCCATTATTTATTAATATAATATAATCTCCAACTTGGTCTAAATCTTCTGTAATATGAGTAGAAAATAATACACTTCTGCTTCCATCCTCAACAATTTGTTGCATATAATTTATTAATTCTTTCCTAAATAACGGATCTAATCCTGCAGTAGGTTCATCCATGATAAATAGTTTTGCATCATGTGCTAATGCAAACGCTAATTGAAATCTAACCTTTAACCCTGTAGATAATTTTCCTAACTTCTTATTAAGTGGTATATTAAAATTCTTACAAAACTCTTTAAACAAATTTTCATCAAAATTATCATATAGACTGCCAAATATTTTAGCATTGTTAAGCACACTCATTGTTTCTTCAAACATCTCTTCATCAAGCACAAAACCGATTTGATTTTTCGCTGACTTTTCATTAAATTCCATAGAGAAACCATTAATAATAACTTCTCCATTATCTCTTTTATACAAATTTAATATTGTATTTATAAGAGATGTTTTTCCAGAACCATTTACACCTAGTAAACCAACTATATATCCCGGCTCTATTTTAAGATTAATATCATTTAAATTCAAATTACCTATTTTCTTACACAAATTATTTACTTCCATTAACATATTTATACCCTCTCTTTCTCACATCGTATATATACTGTTTATATCTATATATACAGTATATACTCAGCATTACTTATATGTCAATATAATCCAAAAAAAATGTTGCTAAATAATACTCCGATTACCTTAGCAACATTTTTCATATTATGTATTAGCTTCTAGAAGCTTTTTAAACACCTTATTATGTTCTATATCTTTACTTAAACTTTGAATAACTCTTATAATTTCTTTTTCATCTATTTTATCTTCAGAGCTTAAAGCTATTCCTATTGTATAGGCTTTTATTATTTTATAACTATTAATTAATATATTTATGCTTAAATTTAAACTTTCACCTTTATTAAAAGGAATTAAATCTTTAAATATCTGATTAACTAAGTAATTTTCAAAAACATATGAGTATTTTTCTATTCCTTCTAATAAATTTGTTTCTTCATTTATATACTTTGTAATATCATTCATTTGTGAAATAGAAGTTTTATATTCATTAATACATTCTTTTAATCTTACACTTCTTATATTTTTTATAAGGTCTTCATTTAATAAACTTAAATAAAATTCATTACCTTCAGTTAAATCTAAACTTTTGAAGTTTTCAAACTCTACTGCTCCTTCACTATAATCCTCTAAAAGTTCTTCTATACTATCAAAATCCTCTTTATTATATAAATCCTCAATTTCATTATAAAAAGATTTTAATATTCTTAACCTTTCTTCAATAGAAAAACTTCTATTTTGCATTATGTTTATAGAATTTACTCTTACATCCCAAAAATATTGAAGTAAGCTATCAGATCCTTCAAAGGCTTCTGTATCAATTATTCTTCTTATTTCAATAGCACTTTCATCTATTTCCTCTTCACACTCAATAAATTCCATCTTTTCTTTATTTAAAAATGCCATTGTACAAATCTCTTCACAAGATGGTAGCCCTGACTTTTCATATACATCATCTACGATATTATATACTCTAGGAAATCTCTTACATGTTATACATAGATTTTCTTCTCCAATTCCTTCATGAATATTACAAAGTAAATTATTATTTAAGAAAGGGCATTTATTTTCTTCTTTTAAGATCATAAATCCTTTATTAAAATAATCTTCATTATTATTATTTTCTCTAAACTTACCTGTTACTAGCTCTTTAAGACTACCAGTACAACTAGTATAATTTTTATATGTATCTTCATCTATATTGATATCCCATCCTGCACAGCATGTATCTACACATTCTGAACCAATACATTTAAAAGTTGACATATATTTTGGCATAAACATATTTACTTTCATTTTTTGCTCCAATCAACATAATTAGTATTTCTTATTAATAATACATCAAAATATTAATTATGTAACTAAAATTACTTTGTTACACCTTTAATATTAGAAACTTCCTTTGTAAAAGTTGCCTTTATTATATTCGTTGAAATATAAAAAACTACTATATTATCATCTTCCTTAATATAAGCTATTCTACATACAAAATATTTATCTAGAATTATTTTATATTCAAAAGCAGTTTTTCCTCTATATTTAAGTCCTCTTACATCTTTTATTTTATAAGCTTTTTCATTAATCATAGTATTTATATTACTATATATTTCATCTTTTAACCTTTCACTATAATTATTATGATGTTTCATAAACTTTTCTATATACTTATTATCTTCAATTACTACATTCATTTATTTTGTGCCTCTTCTTTTTAACATATAAAATTTAACTATATTACTTCTTGGAAACTCTTTTTTCTGCATTATTTTTAAAAGTTTTTTTAGCTCATCAAGAGATAAATTTTTAAATTCTTCTTTTTCAAAACCATCTTCATATAAATTATATCCATCTTCTAGCTTTTCAATAACAACACTTCTATCCCTTTTATATGTTCTAATATCAAGACAATTTAAGGGCTTCATCTTTTTTAACTTTCTAACTGCATCTTCTATAAAATTATCTATAGGTATCATTATTTTCCCTCTTTTCTATAAGTTATATATAAATTTAGTATAATAATAAATTTATATTATGAAACAATATTTAATATATAAAATTTTTTTATAGTTTACATTTAAAATAACTATTTTTAGTATTTTCAAAATAGTTGTATAATAATTTCATTAATTTGCTAAGGAAGAAGGTTTTATTATGAGCATTAAACTTATATGTATTGATATGGATGGAACACTTTTAATGGACCAACATAATATTTCAGAGGAAGATAAGTCTGCAATTAAATATGCTATAGAAAAAGGTGTCCATGTTGCAATTACTACAGGAAGAGTTTATAACTGTGCTAAACTTTATTCTGACTTAATAGGCTTAACAACACCAATTATTGCTTCAAATGGTGCTTTTATTGGTGGAAGCCATGGAGAAGAAATATATAACAACCCTTTAAATATTGATGATGCTGAAAGTTTTTTAGAAATTTCTAAAAAATATAATTTATTTTCATATTTAACAGCTAATTTTGGAATTGTTTCTATGGAAGAATTACCTGAAAATAATATTTATAAGACTTTAAATAAAACTCTTAAGGAAGAAGAAAGAATCAAACTAGAAGTTTTGAATAATATTCATGATATTTATAAACTATATGATGGTGAAATTTTAAAAGGTGTTTGCATAGAGAAAAATGATACTGAAAAATTATTAAAAGCTAAAGAAGAACTTAAAGAAAAATGTCCTAATTTAGAAATAGTCTCTTCTTGGAATGATAATTTTGAAATTATGAAAAAAGGAAGCTCTAAAGGAGAAGCTGTGCAATATCTTGCCAAATATTTAGGATTAGATAAAAATGAAGTTATGTGTATTGGAGATAGTGAAAATGATCTTTCTATGATTAAATTTGCTGGAATTGGAGTTGCAATGGGAAATGCCATTGATAAAGTTAAAGAAGCTGCAACCTTTATTACAGAATCTAATACAAATGCCGGTGTAGCTAAAGCAATAAGAAAATATGTATAATAATATTGCCTACTGGATTAATCTAACACTTAGATTAACCAGCAGGCAATTACATTTTATAAATTTTCTATTTCTTTCATTAACTCTTCAATAAGGTCTTCTTCTTTAACTTTCTTAATAATCTCACCTTTTTTAAAGATTAACCCTTCACCTTTTCCACCAGCAATACCAATATCAGCTTCTCTTGCTTCTCCAGGGCCATTTACAACACAACCCATAACTGCAACTTTAATATTTTTATTGCAATTTTCAAGTCTCTTTTCAACTTCTTCTGCTATTTTTATAAGGTTAATTTGAGTTCTTCCACAAGTTGGGCAAGATACAAATGTCATTCCTTGCTTTCTTAAACCTAAGGCAATAAGCATTTCTTTTGCAACCTTAATTTCTTCTATAGGATCACTAGTTAGTGATACTCTTATAGTGTCACCTATACCTTCAGCAAGCAACGTTCCTATACCTAATGTTGACTTAATAGTCCCTCTAAATACAGTTCCTGATTCTGTAACTCCTAAATGAAGAGGATAATTGCACTTTGTACTCATTAATCTATAAGCCTCAATCATCATTGGAACATCTGAAGATTTAATCGATATTACTATATCATGAAAATCTAATTCTTCTAATATTTTTACATGTCTTAAGGCAGACTCAACTAATCCCTTAGCAGTTGGCTTTCCATCTCTCTCTAAAATATCTTTTTCTAAAGACCCAGAGTTAACACCAATTCTTATTGGAATATTTTTAGCCTTACAAGCTTCTGTAACAGCCTTTACTCTATCAACACTTCCAATATTACCAGGATTAATTCTAATTGCGCTAATTCCATTTTCAACACATTTTAATGCTAATCTATAATCAAAATGTATATCTGCAACTACAGGCATTGGAGAACCTGCACAAATATCTTTTATTGCTTCTGCAGCTTCCATATCAGGAACTGCACATCTTATTATTTCACATCCTGCTACATGTAATGCTCTTATTTGATCTAATGTAGCTTCTACATCTCTTGTATCTGTATTTGTCATAGATTGAATTGAAACTGGTGAATCTCCACCAACATAAACTGATCCAACCTTAACTTTTCTTGTAATTTTTCTTTCCATTTTTACACTCCTATAAATTAATAGGGAATAATATATCTTTAACTGTTACTAATATCATAAATCCTATTAATACCATAAAGCCTACATAATTTACTGCTCCTACTATTTTATCTGGAACCTTTCTTCTAGTTATAAGTTCAATTAATAAAATAACTGTCCATCCACCATCTAATGCTGGGAATGGTAATAAATTAAATACAGCTAAATTAATACTAAGGAAACCAAGGAAATATGTTAATGATAATAAACCATTTTTAGCAACTTGTGTTGACATTTTTATTATTGTAACCGGTCCACCAACATCTGTCTTAAAGTTTACCTTACCTGTAACCATCATTACTAAGCTCTTATATGTTTGAGTTACTAATGAAATAGTTTCATTAAATGACTCTTTAATTGACTGAATTATGCTTGGATTTTCAACAGGTGTATAATAAAATCCTATTTGATATATTTGACTCCCATCTTGATCAACTAATTTTGGGGTAACAGTAATATTTTCCTTATTTCCATTTCTATTTACTACTAATTCTACAGCATCACCTTTTGCCATTTGAATCCCCATAGAAACATCAGTAGTAGTAAATACCTTTGAGCCATCTATCTTTAATATTCTATCTCCAACCTCTAATCCTGCTTCTATAGCTGGAGAATTATCAGCTAATTTGCTTATTACTGGCTCTGCATACCCTCTATTACTTATTATAATTGCAAATGCTATAATTGCAAATATAACATTCATTGTAACACCAGCTAATATAACACTAATTCTTCTTAATGGTGATTTACTAGAAAAACTTCTTTCATCATCACTAACTTCTTCTTCACCAAGCATTTTTACATATCCACCTATAGGAAATAATCTTAATGAATATTGAGTTTCCTTACCCTTTTTAGAAAAAATCTCTGGACCCATCCCAATTGAAAATTCTTCTACCTTTATTCCATTAGCCTTAGCCATAATAAAGTGTCCTAATTCATGGACAATTACTAATAAACTAAATCCTAATATAGCCATTATAATATACACTTACTTCACTCCTAACTCCCATTTTATTCTTATATACTCTCTAACCTTTTTATCTAACTCTATAATATTATCAAGAGTTAATTCATTATAATAATTTTCTTTAAATACCTTCATACAATCTTCTATTATTTCTGCTACTTGTAGGAATTTTATTTTTTCCTCTAATAATAGAGCAACTGCTTCTTCATTAGCACCATTTAATATTGTTGGTGCTAATCCCCCTATTTTACCAGCTTCATATGCAAATCTTAAACATTTAAATGTTTCTAAATCTGGCTTTTCAAAAGTTAAGGCACCTAATTCATAAAAATTAATTGGATTTGCTATCATCCCTCTTCTTTCTGGATAATTTAATGCATATTGAATTGGTAATCTCATATCTGGAGTTCCAAGTTGTGCAATTACACTAGCATCTTTATATTCAACCATAGAATGAATTATACTTTGCGGGTGTACAACAACTTCAATATTTTCATAATCAGTATCAAATAAAAAATGAGCTTCTATTACTTCTAAACCTTTATTCATTAAAGTAGCTGAATCTATAGAAATTTTTTGTCCCATATTCCATTTTGGATGCTTAAGTGCATCTTTAACAGTTACATCTTTTAAGTCATCAATAGTCTTTCCCCTAAAAGGTCCACCTGATGCAGTTAATATTATCTTATTTATATCCTTATTTTTATATCCACTTAAACTCTGGAATATAGCACTATGCTCAGAATCTACAGGCAATATCTTTACATTTTTTTCTTTTGCCTTATTCATCACAAGCTCTCCAGCAACAACTAAAGTCTCTTTATTAGCTAAAGCTATATCCTTTTTTGCCTCTATTGCTGCCATTGTTGGTTTTAAGCCTATCATACCAACTACAGATGTTACCACTGTGTCAATTTCATCTAACGTTGCAACTTTAATTAATCCATTAATCCCCTTAAAAACCTGTATATCTGGATATTCTTTATTGCAAAATTCCTCAATGATATTTCCTGAGTTTTCATCCATCATAGCTATATATTTAGGTTTAAATTCCTTTACTATTTCCTTAATCTTATCTACTGAAGAATTTGCAGTAATTCCTATAAGATTAATTTCCTCATTTGAATTTCTTATTACATCTAGAGTTTGAGTTCCTATAGAACCCGTTGCCCCTAAAATTGAAATATTTTTCATTAATACCTCCTATAATGTTCCTTCGTATATTATGTCTTTTGCAATTAAACAGTATATAGGTCCTATTAACAATCCTATTATTCCAAATATTTCTGCGCCTATATACATGGAAAGCATTACTACTAACGGATGAATATCTAACTTAGAACTAAGAAACTTAAGTTCTAATATTTCTCTTACTACTTGTAATAACAAATATAATGCTATTAATCCAATCACTAGTAAATACTCTTTCATTATTATATTGTATATTATAATTGGAATAAATACAATTATAGTTCCTACATATGGTAGTATATCTAATATACCACATATAAAACCTAAAAATATAGCACTAGGTACTCTCAATATTTTAAATCCTATAATAGTTATAACCATACATATAATTACTAATTTTAATTCAATCTTCACTACTTCTCTTAAATTATTCTTTTTTTCTCTTATAGTATCCACAATATCATAAGGTAATAAACAATTTAGTAATTTTAAAAATAATTTTTTATCAACTGAAATAAAATATACACAAATGTTAGCAATTATATAAGATAAAATTCCTTGCCCTGTTATTGCTAAACCATTTTTAAAAGTTAAAGAACTTAAGCTATGTGAATTATTTTGTATCATTCTTTCTATATCAATATTAAATATATTTTTAATATTTTCTATAAATTCTTTTATTCCATCTAAATGCTCTACATAAAACTTTTGAAATAGTCCCACAATTGAATTTCCAAAATAAAATATAAAACAAAATAATACTATATTAATTATTAAAATTGTTAATGCTCCTGCAATTTCTTTTTTATTAATTACTTTTTTCAACATATCATAAATTGGTGTTGATAAAATAATTAAAATAAGAATAGTTAAGAAAGGTTTAAAATAATTTTTTATTGCAAATGTTATAATTACAAATATTAATAATAAAAATAATAAATCCACTAATGTTTTATATTGATGGTGCTTTTTATACCCATTATATAACCGCATTTTCTCCCCCACTTTAAATTACTATTATAACAATTTATATTATTAATTTATTAGTGAATATTATAATTTAGACTATATTTTAGTATACAAAAAAAGATACAGTACTTAATCTACTGTATCTTAACTTGATTAAATTCCCACTATAAATGTTAAATAATAAAAAACAACTACTGCATTAAATAAAATTGAATCAAATCTATCTAATATACCACCATGCCCTGGAATAAGATTACTATAATCTTTTAAGCCAACAAACCTTTTAATAGATGATGCAACTAAATCTCCAAACTGTCCCATTATTCCACATAATGCTCCTATTAAGAAGAAATGAATTATACTTACTTCTGGAACATAAGCACTAACTGCAACACCAAATAAACCACATCCAATAGTAGCACCTAAAAATCCACCTATTGATCCTTCAATAGTTTTTTTAGGACTTACTTTTGGGCAAAGCTTATGTTTACCAAAGAATCTTCCAAAATAGTAAGCAACAGTATCAGAAAGCCATGATCCTATGAATATTAGCCATACTAAATATTGTCCGGCAACCTTTTCATTAACTAGTGGAATAAAACTAAATAATATTACAACATAAATAAATCCTAAGAATGTTATAGCTACATCTACAAAAGAATATTTTAAATCAACTATTGGTATTATCAATGCTATTACCATAGCTATAACTAAAATATACATCATTTTTTCAAAATCATTATTAAAAGCATAATAAACAATTAATAAAATGTAACTAATTATTGGAATACTTTTTATTTCCTTTGTTTTTAAAGCATTATAAAATTCATATAATCCACATACTGATAATGCTATAGTAAATAACTTTAGTGGTAATCCACCTAAAAGTACAAAAATTAATAATGGAGCAAGTACAAGTGCTCCTAAATACCTACTATTTAACTTCAACCTTCTAACCTCCTCTAACTAAACGCCACCATATCTTCTATCTCTATTTTGATAATCATAAATGGCTTTTTGTAAATCTTTTTCGCTAAAATCTGGCCAGTTTACATTAGAATACCAAAATTCTGAATATGCACATTGCCATAATAAGAAATTACTTATTCTTTGTTCACCTGAAGGTCTTATTATTAAATCTGGGTCTGGACAGTTATTAGTGTATAAATAATCTGAAAATCTCTCTTTTGTAATATCAGCTTTATTTATTTTACCACTTTCTACATCTGTCACTATATTTTGTACCGCTCTTATAATTTCATCTCTTCCACCATAATTAAAGGCAACATTCAATACTAACCCAGTATTATTTTTTGTTAACTCTATAGAATCTTCAATTTCTTTTTTACAATCCTCTTGAAGTGCACTTATATCACCTAAAACTCTTAATATAACGCCATTTTTATGTAACTCACTAACTTCACTTTTTAAATATTGCACTAAAAGCTTCATTAGAGCATTAACTTCATCCTTTGGTCTTTTCCAATTCTCAGTTGAAAAGGCATATAGAGTTATATATTTTATTCCTAATCTATCAGCTTCCTTTACTATTCTTCTGATAGTTTCAACTCCAGCTTTATGTCCCATAGTTCTAGGCATATTTCTTTGCTTAGCCCATCTACCATTTCCATCCATTATTATAGCTACATGTTGAGGAACATTTTTTTCATCTAATTCTATATTTAATTCTTCATTATTTTTAGTAGCTTTAAAAAAATTAAACATTTGCTTCCTGCCTCCAATTTACTTTATATAAAACCTAAACATTAAAATTTCACTTAAGAAAAAAACCTGCTAAATAGCAGGTTTTAAATTGACATAATCTCTTTTTCCTTAGCTACAACAAGTGAATCTATTTCTTTAACAAATTGATCTGTCTTCTTTTGAACAGCTTCTTCACCCTTTTTAACTTCATCTTCTGAAATATGTCCATCCTTTTTTAATGCTTTAATCTTTTCATTAGCATCTCTTCTTATAGATCTAATTGCTACTTTAGCATCTTCACCTAACTTTTTAACATTTTTAACAAGATTTTTTCTTGTTTCTTCTGTTAATTCTGGAACTAATAATCTAATTATAGATCCATCATTAGATGGGTTAATTCCAAGGTCAGATTTTAAAATTGCCTTTTCGATATCTCTTAATAATGACTTATCCCATGGAGTTATAACTAACATTCTTGGTTCTGGAGCAGATATGTTACCAACTTGTTCAATTGGGCATAATCCACCATATGCTTCTACTTGTATTCTATCAAGCATCTTAGGGTTAGCTCTACCAGCTTTTAATGTTGTTAAATCTGAAGTTAAAACAGAAATAGTCTTTTGCATTTTTGATTCTGCTGTACTTAATAATTCTTTTATCATATAATCCTCCCTATTATTTAGATACTATTGTACCTATCTTTTCGCCTTCCATAACTCTCTTGATATTACCTTCTTCACTAATACCAAAAACTAATATTGGAATGCTATTATCCATACATAATGTAGTTGCTGTTGTATCCATTACTTGTAATCCTTGTTCAATTACTTCCATATATGATAGTTTATCATATTTTTTAGCATCTGCAAACTTATTTGGATCTTTATCGTATACACCATCAACATTTTTAGCAAGTAAAATTACATCTGCTTCTATTTCTGCTGCTCTTAAAGCTGCAGCTGTATCAGTTGAGAAATATGGATTTCCTGATCCTGCCCCAAAAATTACAACTCTTCCCTTTTCTAAATGTCTAACTGCTCTTCTTCTTATAAAAGGTTCAGCTATTTCTTTCATTTCTATAGCAGTTTGAACTCTTGTTTTAACACCAATACCTTCTAAAGCATCTTGAAGTGCTAATGCATTTATACAAGTAGCTAACATTCCCATATGGTCTGCTGTAGTTCTGTCCATACCTTCACCAGTTCTACCTCTCCATATGTTACCGCCACCAACAACTAAACCAACTTCAACATCCATGTCTACTAAAGTTTTAACTTCTCTTGCAATTCTTCCTACTACATCAAAATCAAACCCAAATCCATTTGATCCAGATAAAGCCTCACCTGATATTTTTAACATTACTCTCTTATATTTACTATTTGCCATTGTAATCCCTCCTGCTATATATGTACTCTTTTCCTTAAAAAAAGAGAACACCAAAGTGTTCTCTTGATATTACATACCCATAGTTTTAGCAACTTCTGCAGCGAAGTCTTCTTCAACTTTTTCGATACCTTCTCCTCTTTCGAATCTAGCGTATCTTGTAATAGTTATTGGAGAACCAACTTCTTTAGATTTTTCTTCTAAGAATTTAGCTATTGATTTATCTCCATCTTTAACCCATGCTTGATCTAAAAGACAAACTTCTTTGTAGTACTTTTGGATTCTTCCCATTACCATTTTGTCAACGATCTTTTCAGGTTTTCCTTCATTTAATGCTTGAACTCTGTAGATTTCTTTTTCTTTTTCTAAAGCTTCGTTATCTACTTGTTCTCTGCTTAAGAATAGAGGATTTGCCGCAGCAACTTGCATACAAACTTCTCTTGCAACTTCTTCTAATACAGCGCTATCAGTGTCACAAGCAACTTCTACCATAACACCAATTCTTCCGCCACCGTGAATGTAGCTAGCAATAGCTCCGTTTTCGATGTTGAATTTAACAAATCTTCTTACTGTCATGTTTTCGCCTAATTTTGCAATTAAAGCTGTTAAAGCTTCTGTAATAGTAGCTTCTCCATCAAACTTTTCAGCAACTAATTCTTCAGCAGTTGTAGCAGAAGTGTTAGCAGCTATTTCAGCAACTTTTGTAGCGAAAGCTACGAACTCTTCGTTAGCAGCAACGAAGTCAGTTTCACAGTTAACTTCTACCATAGCAGCAGTTTTCTTGTCAGCTGAAACGAAAGTCTTAACGATACCTTCAGCAGCAACTCTACCAGCTTTTTTAGCAGCAGCAGCTAATCCCTTTTCTCTTAAAAATTCAACAGCTTTTTCTATATTTCCTTCAGTTTCAACTAAAGCCTTTTTGCAGTCCATCATTCCTGCGCCAGTCATTTCTCTTAATTCTTTAACTGATTTAGCAGTTATCATTATTAAATTCCTCCTTGACATTAAATGTAAACCTTATTTTAGGTTAAAAGGTAAATGAAGTTGCCCTCACCTACCTCTTAAAATTATTACTCAGCTAATTGTTCGCCTTGTCTTCCTTCGATGATTCCATCAGCTAATTTAGCAGTTATTAATTTAACAGCTCTGATAGCATCGTCGTTTCCTGGGATTACGTAATCAACTTCTTCTGGATCACAGTTAGTATCTACGATAGCTACTACTGGGATTCCTAAGATTTTAGCTTCTGATATAGCGTTCTTTTCTTTTCTTGGGTCAACTACAAACATAGCTCCGATGTTGTTAACATCTAAGTTAGTGATACCACCAAGGTTAGTTTGTAATTTTTCCATTTCGCCTTTTAACTTGATTACTTCTTTCTTAGGTAAAACATCAAATGTTCCATCTTGTTCCATTTGTTGTAATTCTTCTAATCTCTTAATTCTAGTTTTGATAGTTTTGAAGTTAGTTAACATACCACCTAACCATCTGTTGTTAACGAAGTGCATGTTTGATCTTATAGCTTCTTCTTGAATAGCTTCTTGAGCTTGTTTCTTAGTTCCAACGAAAAGAATGTCTTTTCCTTCAGTTGATACTTCTCTGATGAAGTTGTAAGCTTCTTCTACCTTCTTAACTGTCTTTTGAAGATCTATTATATATATTCCGTTTCTTTCTGTGAATATATATGGAGCCATCTTAGGGTTCCATCTTCTTGTTTGGTGTCCAAAGTGAACGCCTGCTTCTAATAATTGTTTCATTGATATAACTGACATTTTGTTACCTCCTGGTTTTTCCTCCACAACCTTCATTCTTATAAAGCTTCCCAAAATTAGGCACCAACTTTATAAATTGGGTTATGTGCGTATTTATTTACCTACGTTAGTATATCATAAGCTTTATATACTAGCAACATATTTTTTGCATATTTTATTTTTACCGTCATAAAACTATAATTTTATAGTTTTATTCATATAATAAAACTGCTTAAATACTAATATTCTTATATAAGTTTAAATATTCACTATATATTATATCCTAATTATAAAATATAAAACTTTTTTCTTTCTATAATAAAGATTCTATTGTATAAAAATAAGCTATACTTCTGTATAGCTTATTTTCTATCTTATCTTCTTTAATTCTTCTACTAATTTTTCATTTAAAATTTTAATATGAGTTCCCTTCATCCCTAAAGATCTTGACTCAATTACACCAGCACTTTCAAACTTTCTTAATGCATTTACAATAACACTTCTTGTTATTCCTACTTTATCTGCAATTTTAGATGCAACTAATAATCCTTCATTACCTTCTAATTCGTTGAATATATGCTCTACAGCTTCTAATTCAGAATAAGATAAAGTTCCAATGGCTAATTGAACAACAGCTTTCTTTCTTGCTTCTTCTTCTAGTTCAAATTGCTTAGCTCTTAACATTTCCATTCCAACTATAGTTGTACTATGTTCTGCTAAAACTAAATCTTCATCTGTAAATTCTTCACCGAATCTTGCTAAAAGCAATGTTCCCATTCTTTCACGATTACCTACTATAGGTACTATTGTAGATATCTTATTAGAAACTTCACAAGCTCCTTCACCCTTAAATACACAGTTGCCATTACTTTTAGAATTTGCTAAAGTTTCTGAAATTTTTAATAGGCTTTCATTATATCCTATTGGAAATCTACCTTCTTCTAAAACATACTTTTTCATTATTCCACATTCAAAATCTGTTGAAAAAGTATGTCCTAAAACTTTTCCTTTTCTACTAATTATATATACGTTACATTCTAATACTTCACTTAAAAGTTTGCATATATCGTCGAATACTACCGGGTCTGCACCACCCTTTTGTAAAATCTTATTTAATCTTCTAGTTTTATTTAATAATGATGACAATTAAATACTCCCCCCATCATAAGCCTTATCACTAAATTGTTAATTTTCAAAATTCTCAAAATTTTAAGATATCACTTCTAATTCTTATACTATCATATAAGATTTTTTTTTACAACAATTTTTACATTCTTTCGACAAGGTGTGATTCGAAGATATTCTATTTATCGTCTTTTTTTTCAGTATCATCCTCTAAAGGCATTGTATTTCCACATTCAGTATTTGAACATATAGCATATTTACCTTTAGTCTTTGAATATTTAATAGTCATATAACTACCACATTTTGAACATGGTTCCTTTATTGGTTCATTCCAACTTACAAAGTCACAATTTGGATAATTAGAGCATCCAAAGAATTTCTTTCCTTTTTTACTTCTCTTAGCTAATATCTTTCCACCACATTTTGGACAAGGAACATCTAGTTCTTCAACAATTGGCTTAGCATTATGACATTCTGGATATCCAGGACATGCTAAGAATGTACCATATCTTCCACGCTTTATAACCATCATTCTTCCACATTTATCGCATGGAACATCACTAACTTTATCTTCAATTACTACTTTTGATATTTCTTTTTCTGCTTTATCAATAGCTATTTTAAGAGGCGCAAAGAATTCTCCTACTACAGCCTTCCACTCTTCACTACCTTCTTCGATATAATCAAGCTTTCTTTCCATATCAGCTGTAAAATCTACATCAACTATTTGTTTAAAATAATCTGACATTATATTATTTACTATAAATCCTAACTCTGTTGGAACTAAATTTTTCTTTTCTCTTACTACATATTCTCTACTTAATATTGTAGAAATAGTAGGAACATAAGTACTTGGTCTACCTATTCCCTTTTCCTCAAGTAATTTTACAAAAGATGCTTCTGTATATCTTGCTGGAGGTTGTGTAAAGTGTTGTTTGCCTTCTACTGATGTTGGTGATAATACTTCACCCTCTTCTAACACAGGCAATGTTACATCATTATCATCATCTTCTGTTGTATAGTCATATATCTTCATAAATCCATCAAATTTAATAGTTGATCCTGATGCTTTAAATGAATATGCGCCATTTACTATATTAATACTATTAGTATTTAATGAACATGATGCCATTTGGCTTGCAATAAATCTCTTCCATATTAAACTATATAATTTATATTGTTCAGGTGATAAACTTGCCTTTGCTATTTCTGGTGTTATTTCTACATGAGAAGGTCTTATAGCTTCATGAGCATCTTGAATATTTTTTTTACTTTTGTAAACTCTAGCTTTTTCAGGAAGATATTCATTTCCATAGTTTTCTTTTATAAAGTCAACTGCTTTACTTTGAGCTTCTTCTGAAATTCTTACAGAGTCAGTTCTCATATAAGTTATTAAACCTACTGTTCCATATCCTTTTACATCAATACCTTCATAAAGAGCCTGTGCTATAGACATAGTTCTTTTAGTCATAAAGTTAAGCTTCTTAGAAGCTTCTTGTTGTAATGTACTTGTTGTAAATGGTGGTAATGGATTTTTTAATCTATTTCCTTTTTTCACCTTATCTATTCTGTAATCATTTTCTTCTAAATCTTTTATTATTTTATTTGCTTCTTCTTCGTTATTTATTTCTATCTTTTTATTTTCAAACTTTGTTAGCTTTATTGGGAATTTTTTTCTTTCCTTTTTTAAAACACAATCTACTGTCCAATATTCTTTTGGTTCAAAAGCCTTTATTTCCTCTTCTTTATCACAAATAAGCTTTAGTGCAGCTGATTGAACTCTACCAGCACTTAATCCCCATTTAACATTTTTCCATAGTATAGGACTTATTTCATAACCAACAAGTCTATCTAATACTCTTCTTGCTTGTTGCGCATCAACTAAATTTAAATTTATCTTTCTTGCTTCTTTTATAGATTCCTTTACAGCACCTTTTGTTATTTCATTAAATACAATTCTGCATGTATCATCTTCTGAAATCTTTAATATATTGGCTAAATGCCAAGATATTGCTTCACCCTCTCTATCGGGGTCGGTTGCAAGATAAATTTTATCTGCTTTTTTAGCTGCTTTTTTTAATTTAGTTATTAATTCACCTTTTCCTCTAATAGTTATATATTTGGGATTAAAATTATCTTCTATATCAACGCCTAATTTACTTTTAGGCAAATCTCTAACATGCCCCATTGAAGCTTCAACTGTATAATTCTTACCTAAATATTTACTAATTGTCTTTGCTTTTGCAGGTGACTCTACAATTACAAGATTCTGACCCATACCATCAACTCCTATTTATCTCTTAGGAGCTTTTACCCCCCTAAAACTCTAACTAATCTTTACGTAATAATTGCCTGGCAGGCAAATAATTTCATTTTCATTTTGCATTTCAAATAATAACTCAAACAAAGCTATCCTGTCAATATTTAGACTTCCAATTATTTTATCTATATGTATAGGTTCTTTTCCTATTACATCCAATAAACATTTTTTAATACTATTTTTAGCATTATTTTTATCATCTTTTTTAATTACATTAAGAAATTCATATAAATCTTTTTTCCCTAAAAACGGACGTGCTCCTTGATAAATTAATAAATTACACCCCTTACTGGTTTCATTAAAAATTGGTCCAGGAACAACCATAACATCTTTAGATTGACTTAATGCATAATCAACTGTTATTAAGGATCCGCTTTTGTTAGATGCTTCTATAACAATTACACCATTACTTAATGCACTTATTATTCTATTTCTTTGTGGAAAATTATAAGATAGTGGCTTAGTTCCTGGTAAAAATTCTGATATTAATAACCCATGTTCAGAAATTCTATCATATAAATTTTTATTAAATCTTGGATATACAACATCTATACCACATCCTAAAACTCCTATAGTCTTTCCACCTCTAAACAAAATTTCTCTATGGGCAATTGAGTCTATTCCTGCTGCTACACCACTTACAACTCCATATGAAATATTATATAATTCTGAAACTATAAATTTAGTAACCTGTTCCCCATAATTAGTATTTTTTCGAGAACCAACAATTGCAACCATATTATAATTTAATAGTGTTATATCTCCCTTATAAAATATAACATATGGAGGATTGTCAATATTTTTTAATCGATCAGGATATAAACTAGATGAATATGTTACATACTTTATGTTATTTTTAAATAAATATTCCTCTAATTTTTCTTCTTTTTCCTTATTATTATTTTTTATTTTTGTTAAAAAATTTTTATGCAATAATTTTTCTTTAATTATATTATCAATATTATTATAAATATTTTCTTCATTATTATACTTTTCTATTAATTTTATCTTAGCATAATCAGATAATCCTAATGTTATAAGCCAGGTTTTATACTTATCCATTCTTAAAATTCCTCTCTATATTATTTCTCCAAAAATATTTTTTCTAAAGCCTATAGCCTCAATAATATGGTAATCCATTATTTCAACACTACAATCCAAATCAGCTATAGTCCTAGCTACCTTTATTATTTTGGTATAACCTCTAAGTGTTATGTCATACTTGCGATAATACTCTTCTAAAACTTTTTTTGCATTTCTATTAATATTACATAAATTCAAAACATCTTTACCTATAATCTCTGAATTATACCTATATTTCGTTCCTTTAAATCGTTCTTTTTGAATTTCTCTGGCCAAAATTACATTATGTCGCATATTGTCAGAATTAATTTTATCTTTTTTTGCATCGATTTCATTTAACTTTATTCTCGGAACAAAATTCAATATATCAACTCTATCCAAAAGTGCTCTTGACATTTTATTTATATATCTCTTTTTTTCTAGCTCACTGCAGGTACAAGTCATACCTGAATCATGATCAAGCAGCTTTCCGCAAGGGCATGGGTTAAATGTACCTACAAGTATAAAATTACTAGGTAATGTATAATTTTCCTTAACTCTTGAAATATTTATAACTTTTTCTTCTAATGGCTGTCTTAAAAGCTCTAATATTTCCTTTTTAAATTCTAATATTTCATCTAAAAATAAAACTCCATTATGTGCTAATGTTATCTCTCCAGCCTTTACATCCTTGCCGCCTCCAATTAGTGCTGTTTTAGTTATAGTATTATGTGGAGCTCTAAATGGTCTTGATATATCATATCCCTCATTCCACATTCCTGATATGCTATATATTTTTGCTACTTCTTGCTGCTCTTCTATAGTCATAGGAGGCATAATTGATGGTAATGCCTTTGCTAACATTGTTTTTCCTGAACCTGGTGATCCAAATAGCATTATATTATGATTACCTGCGGCTACAATCTCCATTGCTTTTTTAGATGTATATTGCCCCATTATATCTTCAAATCTATTTATAAAAACCTCTTTAACCTTTTTCTTTTTCTCCCCTTTATAAGGAAGCAAATCTTGATTTTGTATATATGATATTACTTGATTTAAAGTCTTAAAGGGGAAAAAGTTTCCTAATACAAAACTTCTCATTTCCTTCAAGTTCTCAAGTGGAAAAATAAAATTTCTTTTTTTATTACTATCACCTTCAAAAATAATCGGTACTGCACCTTTAACCCCTTTTAACTCACCATTTAAAGAAAGCTCTCCAAAAACAATATAATCTTCTAATGATTTTTCTTGAATTTGTCCTGATACCATTAATATCCCTAAGGCTATTGGTAAATCTAAAAGACTACCAATTTTCTTCACATCTGCTGGAGCTAGATTTATTGTAATTCTTCCTAGTGGAAATTCATATCCACTATTTACAATAGCTAATCTAACTCTTTCTTTAGATTCTTTAATTGATGTATCTGGTAATCCTACGATATTAAAACTAGGAATACCTCTAGTTATATCAACTTCAACATTTATTAACACTCCATCTAATCCTCTATGGGTAGCACTAATTATTTCTAAAGCCATGCTTTATATCAATCCTTCCTTTTCTATATTCACTTTTTTCATTATTGACATGGTTATAATTATTTAACCTTATTTGAATAAAAAAAAATTTAAAGTCTATCATTTATAGATAGAGGTGAAAATATGAAAAAATATAATAAAGCAATTGGAGCCTATGGCGAAACTATTGCTCGTGATTTTCTAACTACTAATGGATATAAAATATTAGACATGAATTATAGAAATAGATGTGGTGAAATAGATATAATCTGTAAAAATAATAATATAATAATTTTTTGTGAAATAAAAAGTAGATATACAGATACCTTTGGAAGTCCAATAGAATCTATTACATATTATAAACAAAGACAAATTATAAAATTGTCCGAAATCTATTTATTATATAAAAAATATCAAAACTATAATGTTAGATATGATGTTATTGAAATTATTTTTAATAATAAAAATGCATCTTTTAAATTAAATCATTTAAAAGATGCATTTAGATCGTATTAATTATATAACTTTTATTAAAACATATACCTACTAGTTATTAGATAAAATATTAGTTAAAAATGACATTCTGTGTATTTCTGTAGGACCATATGATTTTATTCCTTCAATATGCTTTGAAGTTCCATAACCTGCATTTTCCTCAAAGCCATAGTAAGGATATTTTTCAGCATATTCCTTCATTAAATTATCTCTATATACCTTAGCTACTATTGATGCTGCTGCAATACAGGCTGATTTTGTATCACCTTTAATTACAGACTTATTAGGTATCTTTATACCCTTAACAGTATATCCATCTGATAAAACTAATTCCGGTTTTACATCTAAACTATTACAAGCCTCTAAAAAAACCTCATTGTTACAAACTCCAATTCCTCTTGAATCAATTTCATTTGCATCACGAGAAGATATATAATATGCTAATGCTTTTTCTTTAATTATATCTGCTAATTCTTCTCTTTTCTTTTCACTTAATTTTTTAGAGTCATTTATCCATAAAATTAATTCATCATCAATTACATTTAAATCTAAAACTACAGCACATGATACTATAGGACCTGCTAAAGGTCCCCTCCCTACTTCATCTACACCTGCAATAATATTATATTCCCCAAAAGACTTATCAAAATTATACATTCCTCTTACTCTTTTGATTTCGTCTTCAATCTTATCTTTAGCTTTTTGAATCTTATCACCTAAACTATTAATATTTTTTCTTTTATCACTTTTTAATATATTAATAATCTCAATTAGCGTTGATGAATTAAGTAATTCTTTTACATTTATTTCATCTACCTTTTCTTTAACAGCTTTGAAACTTAACTTGCTAATATCAGTAGTTAATATATCCATTATCTTTTTTCCTTCTTCTTTTCGTTTCTCTTTTCTTTTCTTATTCTTCTTTTTCTTTCTTTTTCTGTTTCTTCTTTCTCAACAACTTCAACTTCCTCAAAAACATCATCAGGACGCTCTAAAGAAATTTTTCCTAGCTTTCCACCTCTGAACTCATCTATAAGCATAACAGCAATTCTATTATAATTAATTTCATTACGAGCCATTATACAACCTCTTTTTCTAGCAATAGCATCAAGGTTATCTAATGGATTTTCAAGTATTTCTTCTATTCCAAATCTTTCTATTAGTCTATCTGGATAGTATTCTTGAAGTCTTTCAACTAGCTTAAGTGCTAATTCTTCTATATCCATAATTTCATCTTTAATAGCCCCTGTAAATGCTAAGTTTAAAGCTGTTCTTTCATCTTCAAATTTAGGCCATAATACCCCTGGAGTATCTAACATTTCCATATCAAAAGCTGTCTTTATCCATTGCTTACTCTTAGTAACACCTGCTCTATCTCCAGTTTTAGCAATATTATTTCTTGCCATTTTATTTATGAATGTTGATTTACCGCAGTTAGGAACTCCAACTACCATTACTCTCATCATAAATTTAACTAATCCCTTAGCTTTAGCTCTATCATGCTTTTCTTTTAATAATTCTAAAAGTGCTGGTTTTATTTGTTGTAATCCTTGACCTTTTAAACAGTTAACTTCTAAAACCTTAACATTCTCATTAGATAATTCATCTATCCAGCTTTTAGTAACTTTAGCTTCTGTTAAATCACTTTTATTTAATAAGATTATTCTTGGCTTACCTGAACAAAGCTTATCAATATCTGGATTTGCAGAACTTCTTGGAATTCTAGCATCTCTAATTTCTATTACAGCATCAACTAGCTTTAAATTATCTTCTATTTCCCTCTTTGTCTTTTTCATATGCCCAGGGAACCAGTTTATTGTAGCCATAATACATCCTCCTTTATTTAAATTACGAAGCAATCTATTAAGTGAAGAGTGAATAAGTAAGAGTGAAAAGTTAAAGAAACTGTGATAGCAGTTTCAACCTTGACTTTTCACTTTTCGTTATCAACTCTTACCTTAAATAAAATTGATTAGCAATATATTTTAATTATTATCATATTTATATTATTGCAAACAAAAAGGGACTTAATACTAAGTCCCTTCATATCTTTATTAACTTTTAATTATCTAGTTAATAATTCCTTAACTTTAGCAGCCTTACCTACTCTATCTCTTAAGTAGAATAACTTAGCTCTTCTTACTTTACCTCTTCTTGTAACTTCCATCTTTTCGATGATTGGTGAGTTAACTGGGAAAGTTCTTTCAACTCCAACACCGTAAGCAAGTCTTCTTACTGTGAAAGTTTCTCTTAAACCACCGTTTTGTCTCTTAATAATAGTACCTTCGAACATTTGGATTCTTTCTCTGTTACCTTCTTTAACTTTAACGTGTAATTTAACGTTATCCCCAACATTGAAGTTTGGTAAGTCATTTCTCATTTGTTCTGCTTCTATAGCTCTTAATATTTCGTTCATCGTGCATTCCCTCCTAAATTGATAATTGACGCTCTTAACAAATACTTTGACAGCGGAACGCCCGTACTAGCACAAAATTTATTGTAACATAAGTTTTTTTATATTTCAAGTTATTATTTTTTGCTATTTAATAATTTTTTATCCTCTTTTGTCAGTATTATATCCTTATATAAATCTGGTCTTCTTTCCCTTGTAACTTCAAGTGATTGTAACCTTCTCCATTTTCTTATATTCTCATGATGTCCTGATAATAATACTGCAGGCACGCTTTCTCCCTCAAAAATTTCAGGCCTAGTATATTGTGGATATTCTAATAAACCATCAGAAAAAGACTCATCTTCATGACTTTCAGACTTATTTAATACCCCTGGTACTAACCTTAAAATAGAATCAATAACAGGTATTGCTGCCATTTCTCCACCAGTTAATACAAAATCACCTAAGGAAATTTCCATATCAACCTCCTTAAAAGCTCTTTCATCTATGCCTTCATAATGTCCACAAAGAAAAATAAGATTTTCTTCTTTAGATAACTCTGTTGCCAATTCTTGATTAAAGGTTTTTCCCTTTGGTCCTAAGAAAATTACCTTACCTTTATTATTTTCTCTACAAGCTCTTATAGAGTCTACTACAGGTTGAGCCGCCATTACCATTCCAGCTCCACCTCCATAAGGATAATCATCAACTTTCTTATGCTTATTCAATGTATAATCTCTTATATTTAAAGTATCAATTGAAATTAATCCTTTTTCTTGAGCTTTTCCTATTATACTATGATTAAAAATATTAAACATCTCTGGGAATAGAGTTAGAATACTAATCTTCATCCATCCATTCTCCTACTGGTCTTATTGTAATTTTTCTCTCATCTATATTAATATCCACTACTATTCTTTTTAATACAGGTATTAATATTTCCTTAGGTTTTCTTATCCAATATACATCGTTATTTTTAGTTTGAATAACATCATAAATTTTACCGATTTCTTTTCCTTCAGTATCAAATACAGTACATTCTCTTAGATCAGCTAAGAAATAGCAATCTTCTTCAAGTTCAACTGCATTTTGTCTTTCTACTTCCATAAATTTTTCTTTAAGCCTTTCTGCATCTTCTATTTTATCTATGCCTTCAAGTTTAACTATAACTCTATCTTTTTGATATTTACACTTTTCTATGTTAACTTCTTTACCATCAATTAAAACATACTCTAAATCATCAAATCTTCTTACATCATCAGTTAATGCAATAACCTTAACTTCACCTTTTAAACCATGAGTATTTACTATTTTACCTACTTTTAAATTCTTACTCACAAACTTCACCTCTTATGTTAGTTTAATTTTTTTCCTATATTATTTATATCAAACTTTTTATATTTTAGCAAAATTATTTATTTTACTTCTGAGTCACCCCAGGGGCCTATTATATTTATCTAATAAAAAAAGAGTTAGGAAACTCCTAACTCTTTACATCGATAATTTCAACTACTACTTTTTGATTTTCGTTTAGTGCTGCGGCTTTTACTACGGTTCTAATAGCTTTCGCTACTCTACCTTGCTTACCGATTACCTTACCCATATCTTCAGGAGCAACCCTTAACTTAAGAATTAAGTCTTGCTCTCCTTGAACTTCATTTACATGAACTTCATTTGGATTATCCACTAGGGATTTAGCAATTATTTCAACTAAATCTTTCATAAGAGTCTGCAAATACTATGTACTAAACTGTAATGTATTTTGCAGAGTTCACCTCCCAAAAATTACTTGTTAAGTCCTACTGTGTTGAATAGTCTCTTAACTACGTCTGTAGGTTGTGCACCATTGTTAATCCACTTTGTAGCTTTTTCTTCATCGATTTTGATTTCAGCTGGTTCAGTTATTGGATTGTAGTACCCGATTTCTTCGATGAATCTTCCATCTCTTGGGCTTCTAGAATCAGCAACAACAACTCTGTAGAAAGGAGCTTTCTTAGCACCCATTCTTCTTAATCTGATTTTTACTGCCATTAATTTCACCTCCTTTAAAGGGTTATGTTATATATAAACTCTTAAAAAGGTAATTTACCAAATAGACCTTTCTTGGACTTTTTAGTCAATGATTTCATTTGCTTCATTTGCTTTCTCATCATATCATGTCCTTTTATGAGTTTGTTAACTTCTTGTAGTGATGTTCCAGAACCCATAGCTATTCTCTTCTTTCTTGAAGAAGAACCAACTATTAGTTTTGGATTTTTTCTTTCCTTAGGAGTCATTGAATGAATTATCGCTTTTACTCTAGCTAACTGTTTTTCACCAGCATCAAAGTCAATATCCTTCATCTCCTTAGGTATTCCTGGTATCATCTCCATGATTTTACTTAATGATCCTAACTTTTTCATTTGCTCCATAGCTGTTAAGTAATCATCATAAGTAAAGTCATTTTCCATCATCTTTTGACCTAACTCTTTAGCTTCTTTTTCATCAATTGCTTCTTGAGCTTTTTCGATTAATGAAAGTACATCTCCCATTCCAAGAATTCTACTAGACATTCTATCCGGATGGAATACTTCAAAATCATTCATCTTTTCCCCAACACCAATAAATTTAATTGGCTTTTGAGTCATATGTCTAATTGATAAAGCAGCTCCACCTCTTGTATCTCCATCAAGTTTTGTTAATATAACTCCTGAGATATCAAGTGCTTCATTAAAGGTTTCTGCAACATTTACAGCATCTTGTCCTGTCATTGAGTCAACAACAAGTAAGATTTCTGAAGGATTAACTTCAGCCTTTACATCTTTAAGTTCAGTCATTAGCTCTTCATCTATATGAAGTCTACCAGCTGTATCTATAATTACAACATTATTTCCGTTTTCCCTACCGTATTTTATACCTTCTTTGGCAATTTGTACAGGGCTAATTTTATCACCCATTTGGAAAACTGGAATGTCAATTTGCTTTCCTACAACCTCTAATTGTTTAATTGCTGCTGGTCTATATATATCACAAGCAACTAATAAAGGTTTTTTATTTTTATCTTTTCTTAATTGTAGTGCAAGTTTACCAGCCATTGTGGTTTTACCAGCTCCTTGAAGTCCAACTAACATAATAACAGTTGGTCCAACACTAGAGAAGTTGATTTTACTTTCACTACCTCCCATAAGATCTGTAAGCTCATCATTAACAATCTTGATGACTTGCTGAGCAGGTGTTAAGCTTTCTAAAACTTCACTACCAACACATTTTTCACTAACATTTTTAACAAAAGTTTTTACAACCTTGAAGTTAACGTCAGCTTCTAATAACGCAAGTTTTACTTCTCTCATGGCTTCTTTAATATCTTTTTCGCCTAATTTACCTTTGCCTCTAAGTTTCTTAAACGTTTCTTGTAACTTATCAGCTAAACCTTCAAAAGCCATGTTAACCCTCCTATGCCTATAAATTTTCTAGATTTTCTTTATAATTTATGTAGTCCTCATTACTTAAAGAATATTTGCTATTAATATTATCCAAAATATTAATAATCTTTTTTTCTTTTTCTAAAGACTTTTCAAGTAAATTTAATTTACTTTCATAGGCTAGAAATTGTTTATAGCATCTTTTTATAAGGTCATGAATCGCTTGGCGACTCGTATTGTTTAATTCAGCAATCTCAGCTAAGGATAAATCCTCATTGTAATATAGCTCCATGATACTTTTTTGTTTTTCCGTAAGTAATGGACCATAACAATCCATTAGTAAGGAAATCTCAACTCTATCTTCCATGCATATCACCTTACCCACATATGAGATTCTAACAGAATAATTATTAGGTGTCAAGTATTTTTACTTAACACTTTAAAATTATTTTTTAACCCTTAAAAGTAGGCACAAAACCACTACTATTCCTATGAAACTTTAATATACCCCTTAGGTACCTATAGTTATTTTAATTACTAATTTAAATTTTAGCAACAAATTTTTTCACTTAAAAATTAAAAAAGAAGGGATAATAGTTATTAAATTAATATTTAAACAAAACCACTTTATAAAAATTAATTATAGAAGTTTATTCTTTAACTATTATCCTTTACTTATTATCTAAAATAATGCTTCTACAAAACTTTCTGCATCGAATTCTTGTAAATCATCAATACCTTCACCTACACCTATATATTTAACAGGTATTTTTAAAGTATTCTTAATAGAGATAACAACTCCACCCTTAGCAGTTCCATCAAGTTTAGTTAAAACTATACCATCAATAGGGCATACTTCCATAAATTGCTTAGCTTGAATTACTGCATTTTGTCCAGTAGTTCCATCTAATACTAATAAAGTTTGTTTATTAGCCCCTGCAAGTTCTCTATCTATTACTCTATTAATTTTACCTAACTCATCCATTAGGTTCTTCTTATTGTGTAATCTTCCTGCTGTATCACAAATAAGTAAATCTACACCTCTTGATTTAGAAGCATTAATTGCATCAAATACAACTGCCGCTGGATCTGATCCCTCTTCATGCTTAACAATATCAACCTTTGCTCTTTCACTCCAAACAACTAATTGATCTATTGCTCCTGCTCTAAATGTATCAGCTGCAGCTAATAAAACTTTTTTACCCTTTTCTTTATTCATTGCTGCTAATTTACCTATACTAGTAGTCTTACCAACTCCATTTACACCTATTACTAAAATTACTTCTTTACCGCTTTTTTCTTCGTAAGCTTCTTCATTATCATCATTCATCATTTCAGCAATTACGCTTTTTAAAGCTGGTCTTACTAATTCAACATCATTGATTTTTTCTTTTCTAATTTTATCTTTTAATCTTTCGATAATTTCCATAGTAGTATCCATACCTATATCTGCCATAATAAGTATTTCTTCTAACTCTTCATATAAATCATCATCAATTGTCACGGCTAAATTTAAAGCCTCATTTATTTTATCAGTTAATGCATTTCTTGTTTTTGTTAATCCATTTTTAAGATTATTAAATAATTTACCAAACATTATTACTACCTCCTAATTCTCCGACAAGTCTACCGATACTACTTTAGATATTCCCTTTTCTTCCATGGTTATACCATACATCACATCGCTTGCTTCCATTGTTCCTTTTCTATGTGTTATAACTATAAATTGAATATTTTCAGAGAAAGCCTTTAAGAATTCGGCATATCTATAAACATTAGCATCATCTAAAGCTGCTTCTATTTCATCAAGTATACAGAATGGAGTTGGCTTCATTTTTAATATTGCAAATAATAAAGCAATTGCAGATAAAACTTTCTCTCCCCCTGACATTAAGTTTATATTTTGAAGCTTTTTACCTGGTGGTTCAACATTTATTATTATATTAGAATTTAAGACATCTTCGCCACCTAAAATAAGTTCTGCACTACCACCTTTAAATAACTCTCTAAAAGTTTCTCCGAAATTTTCATTTAACACCTTAAAGTTTTCTTTAAATAATTCCTGCATTTGAATAGTCATTTCATTTATAACTTCTATAAGCTCTTCTTTTGCCTTTTGCAAGTCTAGCTCTTGTGATGACATAAATTCATACTTTTCACATACTTCGTCATATTCTACTATAGCTGATAAGTTAACTGTTCCTAAAGCTGATATCTTTGATTTTAATACAGAGATTTCATCTTTTAATTCATTTATGTTTTCAACTACAATAGCTATTTCCTTTGCTTCTGCAAGAGTTAAATTCAATTCTCTATTTAATCTATTATAAAGGCTTTCTTGTTCACTTTCTATTTTTGCATTTTGTATTGCCCTTTTATTTAGTTCATTTTCTTCAACTCTTATTACTTCAATTATTTCATTAGTTACACTTTCTTTAACCTTATGACTTTCTTTAAGCTCAACTTTAATAACTTCATCTTCTCTAAAAGAATTTTCAAGTTCTAATACTCTCTCTTCTATTTCCTTTAATATGTTATCTTTACTTTTAACATTTTCTGATAAAGAGTTTATATTATTATTTTTACTTGAAATTTCATTTTGTAAATGCCTTATTTTATTTTCTTTCTCCCTTATCTCTAAATTCTTAGAAGATAACTGCATTTTTTGACCTTGAAGATTTTCTTCTAATGTAGCACTATTAACCTTTAAGTTTACTAACTTTTCTTTTAAAGAATCTCTTTCTTTATTATTATTTACAAGTTCTTCTTCAATTAACTTAACTTTTTCTTTTCTTTCTATACTTCTAGCATCTAATTTGTTAAGTTCTTCTTTTTTGCTTTCTAACTTAGCTAATAATATTTTAATTATATTATTATTTTCTTCTTTTTGTCTCTTAGAGTTTTCAATACTTTTACTTAGTTTATCCCCATCATTTATAAGATTTTTTATCTCACCTTCTAATACTGTTAACTCTATATTTTTACCATGAATTTCTTCTCTTTTATTTAATACTTCTTCATCTAACTGTTTAATCTTTAACTTTATTTCATTAAATCTTGAAACTTCATTATTATACTCTTCTTTTAGTTTTAATATATTTTGAGCTAATTCTTCAATTTCTCTTTTTCTTCCTAAAAGATTAGCATTTTTACCTTGGATACTTCCTCCAGTTAAAGCTCCACCTGGGTTAATTACTTCACCAGTTAAAGTTACTATTTTATAATTATGTCTACCAAGCTTAGAGATATTAAGTGCACAATCCATATCTTCAGCAATTATTGTTCTACCTAAATTATATTCTATTACACCTTTATATCTTACGTCATACTTTAAAATTTCAGATGCAATTCCAACATATCCTTTTGCATTTTTAATATCATTAGGAACATCTAACTTTTTACCTCTAATAATATTTAAAGGTAAAAATGTAGCTCTACCTAACCCTCTGTTTTTTAGATATGAAATTAAATTTTTAGCATCATTATCATTTATTGTTATGACATTAGATATTGATCCTCCTAAAGCTATTTCAATAGCAACTTCATATTTCTTTTCAACTTCAAAAATTTCACCAAGTACTTTTATATCCTTTATTCCTTGTACTCTTCCCTTTTCAACATGATCCATTAAATTCTTAACAGTTCTATTATATCCTTCATAATGCTTTTCTAAATTTTCTAAAGTATTATGTGTAGCTTCAGATTCATTTATCTTTTTTGATAACATCTTAAGCTTATTGTCTTGATTATTTAAAAGAGAATGTGTCTTAGATAATTCTTTTCTTATTGTAACAACTTCTTCTTCTAACTTAGAAATATTATCCTTTGTATGTATAAGTTTTAACTTAACTTCATCTATAGTTCCTATGTTAATAGCCAGATTTCCCTCTAAAGTAACTATTGATTTATCCAAAGTTTCTTGTATATCACTTTTATCTTTTATTTCTTTCTCTAAAGATTGAATACGATTGTTAATATCAGAGTTTCTAGATATAATTTCAAACTCATTGTTTTTTAAAACATTAAGTTCCTTTTCTATTTTATTAATTTTTACACTTATTTCATCAATTAATATCTCTACATTTCTAATCTCTGATACTTTTTCATTATTCTCTTTACTTTTTTCATTTAAAGCTTCTTCTAATTCCTTCTTTTCTAAGGTAATCTTTTCTAAGGTATCTTTTAAAACTTTTATTTCATTTTCTTCTTTGTCTATTAAAGACTTGAAATTATTAATTCTTTCTTTGAAAAGTTCAATGTCCCTTATATGATTTGTAGCTTCTTCTTTTTTTCTATAATACTCTTCTTTTTCTAATTTGTTTTTCTTTTCTATATTTTCTATTTTTCCTTGTAATTCATCAAGCTCATTCTTATGAATTTTAAGTTTTTCCCTTTTTTCATCTATTGACTCTTGTCTTTTTTCAATATCTTTTGATAAAACTTCCATATCATTCGAAACTCTATCAATATGATTTACAAGAACAGAAACTTCTTTAACATTTAACTCTTCTGCTAGAGCTTTATATTTCTCTGCTTTTTCCTTTTCTATTCTTAATGGTTCTAATCTTTCTTCATAAGTTGCTATTATATCCCTAATTCTAACTAAATTACTATCAGTATTATCAAGTCTTTTTTCAGCCTCTTCTTTTCTTGATTTATATTTAACAATTCCAGCAGCCTCTTCTAATAGAGCTCTTCTTTCCTCTGGTTTACCGCTTAATATTGCATCTATTTTACCTTGTCCAATTATCGAATATCCTTCCTTACCTATACCTGTATCCATAAATAACTCAGTAATATCCTTTAATCTACACTTTTGATTATTAATTAAATACTCTGTCTCGCCCGATCTAAATATTCTTCTAGTTACAGTTACTTCATTATAATCTGTTGATAATGTTCCATCTGAGTTATCCAAAGTAAGAGATACTTGCGCAAGTCCTAAAGGTTTTCTAAACTGTGTTCCTGCAAAAATAACATCCTCCATCTTTCCACCTCTAAGACTTTTGACACTTTGTTCTCCAAGCACCCATCTTACAGAATCAGAAACGTTACTTTTCCCACTACCATTAGGTCCAACAACTGCAGTTACTCCCTTTTTAAATCTCAATTCAGTTTTATCTGCAAAAGATTTAAATCCACGTATCTCAAGTGACCTTAAAAACATAAATACACTCCTTATCTTTTTATATAAAAGCTGGTATTAAACTTAGTATAAATACTATAAGCATAAAAACAGTAATAATATATATCATTTTTTCTCTTGTCTTTGCTTTCATAACAACTCTCACTCCATTCTTTCTCTAGTTTATAGCAAAGCTAAAGAAATATCAATAAAACAATGACAAGATTCAAAGGATCCTAAACAAGAATATTATTCTCTTGTTATATACCCTTTGCCCCTTGCCACCTAAATTTATATCCTTTATTATTTTATCTACTAAAGTCTAAATTACAACAATTATATTTTAAATTCTTCTCTACTCTCAATAACTGTTAACTTAATTTTTCCTTTCTTAACCTTATTATTAGTATTAACATATACCTTACCTTCTCTATTGGCTAAGAACCTTTTAAAGTATTGCTTTTTATTAGTATATAATTTACTAATATCTTTTTCATTAACTTCAACTATAATATCCTTTTCTTTTGGAGATTTTTTGTCTAAAGTTTCACAAATTAAATATCCTTCAACTAACTCCCTAAAAGCTGGATGGAAAGGTCCATCTACTATATCTTTTCCTGTTGTTATAGTATCTGTTGGTTGTAATCCAATTCTAATTACTTTAACCTTTGCTTCATTATATAATTTAAGCATTTCACCTGAAATATATACAGCCTCATCTAAAGAGTATGGTACATAATCTCCTCTATTATACATATCCTCCATAGGTGTATCCTTAATAACTAAAGATGGATATATTCTACATATATCCGGCCTCATTTCTATTGATTTTTTAGTAGTTTCTATATCAATTTCAAAACTATCACCAGGCAATCCTGGCATTATTTGATGCCCTAAAGTAAATCCTGCTTCTTTAATAAGCTTAGAAGCAATTACTACATCATTAACGCTATGCCCTCTTCCAGCCTTTCTTAAGACCTGATCATCTAGTGATTGAACTCCTAGTTCTATTATATCAACCTGATATTCTTTTAAATATCCTAAAATATAAGGTAATATTGCATCAGGTCTAGTTGATAATCTTATTTTATGTATTAGCCCTTTTTGTTTATATTCCCTAGCAACTTCTAATAATTCCTTTTGCTTATTTACATCAATTGCTGTAAATGTTCCACCAAAAAATGATACTTCTATAGTAGCACCTTTGCTATTTATAGTTTCTAAATACTCATCTATAGTTTTTCTTACATCCTTAGCAAAAACTTCTTCATATTTTCCTGCTATTCTATCTTGATTACAAAATACACATTGATGAGGACAACCTTGATGAGAAATAAAAATAGGAATTATATAATAATTTTTACTCATTCTTTTCCTCCAAAACCTTTAAAGCTGCTTTTGCTGCATTTTGTTCTGACTCTTTCTTACTATATCCCTCTCCACATGTTAAGTCATTATTGTCTATTATAAGCTTTGTATAGAATTTTCTTCTATGTGGAGGACCTTCAAACTTAATAAGCTCATATACTATTGATATTTCACCGTTCTTTTGAAGATATTCCTGTAACTTAGTTTTATAATCCAAAATTATATCATTATTTATAGCACGTTTTATTATATCTTCAAATCTACCTATAATATAATCTTTAGCAAACTCTAAGCCTTTATCTAAATATATAGCCGCAATTAAAGCTTCAACAGCATCTGCTATTAGTGATACTCTTTCTCTTCCTCCAGTTAATTCTTCACCTTTACTCATTCTTAATAAATAGCCTAAATTTAAAGATTTACCTATTTCATATAAAGAATTTTCACAAACAATTAAACTACGTATTTTTGTTAATTCACCTTCACTTTTTTCTTTATAATTTAAGAATAAATATTCAGTGATACATACTTGAAGAATTGAATCTCCTAAAAACTCAAATCTTTCATTATACTCTTCATCTCTATGCTGATTTGCATACGATGAATGAGTTAAAGCTGTAGCTAACAATTTAGGTTCATTAAATTTAATACCTATTATATCTTCAGCTTCTTTCTGATAGAAATTATTCATTTTTTACACTCCTTCAAGTTTATTCTTCAACTTGCTTATAAAAACAAATTCAAGAATAAACTATTTTGATTTTTAATAAAAGTAATTTATAACATAAAATCCCGCAAATACTGCGGGATTTTATTTATTCCTCAACATGTGACTTTACAAATTTAACTACATCACCAACAGTAACAAAGTTTTCTGCATCTTCGTCTGGAATTTCCATATCTAACTCATCTTCTAAAGCCATTATAAGTTCAACTATATCTAAAGAATCTGCATTTAAATCTTCTAAAAATGCTGAATCCATAGTTATTTCGTCTTCACTAATGCTTAGTTTATCAGCAATGATTTCTTTAATCTTCTCAAACATTCTTTCACCTCCTAAACACACCCATTTAGATAATATTATATATTTTTATTGTCGTCAATATAGATTCAATATATTTATTACGAAAACAAATATATATAATAAGAATTTTACTTCTAGTGAATATTTGATAAAATATATTAAAACTTTAAAAGCATTTATTTTCTATGCTTTTAGCTCTAACTCTTCCTTAATTTTCTCTAAAACCTTACTGTCATAGAATTGCTTACTTTGTCTTATAGCATTTTTAAATGCTTTTCCGTCAGAGCTACCATGAGCTTTTATACAAATACCATCAACACCTAAGAATGGTGCTCCACCATATTCCTTATAATCGAACTTTTTCTTTATACTTTTAAATACAGGTTTCAATAAAAGAGCCCCAACCTTTGCCTTAACACCTGAAGAAAGCATTTCATCCTTTATTATCTTTAAAACAGTAGATGCTGTTCCTTCATACATCTTTAATATTGTATTTCCTGCAAAACCATCACAAACAAGAACATTAGTATCTCCTAATGTTACATCTCTTGGCTCCACATTACCTACAAAATTAAGACCTTCTTCATTTTTTAGCAATTGGTATGTAGCTTTAGTTAACTCATTACCTTTTTCTTCTTCCGCACCTATGTTAACTAATCCAATGCTAGGGTTTTCTACTTTTAATACACCTTTATAGTATTCTCTGCCCATATGAGCAAACTGTACCAAATATTCTGGCTTACAATCAACATTAGCTCCTGCATCAACTATCATAAATGGTGCATTTTTACCTGGCATAATAGGAGTTAATGCTGGTCTCTTAACACCTTTTATTCTTCCTACAATAAAATTACAACCTGCTAAAAATGCTCCTGTACTTCCAGCTGATAAAACAGCATCACACTTTTTCTCTTTAACTAGGTTTAAAGCTTTACACAGGCTTGAATCCTTTTTCTTTCTTATAGCCATAACCGGATGCTCATTAGTTGATATAACTTCTTTAGCATCAACTATAGTTATTTTATTTCCCGTGTAATTTTCTTTTTTTAACTGTTCTTTTATTACATCCTCAGGTCCAGTTATATAAAACTCTAAGTCATTAAATTCATTAAGAGCCTGCACTACACCATTAACAACAGCTTGCGGTGCATTATCTCCACCCATACCATCTATAGCAATCCTCATTTCTTTCACCCCTTATATTTCTTTATATATAAAGAAAAGAAAGTCATAAGACTTTCTTTTATTCTTCAGTTGAAGCAACTACTTCTTTACCTTTGTAGAATCCACAGTTCTTACAAACTCTGTGAGCCATCTTCATTTCGTGGCATTGTGGACATTCAACTATTCCTGGTAAGCTTAACTTAAAAGTTTGAGCTCTTCTAGAATCTCTTTTTGCTCTATATGTCTTTCTAGCTGGATTTCCCATTATTACACCTCCTTATTCCCCAAACAACTCTCTAAGCTTTGCAAGCCTAACGTCAACATCATAATCTAAACAGCTACAATTTTCAACATTTTTATTTGCACCACATTGAGAACATAGTCCCTTGCAGTCCTCTTTGCAAAGTCTTTTGATAGGTAAGGTTGAAATAATACTATTTTCAATAATTTCAGTGATATTTAGCGTATCACCATCTACAAACATAATTTCTTCATCTTGAAGTTCCTTATTATTTGTAAACCTTTCTTCTATATCAATATCTATTGGATAGATAAAGGTATCTAAGCATCTAGAACAATTTAGCTTTAGCTTAGTTTTTATAGAAGCCTCTATTACTATAACATCATTTTCTGATATTGCAACCCCTTCTACATCAACTTTTTCAATTGCTCTAATTTCTTCTCCTTCGAATTCAAAAGGTTCTAACTCGAATGATAAAGATATCTGTTTTTTTCTGTTCTTCTTAGATAATAAATCTGAAAAATTAATCACCATATCTTAAAGCTCTGGATATAATCCTCATACCTCTAAGGTATATTATACATTATGTATAGCTTGAGCTAAAGCAAAATTTCACTCCTCGCTAAAATTTACTGAATTCAAACACAATTTATTATATAAAGCTCGACATAAAAAGTCAAGCCTATTTATATAATTACTTTTGGATTAATTCTAAAGTATCTCTAGCAATCATTAATTCTTCGTTAGTTGGTATAACAAATGCTTTAACTTTGCATCCTGGCTTAGATATTTCTCTTACCTTACCTCTAACATTGTTTGCTTCTCTATCAACTTCAACACCTAAGAATTCTAATCCCTTTAAGCATTCTTCTCTAGTTTCTGGTCCATTTTCACCTACACCAGCAGTAAATACTATAGCATCTACTCCACCCATTATAGCTGCATATGATCCTATTGTAGCTCTTACTTTGTATTCAAATACTTTTAATGCTAATATAGCTCTTGGATTCTTTTCTTTGAAAGCTCCATCTTCTATATCTCTAAAGTCTGAGCTTAATCCTGATATTCCAAGAACTCCTGACTTCTTATTCATTAAATCATTAACTTCATCAGCAGTTAAACCTTCTTCTTTCATTAAGAAAGTAACTATTGCAGGATCTATGTTACCACATCTAGTACCCATAGCTACACCTTCAAGTGGTGTGAATCCCATTGATGTATCAACTGATACTCCATTTTTAACAGCACATAAACTTGCACCATTACCTAAATGACAAGTGATTATTTTTAAATCTTTTACGTCTCTTCCCATAACTTCTGCAACTTTTTGAGAAACATATTTGTGTGAAGTTCCGTGGAATCCGTATTTTCTTATTCCGTGCTTCTTGTATAATTCATATGGAAGTGCATAAATAAATGCTTCTTCTGGCATAGTTCCGTGGAATGCAGTATCAAATACAGCTACCATTGGTGTATTTGGCATTAACTCTTCACAAGCATTAATTCCTATCATGTTTGCTGGGTTGTGAAGTGGAGCTAATTTAAAGCATTCTTCTATATATGATTTAACCTCTGCATCAATTATAACAGACTCATTGTACTTTTCTCCACCATGTACAACTCTATGTCCTACTGCTGAAATTTCATCCATTGAAGAAATAACTCCGTTTTGTTCGTCAACTAAAGCTTCTAAAACTAACTTTATTGCATCTTTGTGATCTGCCATAGGTTGTTTTACTATATACTTATCTCTACCTTCAACCTTTTGAGTTAAAACAGAACCTTCAATACCTATTCTTTCAACTAATCCTTGTGCTAGTGATTCTTCTGTTGTCATATCGATTAATTGATATTTAAGTGAAGAACTTCCACAGTTTATAACTAATACTTTCATCTTTGAACACCTCTTAAAATTATTAAATTTTTTATTTTGCATTTTGAGCTTGTGCTTGAACTGCTGTTAACACTACAACGTTAACTATATCGTCTACGTTACATCCTCTTGATAAGTCATTAATTGGTTTAGCAAATCCTTGACACATTGGTCCTATTGCTTCTGCTCCTGCAAATCTTTGAACTAGCTTATATCCTATATTTCCTGATTGTAAATCTGGGAATATTAATACATTTGCCTTACCAGCAACTTTACTATTTGGTGCCTTTTGAGCTGCAACGCTATCTACTATAGCTGCATCTAATTGTAATTCACCATCAATTAGTAAATCTGGTCTTAATTCTTTTGCAAGTTCTGTTGCTTTTCTAACCTTGTCAACCATTTCATGATCAGCACTTCCCATTGTTGAAAATGATAACATCGCAACTCTTGGCTCTACTTTGCAAAGGTTACGTGCTGTATCAGCTGTTGCAATTGCAATTGCTGCTAATTGTTCATAATTTGGATTTGGATTAACAGCACAGTCAGAGAATAATAGCATTCCATCTTCTCCATACTTAGATCCTGGTACCATCATAATAAAGAAACTTGATACAACTGATACTCCTGGTGCAGTTTTAATAATCTGTAAACCTGGTCTTAATAAATCTCCAGTTGTATGAACAGCACCTGATACCATTCCATCAGCATCATCTAGTTTAACCATCATTGTTCCAAAATATAATGGATCTCTAACGATTTTATCTGCCTTCTCTAAAGTCATACCTTTATTTTTTCTTGACTCATAAAATGCATTTATATAATCTTGAAGTCTTTCTGATTTATTTGGATCGATTATTTCAACACCAGTTAAATCAACTCCAAGCTCTTTAGCTTTTTCTAATATTCTTTCTTCATCACCTACTAAAATCGGGAAAGCTAATCCTAGCTTTTGAATTTTTTCAGTAGCAACAATAGTTCTTTCTTCATCACCTTCAGGTAAAACTATTCTTTGCTTATTTTCCTTAGCCGCATTCCATAATTTATCCATAAGTTCCATGTCTAATTTCCCCTTTCGAATTTGTACGGTCTCATCTTCACTATTACTATACTCCTATGCGTACATATTTTTCAATACCTAAATTGCTCAAAAAATTAATTCTTTATATTATAAATTTTCTGAATTTACTATATATTGTTTTTTATATAATATTAATATTAATATTATATAACATCTTTAACATTTCCTTCTCTATGCTATAATATTTTTATATTTCCCAAAAAGGAGTTTAAATATGAATGTAACAGGAATAATTACTGAATATAATCCATTTCACAATGGACATCTTTACCATTTAACAGAGGCAAAGAAGGCTACTAACGCTGATGCTATTGTTTGTGTTATGAGTGGAAACTTTGTTCAAAGAGGTGGTCCTGCAATAATTGATAAATGGAAAAGAACTGAAATGGCTTTAAATAATGGAGTTGATTTAATAATCGAACTTCCTACCTACTACGCAGTTTCATCTGCTGAATTTTTTGCAAAAGGTTCTGTATCAATACTTCATAACCTTGGTATTGTTAATAATTTATTTTTTGGCTCAGAATGTGGCGATGTAGAAAAATTAAGTGAAATATCTAAAACTTTAGTCAACGAAGATGATAAATTTAAAACACTCATCAAAGAACACTTATCAAAAGGCGATACTTTTGCTAAAGCTCGTGAAAAAAGCTTAATAGAATATCTAAAAGATGATGCTATAAACAACATAGTAACTTCATCAAATAACATTTTAGGAATAGAATACATAAAATCTATTATGAGATTAAATAGCACTATTATACCATCAACACTTAAACGAGAAGGTTCAAATTACAACGACAAAAATTTATCAAACTCTTTTTCATCAGCTACATCAATTAGAGAGTTGTTAAAAAACGAAGCTTCAATAGAATCATTAAAAAATTTAATTCCTAATGAATCATTTGAAGTATTTGAAAATTTACAGAAAAATTCTTATCCTTTCGTTTTCGATGAAAATATGTTTAAATTTATTAAATATAAAATCCAAACAAAATGTATAAATTTTAACAATCTTTACGAAATAACTGAAGGTCTAGAAAATAAATTAATAAAAGAAATATCTTCATCAATTTCATATGAAGATTTCATTTTAAAAGTAAAAAGTAAAAGATATACCTATAGTAAAATTTCAAGACTTTTAACTCATATTTATCTTGGTCTTGATTCTGATACCTTCTTAAATATAGAAGATCCAAATAATCTATACGCTAGAGTATTAGGCTTTAATAAGACAGGTAGAGAACTTCTTTCATTGATAAAAGCTAATTCTACTATACCTCTTATTACAAAAGTACCTCGTTTCGTTGATAACCCCTTATTGAAGTTAGATATACAGGCTACAGTAGCTTACTCAAACTTAAATAATAAAATAAATTCTAATAGCGATTATCTTATAAGTCCAATAATAAAATATTAATAATACCTTATGTATACTGCATATAAATACTATAGATGGGAGGGGATACCATGTATAGTATTATTTTTTTATTAATAATCATATTTTTTCTATTATTACTACTATTCAAACTCTTTAACAAAAATAGAAATTATTTTATGTGCCTTTTAATTACAGGATTTATATTTCTTTTTGTATATAATCTACAAAGTTGTATAGATGCCGCATTAGTTGGAGTAAACTTAGTTGTAAAAACAATAATTCCAACAATTTTTCCATTTTCAGTAATATGCAATCTTTTGATTTCATATGATGGCGTTGGATTATACTCAAAAATATTAGGACCTATTTTATGTAAACCTCTTAAACTTTCAAAATCCTCTTCTTTCCCTATAGCTGCTAGCTTTTTAAGCGGATATCCTCTTGGCTGTAAATATTGTTGTGATCTTTACTCTTTAGGATACATAGATAAGAAAGAATTTGAACGACTTTTAAATATAGCTAGTAATGCTAGCCCAATGTTTATAATAGGTTCCATAGGAGCAACCATGTTAGGTGATATAAAATTAGGTTTTATTTTACTCATTTCCAATTATTTGTCTCCAATCATTGTAGGTATTTTAACAATAAATCGTAGTAAAATTTCATCTAATTCTAAAGAATTGCCTAAAAACGACACTAATACAAACTTTGGTTCAGCCTTAAAATCAGCTTTAGATAACGGAATAAACACTACACTACAAGTAGGAGCCTTTGTAGTTTTATTCTCTATAATTGTAAGCATAATAAAAAACAATGCTTATATAAGCATTGCTTTTAATAATATCGAAGCTTTTTTAAATCTCCCTAAATATTCAATTTACGGATTATTTTTAGGTAGTGTTGAATTTACTAACGGTTGTAAACTTATAACAACATTACCATTAACACTACCCTTTAAATTAGCTATAATAAGCTTTATTTGTTCTTTTTCTGGATTATCAGTAATAGCTCAAATAAGCTCTTTCATTTATAAGTATGATATATCTATAGCTAAATACAGCTTTATGAAGTTTATTCAAGGCATAATAAGTTTTGGAATAACCTTCATTATAAGTAGTGTATTTTCACTACAATATACAGCTTATACATCATCTGCTACAGTTGATAATTATAATATATCAATATTAATTACGTTATTTATAGCATTTTTATTAATAGGAACTTTAATAATTGCATTTTTTAGAAAACTACATCGTTCTTAATTCTGCTATATTTTCCTTAATTATTGTTCCTGTTTTAGTTAAATTATCATCTATATCTTTTGCTACTTTCTCAAAAGATTCTTGCATAGATTTAATTAACTGAGTCTTTTGTTTTTCTATCTCAACATCTAATTGCATTAAAATTTCATTTGAGTATTCTCTAGACCCTATTCTAATAGCTTTAGCATCCCTTTGTGCTAGAGCTATTATTTCATTTGCTCTCATTTTAGCTTCTCTAACAATATCATGACTTTCAACATTTTGCTTCATTATCTCAAATGTTTCTTTTTTGACATTGTCAAATTCTCTTTGTGCTTCTTTAAGAATTCTGTCCTTTTCATTAACAACCCATTGAGCTTTTTTGAACTGATCTGGTAAATAATTAATTATTTGATCAATCACTTCATCAAATTCTTTCTTATCAATAATTGTCTTTCCTGTTATAGGCATTTTAGGTGAATTTTCTACCATATCCTGTAGATATTCTAATAGCTCAATAACACTCAATTCTACCTTTTCCAAAATATCCCCCCTAAGTTTTTATCCCTTAATTTTTCTAATAACATCATCAACTATTTCATCTGGAACTAACCCATTAATTTTCCCTCCAAATTTAGCAACCTGCTTAACTGATGAAGAACTTAAGAATGAATTAGCTGCAGATGTTGTCATAAATAATGTCTCTACTTCTGAGTCTAATTGTGAATTCATTAATGCCATTTGAAATTCATATTCAAAGTCTGACACAGCTCTTAACCCTTTTAATATAACTCTTGCATCATTCTTTTTAGCTAAATCAACTAAAAGTCCATTAAAACTAACAACTTCAACATTATCTAAATGTGCTGTTACTCTTTTTATAAGCTCTACCCTTTCTTCAATAGGAAATAATCCTACTTTATCAACATTGACTAAAACACCAACTATTAGCTTATCAAAAACCCTTGATCCTCTTGTAATAATATCTAAATGACCATTAGTAATAGGATCAAAGCTACCTGGATAAATTGCAACTCTCATAATTTTCTCCCTAAGTTATTCTCTAATATATTTATAGTAACATACAGTTGTGTTACCATACTTCTTACTCTTAAATAATCTTATATCTTCATACCCATCATAAATTTCTTCTATTGAATCTATTTTAGTTACTATTATACCATCTTCACTTAACATATTATTTTCCTTAATAATTTTAATTGCTTCTGGAATCATTTCTCTACAATAAGGTGGATCTATAAAAACAACATCCATTACCTTACCCTTCTTAGCTAAATTTCTAAGAACTTCATATGAATCCATGTTTAAAGGAAAACAAAAATCTTCAAATTTCAAATTTTTAACATTTTCTTTTAATAAAGGAAAGGTTACAGCACTCTTATCAACTAAATACACTTCTTTAGCCCCTCTACTTGCCGCTTCTAATCCTAAACTACCTGTTCCAGCAAATACATCAATTACTACTGCATCTAGTAAATAATTTTGTATTGTACTAAACATAGCTTCTTTAACTCTATCTAAAGTAGGTCTAGTTTCCATAGTTGCTGGAGGTATTAACTTACGTCCTCTTGCTCTTCCTGCTATAATTCTCATTTAATTTCCTCCTTTGTCATTAACATTATAATTCTAACATATAATTAATTTATTAACAATTTTTTTATTATTTAAACTACTTTCATTATATTTTATATTAAAGTAATCACCTATATAAATTTGTTTAGTTGAAACAAATATATTTACTCCATCTTTCTAAGGAGTTTTTTACCTCATTACAAAACTTAACCTTTTCTTCCTCATCAGAATCTAGCAATATCTTAGCTTCACTTTTAGCACATCTTAATATATTCATATCATCATATATATTAGCTAAAATAAATTCTTCATCTCCACTTTGTCTTCTTCCAAACATTTCTCCTGATCCTCTTAATTTTAAATCCTCTTCAGATATATAAAATCCATCAGTTGAACTTGTCATAATTTCCATTCTCTTTTTTGTATTTTCAGTTTTTGCTTTTGCAATTAATATACAATAGGATTCATAACTACCTCTTCCAACTCTACCTCTTAACTGATGTAATTGTGCTAAACCAAATCTTTCAGCATTTTCAATAATCATAACAGATGCATTAGGAACATTAACACCAACCTCTATTACTGTTGTTGAAATTATTGCTTTTGTTTCATTATTTTTAAATCTATTTATAATTTCATCTTTTTCCTTAGGCTTCATTTTCCCATGTAAAATTTCTATAGGTATACCTCTAAAAACACCATTACTTAATTCATTATATAACTTTTCAACTGAATTCAACTTCATATCTTCATCTTCTTCAATAAGTGGACATACTATGTAAACTTGGCGTCCCTTATCAATTTCATCTAAAGCTAAATCATAAGCAGAAAATCTTTCACCTTCATTAAAAAATCTTGTATCTACCGGCTTTCTACCTGGCGGTAATTGATCAATAGCTGATATATCTAAATCTGAATAAACATATAAAGCTAAGGTTCTTGGTATTGGTGTTGCTGTCATTACCATAACATCAGGACGTCTTCCCTTATTTATAAGTCTACTTCTTTGCTCTACACCAAATCTATGTTGTTCATCTGTTATAACTAATCCTAAATTTTTAAAATCTACATCCTCTTGAATTAATGCATGAGTTCCTATTACTATTACTGGTTCTTCTGTAGTTATAAGCTCTTTTATACGTCTTTTTTCTTTTAAAGGTGTACTTCCCGTTAATAATTCAATATGTATACCAAAAGGTTCTAATAACTTTTTAGCTTCTAAGTAATGTTGATTAGCTAATATTTCTGTAGGTACCATTAAGGTAGCTTGATACCCATTTTTAATAACATTAAACATAGCAATTAAAGCTACTACAGTTTTTCCACTTCCTACATCTCCTTGAACTAATCTATTCATAGGCCATGGACTTTTTTGATCCCTTAATATCTCTCTTACTACTCTAGTTTGAGCATCTGTTAAACTATAAGGAAGAGCTGCTTTTAAATCCTTTAATTCATCTACTAGCTTAAATTCAATGCCATTTTTAGTTCGTAGATTCTTTTTAAGCATTAAAAGCTTCATTGAATAAGTAAATAATTCTTGAAACTTCAATCTATTTATAGCTAATTCAAGCTCTCTTTTACCTGTAGGGAAGTGAATATTTTTTATAGCAAAATCTAAATTTGTCATTTTATATTTTTCTAATAAATATTTTGGCAAATTATCCTTTATTGTTATTTGCTCTAAACAATTACCTATAAGCTTTATTAATATTTTATCTGTTAAATCACCTTTCAAACTATATTTAGGTACTATTTCATTTTCTTTAGCTAATTTAACTCCTACTATAGGATTAATAACTTCTAATCTATTAGTAACTTTTTTAAACTTTCCCATCAAATCATAACTTTGCCCAATTTTAAATGTATTTTTTACAAAGCCTTGATTAAACCATTTACCTAAAACTAAATTTCCTAAATAATTAAATCTTATAGTAGTTAATGTTTTTCCAGTTTTAGTTCTAACATCTCTATCTATTCCTACACAAACACAAGATAATACTTGTTTATCTTCTTCATCTATCTCACTAAAAGGAATATTACTTCTCAAAAACTCATAATCTCTAGGAAAATATAAAAGTAAATCTAAAACAGTAAATATCCCACATCTATTTAATTTCTCTAACAATTTAGGTCCAACACCCTTTAGATACTTTACATCTTGCGATATATCCATTCAACTTATCCTTTCACAAACATTTAATTAAATTACAAAACAAATAAAAGTTAAGGGCCTAAAGTCCAGTTAAGTTTTTGAACAACGCTTCGTTACTCCAAAGGGTAAGAGTTGTCTACGATAAGGTTAATAGTCTTTCAGCTAGTTAAATAAATTATGGAGTAATTTCCTCCTTAACTTTTTAACGTTTGCTTTAGCAAACCCTTAACTGAAACTCCAAATTTGAATTTGGCAAGTTGAAGTTACACATTCGACGTTTAGGAGAAGGTGTTTCCTTTTAAAATTAGCGAAAGCTAAATTTAACCCCTTAATTGGCCGAAGGCCCTTGACTTTATATTTAAATCTATTTTATATTATAAAAAAATAAAGCACAAGAAATTTTAAACCTCTTGTGCTTTTAAGTTTACTCTACAGCCATTATAAAGTAGTATAAAGGTTGATCTCCTTTGTAGAATTGTACGTCACAATCTTCATACTTTTCTTCTAATTTTTCTGTAAATCCTTCTATTTTACTTTCATCTACGTCTTTACCATAGAATATAGTTATAAGTTCACTATCTTCATCCATCATAGACTCTAAAACTTCTTCAGCTACTTTAAAGTAATCTTCTCCAACCTTATTGATTTTTCCTTCAATAAGTCCAAGCATATTACCTTCTTTAATTTCTATTCCATCCATTTCAGTATCTCTAACTGCATAAGTTACAGAGCCTGTCTTAACAAGTTCTAATGCTTCCATTAAAGCAGCCTCATTTTCATCAACTTCATGTTCTGCATTAAACATAGTTATGCAAGTAATTCCCTGTGGAATACTCTTAGTTGGTATAACTCTAACATCTTTATCTGATATTTCTGCTGCTTGAGTTGCAGCCATTATTATATTCTTATTATTAGGTAATATGAATATATGGTCAGCATTTAATTTAGATATACATTCCATCATATCTTGAGTAGATGGATTCATTGTTTGCCCACCTTCAATTACATAATCAACACCTAAATCTTTAAGAACATGAGTTATTCCTTCTCCCATAGCAACTGAAATAAAGGCATATTTCTTCTTTTCTAGAGCTACTTCTGCTTCAACCTCTTCATTCTTGCCTACAGCATACTCTTCTTTAGACATTAAAACTTCTCTATGCTCTTCTCTCATATTATCAATTTTAATTTTAGATAATTCACCTACGGTAACAGCTTTAGATAATACTAAACCTGGATCATTAGTATGAATATGTACTTTAATTACATCATCATACCCAACAACTATCATAGAATCACCAAGTGGTTCTATTTCATCTTGGAATGCTTTTGCTTTAGAAGCATCTCCTAATATTATAAATTCTGTACAGTATCCAAATTTAATATCTATATCTTCTATTTCTTGAGCACTTGCTCCCACTGATCCAGTAGAAACTATATCCTTTATCTCAGCTTTTATTCCATCTTTTAAAGCATCATACATTCCTTGTAATATGATATATAATCCCATACCACCTGAATCTACTACTTTTGCTTTTTTAAGAGCTGGTAAAAGATCTGGTGTTTTATCAAGCATTACCTTAGCTTCAACTACAGTCTCACCTAAAAGTTCTACTATATCAGTTGCATTACTTTTTACTGCTCCTTCCGAAGCTGCTCTAACAACTGAAAGAATAGTACCTTCAGTAGGCTTCATTACAGCCTTATATGCAGCCTTACTACCTTCTACAAAAGCATTAGCAAGCTCTACACTATTAACACTTGTTTTCCCTTCTAATCCCTTAGAAATCCCTCTAAGTATTTGAGATAAGATAACACCTGAGTTACCTCTTGCACCCATTAAAGCACCTTTAGCTAGCTTCTTTGAAATTTCTCCAATTGATTCTGAATTCAAGTTTTCTATTTCTTTTACTGCTGCTTTAAAAGTCATTGACATATTAGTTCCTGTGTCACCATCTGGCACAGGAAAAACATTTAACGCATTAACGAAATCACTTTCCTCCAATAATCTATTACTAGCATTAACAACCATATTATAAAAATCATGGCCGTTTATTCTATCATACTTCATTCTGTTACCTCCTAGACTCTTACCGCTTGAACATTAACTGTAACTGAAGCAACCTTTAGTCCAGTATAATTTTCAACACTATAACGCACCTTTTGAATTATATTATTAGCTATTACAGAAATCTTAGTTCCGTATTCAACCATTATTGATAATTCTATTATTAATTTATCTTCATCATTAAATCTTAATTTAACACCCTTACTTAAATTCTCAATTCTCATTAACTCCCATAAGCCTTCAGTAGCATTCTTTGAAACCATACCAACAACTCCATAGCACTCCATTGTTGATAAGCCTACTATCTTTCCTAATACTTCTTCAGAGTAATGTATACTTCCAAGGTCATTTGAATATCCTACCATAGAAAATCCTCCTTTTTTATCTTTCCATATAGATTATTGTATATTAGTTACTATATTAATTCAAGTAAATTTATCCTATTCATTCGCCAATTAACAACATAACATAATTTTTTTTAATATTTTTTTCAAATAGGGTTGCTTTTTTTATACGACCTATGTTAAAATCTATTTTGTCCTATTGAAGAGAAATTATCTTCAAACATAAGGAGGTGTTTTCAAGTGGCAAGAAGATGCGAAGTTTGTAATAAAGGTGTAGTATCTGGAACTCAATACTCACACTCACATCGTCAATCTAAGAGAACTTGGGCTCCTAACATAAAGAGAGTAAAGGCTTTAGTTAACGGAACACCAAAAACTGTTCACGTTTGTACAAGATGCCTTAGATCTGGTAAGGTTGAAAGAGCAATATAAGTTCAAATAAAAAATGCAATTGATTATTCAATTGCATTTTTTATTATTTAAATTTAATAATGTATAAATAAAAGGTATACTATCCTTAATAGCCTTCTGCTATCTTTCTCCTATGTACTTATTTTTTTCTAGTAAAAAATTTAATTATAGATGATAAAAATTTAGGCAATTTAATAGCGATAATCTTCAAAACTCTCCCTCCATTCATTTTGTGTTTTCTAAGCTGTCAAAGAATAGTACTTTTTAAAAATAAAAACACCACTCCTTACTACACATATTATGCAAGTAACTGTAAAGTGGTGCTTATTTTTTTAAATTTTTTTATTTTTTTATTTTAATCTTTAGAATAAACTACTAAGATACTTCCATTAGAAAGCTCTAAAGCTATTTCATCATCTATAAACTCATTAGATACAGTTCTAGAGTCTCCTATTTCTAAAGAATACTTATCTAAAAGATATTTAGCATTTCTTATAGAAAACTCTTCAATTCTATTGTTATATGCTAAAAATGACACATATTTATATTTATCATCTCTTTTTATTACAGTATTTCTATTAATTAAGAACATTCTATTTCTATCATCAACTATTTCAGCGTATACACCTGATTTTAAAGCTTTTAATAACAAACCTAAATTACCTAATGTATGATCAAAACGATCACCTGTAGCTCCTAAAAACTCAATTCTTTTTGCTCCCTTTGATATTGCTAATTCAAAAGCTTCTTCAGAATCAGTAAAATTCTTCTCACATTGATATTTATATTTAACTACACCTTGCTTAACTATCTCATCTATAATATCTAAATTAGAAGAATCAAAATCCCCTACTATATATTGCGGTTTTACTTTAGCTTCAAAAAGATAATTACACCCCTTATCCACACCTATTATTAACTCGCATTTTTTTGAATAATACTTAATAACTTCATCCTTAGGTTTAACCCCTCCAGCTACTATTAAACAATTCATAATTATCCTCTTAAAGCTTTAATATTTTCTTCTATATTTCCGTCTCCAAAAACAGCAGATCCTGCTACTATAACATTAGCACCAGCTTCAATAACACCTTTAACATTACTTCTATCTACTCCACCATCAACTTGAATTAAAATATCAGGATTATTAGCTTTTATAGCCATTTCCTTAACTTCTTTAATCTTATCTAAAGAATAAGGAATGAACTTTTGCCCTCCAAAGCCTGGATTAACAGACATTATTAAAACCATATCTAAATTAGCTATTATATCTTTTAAAACCATTGTTGGTGTAGCTGGATTTAATGCAACAGCAGCCTTAACACCTTTTGATTTAATATATTGTATAGCCCTATCTAAATGTCTTTCTGATTCATAGTGTATAGTTATTATATCTGCTCCAGCATCTATAAAATCATCAATATATCTTTGAGGATTATTTATCATTAAATGTACATCAAATACCTTATCTGTTTTATTTCTTATTGCTTTAATTACAGGCATTCCAAAAGTAATATTAGGCACAAACTCTCCATCCATTACATCAATATGAATAAAATCCGCTCCACAATCATGTAACTTTACTACTTCCTCTCCTAATTTTGAAAAATCTGCTGATAATATAGACGGTGCTATTTTAACCATTAATATTTCCTCCCATTCATTATTTCTTCTAAAGTTCTTATATAAAATTCATATCTAAAACTATTAATTTTACCTTCTTCAATTGCATTTTTCACAGCACAGCTAGGCTCTTTATAATGCAAGCAACCTCTAAATTTACATTTATTATTATATTCTTCAAATTCAGGGAAGCAATATTTTAAATCATCCTTTTCAATAAAAGTTACTTCTAACGTCGAAAACCCTGGGGTATCAACTATGTATCCATCTTCTACATCAATAAGTTCACTATGCCTAGTGGTATGTTTTCCTCTTCCTATTTTATCAGAAACTTCTCCAGTCTCCATATGATATTTTTCTGTTAAAGTATTAATCAATGTAGATTTTCCTGCTCCTGATGGACCACATAAGACCGTTACATTCCCCTCTAGCTTTTCTTTTAAAGTTTCTACACCTAAGCCCTTTTTAGCATTAATAAATAACACCTCATATCCAATAGCATTTATCTTACTTTTAACAAACTCTTTTTCTTCATCCGATACTAAATCAACCTTATTTAAACAAACTATAGCTTTAATATTATTATGTTCACATAATACTAAAAATCTATTTAATAAATCATAATTTATATCTGGATTTTTTATAGCAAAAACAACAAACGCTTGTGTTACATTTGCTACTGTAGGTCTAATAAGTTCAGACGTTCTCTCATGAATATCACAAATAACCCCTTTACCATTATCAACTATGATTTCTACATCATCTCCAACAAGAGGTTTCATATCTTTATGTCTAAATTTACCTCTCGCTTTACATTCAATTAATCCATCAGCAGTTTTTACATAATAAAACCCACCAATTCCTTTAATTATTTTTCCTTTCATAGTACCTCCAAACTTTTTACTCTTCTTATTATAATAAACACTATTTTAAATTAAATGCAATATTTTATTGTACAAATTTTAAAAAAAATAAGATTGCCTAAAAATAGACAATCTTATTTTTTAATTGTTTGCTGTAGAATTTGGTTTTCCATTTGCATTTCCATTTCCATTTCCATTATCTACACCTGCATTTGCATTTGTAGAATCTCCATCTTCAGGAGTTGTAGTTGTTGCATCATCCTTATCAGGATTTATAGGTGGATTAGTTTCATTCTTTTTAACTTGAATCTTAACAGTTTCACCCTTTTTAATTTTATTTGTAAATCCTGTAACAACATAAAGACTCATATCACTTGTTTGAGGAGTTCCTCCTGTTATAGAATATGATATTCCTGCTGTATTTAAAGAATTAACTGCATCAACTAAGGACATACCTACGCTTATATACTGAGTAACATCAATAGTACTTTCTACATATTTTCCATAAGTAAGAGTTATTGGTGTTCCAGCAGAAACCTTTGATCCGCCCTCAATTGATTGCTCTAATACAGCTCCATTTTCAGACTCTCTATCTGTTTGTTGCTCTTTAAGCTTAACAACTAATCCTAGCGCTTCTAAATCGCTCTTAACTGTATCTACATTTTGACCTAAATAATTAGATACTGATACAAGCTTAACTTCAGGACCTTTACTTATAGTAAGTTCAATAGTCGTTCCTTTAGCAACTTCTGTATCTCTTTCAGGATATTGCTTAATTAAATATCCTGATTTTATATTTTCACTATATTGTTCTGTAATACTCCAATTTAATCCCTTTTGAGTTAATAAATCTTCTATATAATTTATTTCATAATCTCTTAAGTCTGGAACTTTTATTTTAGCTACTCCACCCGAAACCTTAACTTCTATAGTATCACCTTTTTTAGCCTGTGTGTTTTCTATAGGGTTCATTTCTAATATAGTATTTTCCTCTTTATCGCTTTCAACAGTCTCTGAGACCTTAAGCTTTAATCCTACCTTTTCTAATTCCTTAGTAGCATTTTCTACTGTCATACCAACAATACTAGGCACAGTAACAGTTTTATTACTTCCCCCACTACTAAGTAATCCTGAACCAAATGCAATTCCACCTAATAATGCAAATGCAAGAATTATAACTCCAACAATTATTATAACTTTATTATTGCTTTTTTTCTTTTTTGAATTATTTCTTCCGTCAAAGAAATCTTCATCCTCTTCATCATCTTCATCTTCATAATCATTTTCAAAATCAGACTTTGAATATAAGTTTTTATTTGGTGTTGCATTTACATTATTATTTAAAATTTGTTCAGTTCTAATAGGTTCCATAACTATAGTTCTACCATCATCATAATTCATTCTAGCACCAATAGCTACATTAGGATTCTCTTTTATCTTTTGTAAATCATTTATTAATTCTCTACAGTTTTGATATCTATTTATACTTTCCTTGCTTATAGCCTTCATTATTAGATTATTTAGCGCTTCTGGTATAGCTTCATTATGCTTTTTAGGCTCAACTGGTTCTGATTGAATATGCTTTAATGCAATTGTAACAGGTGATTCACCATCAAAAGGAAGTATTCCCGTTACCATTTCATATAAGACTATTCCTAAAGAATAAATATCTGATCTTAAATCAATAAATGTCCCTTTAGCTTGTTCTGGTGATAAATAATGAGCAGATCCCATTATAGTTGTTGTATTAGTTATAGTTGCTGAAGTTGAACTTTTAGCTATTCCAAAATCAGTAACCTTTACTAATCCACTTTCAGTAACTAATATATTTTGTGGCTTTACATCTCTATGAATAATATTATTCCTATGAGCACATTCTAAAGCTTTTGCTATTTGAATTCCTATACTAATAGCAACTGTATAGTTTAACTTTCCATTTTCAACTATTAGCTCCTTTAATGTTTTACCATTAACATATTCCATAACAAAATAGTCAATATTTCCTTCTTCTTCATGTCCAACGTCTAATACATTAACTATGTTTGCATCTGAAAAATTAGCTACAGCTGTTGCTTCTTTTTTAAACTTATCTGAAATATCTTTATTATTGGCAAATTCTTTTTTTAGAATTTTAACAGCAACTAATCTACTTAGCTTATTATCTCTAGCTTTGTAAACTATCGCCATTCCGCCTTCACCTATTTTTTCTATCAGTTCATATCTATTGCCTAATACTTCACCGATCATCTCTACACCTCTCCTCCAAATAGCAAGACCGTAATATTATCTCTTCCCCCTCGATTCTTTGCTAATAAAACTAACTTGTCACAGGCAGTATTGTAGTCATTAATATCATTTATTTCCATTAATATTTCTTCTTTTAAAACTTCGTTAGATAATCCATCTGTACACAACAAATATTTATCATAAGTATTTATATCAACTTTAAATATATCAATCTTAACAACATTATTAGTTCCTAATGCTCTTGTAATAACATTTTTCTTTGGATGATTTCTACCCTCTTCTTCTGTTATACTTCCTGAATCTATTAATTCTTGAACTAAAGAATGATCCTTTGTAATTTTAGTAATATTATTATCAATAACACCAAAACAACTACTATCACCAACATTAGCAACAATAATAGTATTTCTATATACTAAAGCTGCAACTAAAGTTGTTCCCATACCTTTGTATTCCGAACCCACTATCGCCTTATTATATATTTTTTCATTTGCAAATAGAACAGCATTTTCAAGTACATTACTACCCTGTTCTTTATAATTTTCTTTAACATATGCTTCAACAGCTTTTACAGCCATTTCACTAGCTACTTCTCCAGCATTATGCCCTCCCATACCATCAGCTACAACATATAACTTAAATTCCTCTTCCTCGATGTATCCAGCATAATCTTCATTTAAGCTTCTAACTATACCTACATCACTTTTTATACCCACCATTTTTTCTTCTCCCCTTTATTTTTGAGTATCTAGATAACTTCTTCTTAATTGTCCGCAAGCGGCATTAATATCTGTACCCATTTCTCTTCTTACTGTAACTTCAATCCCTTGTGATTTTAATATTTCCTCAAAATCTTCTATAGTTTTTCTTGATGGTCTCTTCAGTTCATTTTCTTTAATTTCATTAACAGGAATTAAATTAACATGACAATTCATGTTTTTTAATAATTTTGCTAAAGATTTAGCATCTTCTTTTCCATCATTAACTCCAGACACTAATGAATATTCATATGTAATTCTACGTCCAGTTTTATCCATATAATATCTACACGCTTCTAATATTTCAGCTATACTATATTTATTTGCTATAGGCATTATAGTTTTTCTTTTTTCATCACTAAAGGCATGTAATGAAATTGCTAATGTAATACTTAAATTTAAATCTGCCAATTCTTTTATTTTAGGCACCAATCCACATGTAGACAATGTTATATGTCTTTGCCCTATATTTAATCCATATTCAGCATTAGCTAAATTTAAAAACTTAACTACATTATCATAATTATCTAACGGTTCTCCACTTCCCATTAAAACAACATTAGAAATTCTTTCTCCTAAGAATTTTTGTGCTACCATTATTTCTGATAATATTTCTCCAGCACTTAAATTTCTTATTCTACCTCCGATTGTAGAGGCGCAAAATTTGCACCCCATTCTACAACCAACTTGAGTAGATACACAAATTGAATTCCCATGTTTATATTTCATAAGAACACATTCTATTAAATTATTATCTTTCATAGATAACAACATTTTCTTAGTATCATCTACATTAGATTCATATACTTCTACAATTTTAGGAATTTCAATAGCAAAGTTTTCTTTTAACTTCTCCTTTAAAGCACCTGGTATATTCTTCATTTCATCAAAGTTCCATACCTCTTTATAAATCCAAGAAAAAACTTGTTTTGCTCTAAAAGCACTTTCACCATTTTCCTTCATCCAGTTTTGTAATTCTTCTAATGTAAAATCTAAAATATTATACATTTGTTCACCTACTACTTTTTAGAAATCTTACAAATATAGAATCCATCCATATATTCATTTGGTAATATTGTTAAAGAACCATCATTGTTATAAATGAAGTTATCCATATTTCCTAAGAATATCTTTTCTACCTTTGCATCTTTATGTTTATTTAAGAACCATTCAATATTATCTTGATTCTCTTCTGTATTTAATGTACAAGTTGAATAAATCATAGTACCACCATTTTTTAAGTATGCCCAAGCATTTTCCATTATTTCTCTTTGTGTTGGTACTAAATCTTTAAGTGACTTTCTTGATTTGTTCCACTTAATTTCTGGTTTCTTTCTTATTATACCAAGTCCTGAACAAGGTACGTCTATTAATACCTTATCAGCATATGCTACATATTTAGGATCTAATTTTGTTGCATCCATAACATCTACTTCAACATTATTTAATCCTAATCTTTCTAAGTTTTCATTAATTAAAGATAATTTATTTTCATGTAAATCAAATGCATGAACTTTTCCTGTACCTTCTAATAATTCTGCTATATGAGTTGTTTTTCCTCCTGGTGCAGCACAAAGGTCTAATGCAATATCACCTTCTTTTAAATCTAATATAGGTGAAACAAGCATAGCACTTTCATCTTGAACTGTAATTAATCCTTCTTTGAATAACTCATTGTTTTCAATAGAGCTTCCACCCTTTATTATTATAGCTTCAGGACAAGCGTATCCTTCTTCTACATCATATCCTAACTCTTCAAGCTTTTCATATACTTCATCGTAATCAGCTTTGCTTGCATTAACTCTAACAGTCACTTTAGGTGTTGCATTTAATCCTGATAAAATCTTTCTTCCGTTTTCTTCTCCGTATTGTTTATATACCATTCTTATAAACCATGGTTCATAAGAGTATTGATATACTAATCTATCAATTTTATCTTTTACATCCATATCATCAGGATTTTTTGTATAACTTCTTAATATTCCATTAACTAACTTTGAGTCTTGAACTGAAATTTGTTTTGCTAATTCAACAGCTTCATTACAAGCTGCAAATTCTGGCACCTTATCTAAAAAGTGCATTTGATATATAGCCATTCTTAAGATATTTAATACTCTTTCATCCATTAAAGATATATCTTTAATGTAATTAGAAATTATCATATCTAATGTTTTCTTTCTTCTTATAGTTCCATAAACAAGTTCTGTTGCTAAAGCTCTATCTTTTTCATTTAAATCAGATTCGTTTAATTCATTAGATAAAACTAAGTTAGAATATGCTCCTTCAATTAGAACTCTGTTAATTATGTTTAATGCTACTTCTCTACTATTCATACGTTACCTCTTAATCATTATTTCTATTGCTAATTGCAATTAGTCTTATTAATTGTGAAATTGACATTAATGCAGCTGCTACATATGTCATTGCTGCTGCGCTTAAAACGCTTTTTGCGCCATTAATTTCATTACCATATAATATATTTCTATTTTCTAATATAGTCAATGCCCTTTTTGATGCATTAAACTCAACTGGCAATGTAATTAATTGATAAATTACTGCTACTGTAAAAAATATAATCCCAATATTTATTAACATTGGAATACTAAAAAGTAAACCGATCATAAAAATAATAATGGATGCTTGACTGCTAAAATTAACAGCTGTAGCTATGGATGTTCTCAATACTAAAGGTTTATAAGCTTCTTTATGCTGAATTGCATGCCCAACTTCATGAGCTGCTATTCCTGCAGCTGCTATACTTGATCCATGATATATATCACTTGATAATCTTATAACTCTACTAGTAGGATCATAATGATCTGTTAATTCTCCTCTAGTTTCAAGTACAGGTACATCATAAAGTCCTGCTGCATCAAGTATCATTCTTGCAACATTTTCGCCTGTGTATCCATTCATAGTCCTTACAGTTCTATACTTTTTATATGTGCTACTTACTTTTGATTGTGCCCAAAATGCAATTATTATTGCAGGAAGCAACAAAATCATAGTTCTGTCAAAATAAAATCCTGGATAAAACATAAAAATTCCCCTTTCATATTATACCAATTTACAACCTAACTCAATATCCTTACCATTTATATATTGTTCAATAGTTAATGGCTTTCCATTAGGGAATTGAACTTTTTTAACTAATAAAACGCCTTCTTTACAGCTAACCTTCATACCAGATTTATTAACACTTAATATAGTTCCTGGTTCCTTATTACTATTTTCATTTAAAACCTCAGACTCATATATCTTCATATTTTCTTCTTTATATGTAGTATGTGCAATTGGCCATGGGTTAAGCCCTCTAATTAAATTATGAATTTCTAAAGCACTCTTATCCCAAGATATTTTACCAGTGTTTTTAGAAAGCATTTTCGCATAACAAGTTTCACCTTCTTGCTTGATACCTTTTATTGTACCATTTGCTAATCCTTCTATTGTTTCTATTAAAAGATTTCCACCTCTAACCATTAATATATCATGTAACTCTCCAGCTGTCATGTTTTCAGTTATTTCTACTTCATCTTTTAATAACATATCACCAGTATCTAATCCAACATCCATAAGCATAGTTGTATTACCTGATTTCTTTTCACCATTAATTACAACCCAGTTTAATGGCGCTGCTCCTCTATACATAGGAAGAAGAGATGCATGTAAATTTATGCAACCATACTTAGGAATATCTAAAACTTCTTTAGTTAATATTTGCCCAAAAGCAACTACTATTATAAAGTCTGGCTTCATCTCTTTTAAATATTCTATAGCTTCTCTATCATCCTTTAACTTTTCTGGCTGAAATACTTTTATATCATGCTTAACAGCCACTTCCTTAATAGCTGAAAAGGCCATTTTCTTACCTCTTCCCTTTGGTCTATCAGGCTGTGTAAAAACAGCCTCTACACCATACTTTTCTATTAAAGCTTCTAGTGATGGAACAGCAAAATCAGGAGTTCCCATAAATACAATTTTCATTTATAACTTCCTCCTATTTTACAAGATCTACATATAAAATACCATCTAAATGATCATTTTCATGTAATATAGCTCTTGCTAATAATCCTTCTCCCTCTAAAATAAATTCTTCACCTTTTTCATTGAATGCTTTAACCTTTACGTAGTTTGGTCTTTCAACATCACTAAACTCACCTGGAACACTTAAGCATCCTTCTTCACCACATTGAGTTCCATTAGTTTCTAAAATCTCTGGATTAATAAATACCATTGTTCCATTTTCATCATCAATATCTATAACGAATATTCTTTTAAGTATACCAACTTGTGGAGCTGCTAAACCAACACCATTTGCCTCAAACATAGTGTCAATCATATCATTAATAAGAGTTATTTCTCTTTTAGTTATCTCAGTAACCTCTTTACACTTCTTTCTTAAAACATCGTCTCCCATAGTTCTAATAGTTCTAATTGCCATTTTATTTCCTCCTAGAATAAATTATTTGGATTTATATCCATACTTATTCGTATATCATTATATACGTTCTTGTTCTCATCATAAAGTAGTTCTTTAATTTTTTTAGCAAATTCCGAATTAAATTCACCTTTTACCACGATTTGCCACCTATAATTTTCTTTAACTTTAGATACCAAGCATGGTATTGGTCCCAAAACATCAACATCTACTTCCTTTTCAACTAATGGTTTTATCACATTAGATATTTTATGCATAAAGTTCTTCAATAAATCCTCTTTTTTTGATATACCATTTATTAATAATATTTTTCCAAAAGGCGGATACTTCATTAATGCTCTAACTGTAAATTCTTTTTCATAAAATCCTTCATAGTCATAATTAACCGCATACTCTAAACTATAATGCTCTGGTGTATATGTTTGTATTACTACTTTTCCTTGTTTTTGTCCTCGTCCTGCTCTTCCTGCTACTTGAGTAATTATTTGAAAAGTCCTCTCTGCAGCTCTATAATCTGGTATGTTTATAGACATATCAGCTGCCAAAATACCTACAAGAGTAACATTTTTAAAATCAAGTCCCTTAGATATCATTTGAGTTCCTATAAGAATATCAGCTTTTCTTTCTTTAAAAGTATTATAAATATTTTCATAAGAATCCTTTGACCTTGTAGTATCAACATCCATTCTTAATACTCTTGCGTCTTTAAAATACTTCTTGACTTCCTCTTCAACTCTTTGAGTTCCTGCTCCAAAGAACTTAACATATTTACTATCACATTTAGGGCATTTTTGAGGAGCTCTTTTAGTTTTTCCACAGTAATGGCAAACCAGTAGTCCACTTCTATGATAAGTCATAGAAATATCACATTCTTCACATTTAAATACATATCCACAACTTCTACAGGATACAAAAGTAGAAAATCCTCTTCTATTTAAAAACAAGATTATCTGCTCACCCTTAGAAAGCTTTTCTTGAATTTCCTTAAAAAGTTCTCTGCTAAATAGAGATATATTTCCACTTCTTAATTCATTCCTCATATCAATAACTTCCATAGGAGGCATAGCCTTGCCATCAACCCTTGAATTTAATTCTAACAAATCTAATTCACCTATTAAAGCTCTATAATAACTTTCTATAGTAGGTGTAGCCGATCCTAATACCACTCTACAGCCCTTTTGTTCACTTAAGAACTCTGCAACCTCTTTAGTTTGATATTTAGGATTCTGATCTGATTTATAAGTGTTCTCATGTTCTTCATCAATAATAATAAGTCCTAAATTTTTTACTGGTAAAAAAATTGCACTTCTTGCTCCTACAACAAGCTTTGCTTTTCCTTCCTTTACTCTAAACCACTCATCAAATCTTTCTCCATCTGATAACTTACTATGAAATAAAGCTACATTCTTTCCAAATCTCCCTTTAAATCTCTCAATCATTTGAGGAGTTAATGAAATTTCCGGAACTAAAACAATAGCTGATTGATTTTTTTCTAAAACTTCTTCAACCATTCTCATATATACTTCTGTTTTTCCTGAACCGGTAACACCTTTAAGTAAAAATAAATTATTCTGTGAGCTATTATATGTATCAAGAACATATTTTTGTTCTAATGTTAGCTTTTTTTCATAATCCACGTTATAAGCTCTATTATTATATCTAAAAACAGTTTCCTCTTCTACTGCAAGTAAACCTTTCTCAATTAATTTGTTTAATTTATATTGAGAAATAGAATTAATATTAATAAGTTCACTTTTAGTATATTTACCAGAGTTTTCTCTTAAAAATTTAATAATGTCTATGTATCCCTCTGGTTTTTGCATACAGCTTAAATCATCATTTTTAAATACTATAACCTTTTTACTTTTACTTTTAGCACCCTTCATAATTCCAACAGGTATAAGTAATCTAAATGCATCAATATATTTACATAGATATTTTTCTCTTAAAAAATTAATAAGCTCAATATCATTCAAATCTATAACTGGTTCATTTGTTATTATAGCTGAGATTTTCTTAACTCTAAAATTTATGTCAACTTCATCTTCCTGCTTTATTGCTAATACAAATCCCTCTGAAGTTTTATTTCCCATTCCAAAGGGCACTTTTACTATTTGACCTACTTGAACCTTTTCTTGAAACTCCAATGGAATCTTATATGTAAAAGGTCTATCAATTTCTAATGCTTCTGAATTTAATATTATTTCAGCATATAAATTCAATTTATCACCCTCACTCTACATTAATTGCTACGTATATACGCTCACAATTAAATTTAAACTCATAAGAGTTCATTGAATAATTACATATATGAACATTATTGTATATAAAGAAAAGCGCAATTAGCGCTTTTCTAAAATCATGTCAAATATATTACTTGCAACTTCTTTTTTACTCATTTTATCTAGCTCTAGCTTTTCATTATTTTTTGAAAGAATAACTACTTTATTATCCTCGCTACCAAAACCAGTATCAGAAGCAGTAATATCATTTGCAACTATAAAATCCAAGTTCTTGTTTTTTAGTTTCTTATCTGCATTCTTTAAAACATCATTGCTTTCTGCTGCAAATCCAACTAAAATTTGGTGAGTTTTCATATCTCCTAAAGATTTTAATATATCATTATCTCTAGTTAAGCAAAGATTTAAATCTCCCTCACCTTTTTTGATTTTTTCTTCGCTATATTCCTTCGGCTTATAATCAGCCACTGCAGCTGACTTAATAACTATATCAGCCCATTCAAAGTTATCATAAATTTCATTTTTCATTTCTTCATTGGTTTTTATGTTTATTACTCTTACGTTTTTTGGAGGATTTAAATTTGTAGGCCCTGAAACTAAAACAACTTCTGCACCTCTATCTCTAGCTTCTTCAGCTATAGCATAACCCATTTTTCCTGTTGATCTATTAGTTATATATCTTACAGGATCAATAGGAGCAATAGTTGGTCCAGCACTTATAAGAACCTTTTTCCCATTTAAATCTTGTTCTTTATCATTTAACTCTGTTAATACTCTTTCTACAATTGTATTAACATCTGCAAGTTTTCCAACACCAATATCTCCACAAGCTAATCTTCCACTAGCAGGTTCAATAAAATCATATCCATAACTCTTTAGTTTTTCTATGTTTCCTTGAACTATTCTATTTTGATACATGTGAGTATTCATAGCTGGTGCAAATATTACCTTAGCCTTTGATGCTGCCATTATAGTTGTTGATAGCATATCATCTGATATACCATTTGCAACTTTTCCTATTATATTTGCAGTAGCTGGAGCAATTAACATTAAATCAGCTTTTTGAGCTAATGAAATATGTTGGATTTCCCAAGCCTTAGGTTCTGCAAACATATCAGTAACAACCATGTTCTGACTAATAGATTGGAATGTTAAAGGATTTACAAACTTTGTTGCACTTTCAGTCATAATAACATGAACTTCTATATCCTTTTTTCTTAAAGCACTAATTACATCTAATGCCTTATAAACAGCAATTCCTCCAGTAACTCCAATAACAACACATTTACTCATGACTATTTTATTCCTTCATTACTTTTGTGATAACTAACTAATCCTTCGTTAACTTCATTAATTGCTATTGTTAATGGTTTTTTTGAAGGATTTAAAGTTAATGGTTCATTCCCATCTATTATTTCTCTTGCTCTTCTTGATGTCACTATAACTAGCGAATATCTGTCTTCCACCTTATTTAATAAGTCCACCACTGATGGATTAATCATAGAGTTGTTCATGAATTAAGCCCTCCTTAGAATCTAATATTGTATCTTTTATTCTATCTACTCTACATTTTTCTGCAGCAATTATTCCTTCTATTTTAATAACTGCTGTATCAACTTCATCATTAACTACTGCATAGTTATATTTAGAAACATAATTTATTTCTTGATATGCATTTTTAAATCTTGTCATTAATGATTCTTCAGTTTCACTACCTCTTTTAATTATTCTTTGTTTTAATTCTTCCATTGATGGAGGTAGTATAAATATAAATACTCCTTCTCCAAAGTTTTCTTTAACCTTTAAAGCACCTTGAATATCTATTTCTAAAATAACATTCTTACCTTCGGCTAACATTTCTTCTACCTTGAACTTTGGAGTTCCATACATATTTCCATGTACTTCAGCATACTCTAAGAAATCATTGCTTTCTACTTTAGAAATGAAATCTTCTTTTGTTAAGAAGTGATAATTTACTCCATCTACTTCTCCTGCTCTCGGACTTCTCGTCGTTGCAGAAACAGAAATAAATAAATCATCATGTTTTTCTAAAAGTGCTTTGCATATTGTTCCTTTTCCTGCACCTGAAGGACCTGAAATTACAATTAATAATCCTTTAGTATTCTGCATTATTCATCATCCTCATCTACAGCTTCATCTTTAGCTACTAATCTATGTGCAACAGTTTCTGGTTGAACTGCTGATAATATAACATGATCACTATCAGTAATTATTACAGCTCTAGTTCTTCTTCCATAAGTTGCATCAATAAGCATACCTCTGTCCCTAGCTTCTTGGATAATTCTCTTAATCGGCGCTGATTCTGGACTAACTATTGCAACAAGTCTATTAGCTGATACTATATTACCAAAACCAATGTTTATCAATTTTATTCCCATTACTCTCCTCCTATTATTCTATATTTTGCACCTGTTCTCTTATCTTCTCAAGTATATTTTTTATATCAATAACTATATTAGTCATTTGGATATCACTAGATTTTGAACCTATAGTATTAGTTTCTCTATTCATTTCTTGAACTATAAAATCAAGTTTTCTACCAACTGGTTCATTTAAATTTAAAGTTTCTCTAACTTGATTAATATGACTTCTAAGTCTTATTATTTCTTCATCAATAGTTGCTTTGTCAGCTAACATACAAACTTCCATAGCAACTCTATTTTCATCTATATCAACATTTCCTAATAACTCTTTTAGTCTTTCCTCAAGCTTTACTTTAAATGCTTTTGGTATAGTATCTGCAAACTCTTCAACTTTTGAAACTAATTGCTCTATAACAGAAATCTTAGATAAAATATCTTCTTTTAATTTATTACCCTCAACTTCTCTCATTGCAACCATCATGTCTAAACAATCTTTTATAAGAGGTTTAATTTCTTCCCAAATTTCTTCTATTTTATCTTCTTCTTCAACTACAGTAATTACTTCTGGGAATCTTGCAATTTGCATTACTGAAACATCGTTTTTTATACCTAATTTTTCTTCTATTTCTTTAAGGCAATCAAAATATCCCTTAGCTAAATTAATATCAACCTTTGGAACTCCACTACCATCATTGTAATTCTTTAAATTGATAAATACATCAACTTTACCTCTATTTAGTGAATTACTTATCATTTTTCTAATTTCTTCTTCTAAAGAAATTAAAGTTTTAGGCATTCTAATATTTACATCTAAATATCTACTATTTACGCTTTTCATTTCAACAGTAAAAAATCTTTTCTTTCCTTCTTCACTGCTGCTTCTGCCAAAGCTAGTCATACTCCTTATCATATTATTCTCCTTACCTTCTACAATTTATTTAACTAATTTATGTACTCATATAATTAAATTATTTATTGTCTTTTTGATATAACTTAGTTTATATCCTAAACTCAATCAATGTCAATGGTTTGTTAACAAATTGTTCACAATTTATTTTTCACCTAATACTATTTACTTTTTTCAATTCCTTATTTTTTTAATATATACCACTATGCAATATTATCAATAATAAAAAAAGTGAGTAGAAAAAAGTTTAAAGCTTTTTCTACTCACTATTATTATTTTATAAGAATATTAATTTTAATACAAATATTACTGCTAAAACATACATTACCCATGAAACCTTTATTTTGTCATCCTTCTTGCTAAATAAGCTATATAAGAAATTAATTATAACATATGATAATATTCCAAGAGTCAAACCATCACCAATACTATAAGTTAAAGGCATAGCTGCAATAGTTAAAAATGCTGGTACTCCTTCTGTTATATTATCAAAGTGTATTTCCTTAACTGCTCCAAGCATTAAATAACCAACATAAATTAAAGCAGGTGCAGTTGCACATCCTGGTATAGCTATAAAAATTGGTGAAAAGAACATAGCAATTAAAAATAATACTCCAGTTGTAATAGCTGTAAATCCTGTTCTTCCTCCAGCTGCAACACCTGTTGAACTTTCAACATAAGTTGTAACTGTAGATACACCTAATAATGATCCTGCTGTTGTTCCTACAGCATCAACCAAAAGAGCTCTTCCTGCATTTGGAACATTCCCTTTCTCATCAAGCATTTTAGCCTTAGAACAAACACCCACTAAAGTTCCTACTGTATCAAAGAAATCTACAAATAAGAAAGTAAATACTACTGTAATAAACATTTTTATATTTTCAGCGCTAAAGGCATGTACTAAATCAACTTTTCCTGCAATTTCTCCAATACCTTCAAACTTAAATATTCCTGTTGGTAAATAAATTCCTAAAGCTGCTGCTGCTTCACTATTAATCAAAGCAAATATCCAGCCTATAATAGCAGAAACTAATATTCCCCAAAGAATAGCTCCTCTTACTCCCTTTTTATCTAAAACAGCAATAATTATAAGTCCTATAATTGTTATTATTACAGCTGGAGTAAATGTTCCTAAAGAAACCATTGTTGATTCATTAGCAACAACCAATCCAGAGTTAACCATTCCAATGAAAGCTATAAATAATCCTATACCACCGGTTACTGCTAACTTCATATTTTTAGGAATAGCATTTACAACAGCTTCTCTAACTTTAAATAAGGATAAAAGAATAAATATAATACCTTCAACAAATACTGCAGTTAAAGCAACTTGCCATGAAATTCCCATTTGTCCTACAACAGTATAAGCAAAATATGCATTTAATCCCATCCCAGATGCTAATGCAAATGGTAAATTAGCAAACAATCCCATAAGTATACAAGCAATTGCAGCTGCCAAACATGTTGCTGTAACTAAAGCCCCAGCCGGCATACCTGTAGCTGATAAAATATTTGGGTTAACTGCAATAATATAAGCCATAGTTAAAAATGTCGTTAATCCTGCTAGCATTTCTTTTTTCATATCAACTTTTTTGTTAGAAAAGATAGGCAATAACTTTTCTTTTTTAGTTAAAGTTTGCATAAAAAAATCCCCCTTTTTTATTTTATATATTTAAGTTTAAGAATAAGATAAAATTGCTTTACTTCATCTTATTTCAAAGAACTTACAATAAAAAAAAACTGCAATGTGTTATTAAGACAACACTTTACAGTAATATTTTTCTTTAAACTCATAGTCATAACTTTAATGTCCTAATGGAAAACAAATAATTCTTCCTAATTATCATTAGAATAGGAGCTATCTTATATCAAATTATAATCCATAATTCCCCAAAAGTCAATACATTTACGAATATTATACCTTTATACTTATGTAATATTCGCACTTTATTAGAATTGATTTTTTATTTCCTTATTATCTATTGTACTATTTATTGCTAATGTTAATTTTATTCTCGCTTTTTGTCCTGGTAGAGTATCTCCAAAAATTACACCTAAATCCTTAAGCATTTTTCCTCCACCTTCATAACCATAAGATTCATGAACTCTTCCCTCAAAGCATCTAGAAACTACTACTACAGGTATTTCTTTATCTAAAGCAGACTTTATTCCTTCAACCATTCTAGGTGGAACATTACCTCTTCCTAAAGCTTCAATAACAATTCCTCCATATCCCTTCTCTATTACAAAGTCAATAAATGAAGAATCCATATCTGCTACACATTTTATTACTGCAACATCTTTTTTTATTTCACTAACATCATACTTTTCAGTACTTTTAGTTTCTCTATAAAACATAACTTTATTATTATCAACTATTCCAATTGGTCCAAAATTAGGAGTTCTAAATGCATTTAATGCCATAGAATTTGCTTTTGTAACTTCTGATGCAGAATTTAACTCACCATTAAAACAAACAAGTACACCTCTCTTCTTTGCATCCTCTGAAATAGCTGTACAAATTGATGCAGCTAGATTTGATGGTCCATCATATCCTAGTTCTGATCCACTTCTCATAGCTCCAGTAATTACAACAGGCTTTTCACTTTTTATAGTTAAATCTAAAAGATATGCCGTTTCTTCTAAAGTATCAGTTCCATGAGTAATTACAACACCATCAATATCACTTCTATCTAAAAGCTCTTTTGTAAACTTGCTTAATTCTAACATAGTTTTAAAAGTCATATGTGGTGATGGCATACTTGAAAAACTATAAGATTCAATTTCTGCAAATTCTTCTATTCCTGTAACCATTGACATTATTTCTTCTCCAGTCAAACTTGGAACAGCAGCCTTTATTCTTTCATCTACCTTCATCGATATTGTTCCACCATTAAATACTACAGCTATTTTTTTCATCTTCATCCTCCAGTTTTTTATACTATTTATCTATTATTGCAAAGCAATTTAGTTAATTAAGGTCCCTCGGCCAGTTAAGTTTTTTGAACAGAGCTTTGCTAGTTCAAAAAGATTTAAAATTGACTACGTCAATGGTAAGAGCCTTGCGGATAGTTAAGAAAAAAACTTCTTACAAAGTTTCTAAAATATATATTCAAGAAATTACGGAGTAATTTCATCCTTAACTCTTTAACCTTTGCGTTAGCAAACCCTTACCTATAGTTAATGAGCGTAAGCTATATTAACCACCTTAACTGGCCGCTAGGCCCTTAACTTTCATTTTTCTTCGCAATATTACTCAGCTCTGATTATTGGCAGGTCGACATACCCTGCATCTCTGTTTACTGAAAATTTCAGCGCATGAGGAGCCATTTCTCACCTCAACAATCAATTTCATTATACAATTACATATTATACATTTTGACTAAAGTTATATCAAATAAATTATTTAATACCTTTAATATCAATTAATTTTCCACTATAAATTTTATTTTCTATCTTCTTATCCGTTATTGGATACATAGTTGTTACATAGATATACTCATGTTTTTCATCTACTTCAACTCCTAAAAGCAAATTAGTATAAACTCTCTTAATAAATTCTACAGCAGTCTGTCCCCCTTCATTTTTATAAATACCAATATAGTCGGGTTCTTCTAATATTTTTTTCATCCACTCAAGAATGCTATCTCTAGTCTTTTTATTTAGTTGCCTACCATGCCTCTTTATAATATGCTTTAACACTCCTGGGGATGCATATATTACTCCAGTAAACTCTATACCTAACTCATTGGCTATCCTTTGCCTTAAATATCCTACTCTTTTATAGGTACAAAATCTGCTCTCCATACTATCCCTCTTCACTATAATATATTAAGCATAATACTATCTGCTTAATATATTCTATTCTAATAGTAAGCGAGTCTACACTAAAATATATAAAAAAATTAGATTTTTACATATTTATAACAAAAAAAAAATAATCTACTACCAAATTCCTTTAGTAGTAGATTACACTTATGTTATAGAATTATACAAATCAATCCGCCATTACCCTCGTTGATAATCTTTTGAAGAGTCTTTTGAATTTTAACTTGAACATCTTCTGGCATCTTATATAACTTATTTTGTAATCCTTCTTTAACTAATACCTCTAAAGATTTACCAAACATATTACTTTGCCATAATGATGCTGGATCTTTATCAAATTGATCCATAAGAGCATTAACTAACTCTTCACTTTCCTTCTCTGATCCCATTATCGGACTAATTTCAGTTTTAATATCAGCCTTAATAAAATGTAGTGATGGAGCGCTAGCTTTTAATTTTACTCCAAACTTAGTTCCTTGTTTAACTATTTCAGGCTCTTCAAACTTCATTTCACTTAATTGAGGAGCAACAAGGCCATATCCAGTTTCCCTAACATCAACTAAAGCATCCTTAATTTTATCATATTCACGTTTTGCAATGTTTAAATCTTTTACAAGAGCTATTAAATCGCTCTCACTTTCAATTTCAGCATCGCAATTTTCACTAAGTACTTTGTAAAAAATAGTTTCACTTGGTTTAAGTAATATTCTTGCAGTACCTTCACCAAGACTTATTTCACTTAAATCTGATGCACTTAAATTTTCATTTTCCTTTGCATCACTAAACGCTGGTTTTATGTCTCTTATTTTATCTACACTTTGACACATTCCCTTAATAATCTTAAAGAACTCTTTTTTCAACCAATGTTCTGGATCTAAGTTTTCAACCCAAACAGGCATGTCTATATTTATTTCTTTTACAGGGAATTCCTTAAGTACATGCTTAAATAACTTCTCAATATCCTTTTCAGTCATATTATAAACATCCATAACCTGAACTTCTACATCATATTTCTTCTCAAGTTCATCCTTTAATGCATCTGTTTCAGGAGAGTTTATGTTTTTTGTATTAAGTACAACTATGAAAGGTTTATTAATTGCCTTAAGCTCCTCTACTACCCTTTCTTCAGCTTCTAAGTATTCTTCTCTGTCTATACCTGTAATACTACCATCAGTAGTTACTAAAAGCCCAACAGTTGAATGATCTGTTATAACTTTTCTTGTCCCTATTTCAGCAGCATCTTCAAATGGTATTTCATATTCATACCATGGAGTATTAACCATTTTAGGTTCTTCGTCTTCTAAATATCCCAAAGCCCCTTTAACTATATACCCCACACAATCTACCATTCTAACCTTTAATTTAATATCCTCATCAATAGTTATTTCTACAGCTTCATTTGGAACAAATTTAGGCTCTGTAGTATGAATCGTTTTTCCTGATCCACTTTGTGGTAATTCATCCTTAGCTCTTTCCTTTTTATAAGCATTATCAATCTTTGGTATAACCATTAGGTCCATAAATTTTTTAATAAATGTAGACTTTCCAGTTCTAACTGGTCCAACAACACCTAAGTATATGTCACCTTGAGTCCTTTCTGCAATATCCTTATATATATTGAAATCGCCCATAAGTACACCCTCCTATTTATTTTTAACACTATATATATATTCTTAATTAAAAAAAAGTATACTATTTTTTTAAGTTTATTCCTCTAAATCAAAATTTAATTTTTTCGGAACTTAGTATTAACGTTAACCCTCTTTTTTAAATCTCTATATAGTTAACAATATGTAATAGCATATCTATTTATGATGTACTTTTAAATTTTATTTTTACATAATAGAATATTATTTTTTCTTATACTCCTAATATAGCTTAAAATATATAAAAAAAGCGAAGTCACATAATTGCAACTTCGCTTTTTATTAGTAATTTTCAGCTTTTTTATCTCTTTCCAATAATTCTCTAACCATTTGTTTTGCATCTTTATCTTCAAAAAGAACTTTATAAAGAGCATCAGTTATTGGCATTTCAACATCTAATTTTTCTTTTAAGTTATAGAATGCATAGCAAGCCTTTATTCCTTCAACAACCATACCTACTTCTTCTACAGCTTCTTCTCTAGACTTTCCTGTTCCTATTAAGTATCCAGCTCTTCTATTTCTTGAATGCATACTTGTACAAGTAACTATTAAATCTCCCATACCAGTAAGCCCTAAAAACGTTTCAATTTTTCCACCAAGCTTAGTACCTATTCTAACAATTTCAGCCATACCTCTAGTCATAAGTGCAGCTTTAGTATTATCACCATATCCTAATCCATCACATACTCCTGCTGCAAGAGCTATAATATTTTTTACAGCACCACCAATTTCTACTCCAACTAAATCATCATTAGTATATACTCTAAATGTTTTAGTCATAAATAAATCCTGAACATCTTCTGCAACCTTCATATTTTTTGATGAAGTAAGAACTGTTGTTGGAATATCAAATGCCACTTCTTCAGCATGACTTGGTCCTGATAAAACTACTACTGGATTATCTACTTCTTCTTCAATAACCTCCACTAATGTTTTATTAGTTCCTTCTTCTATTCCTTTTGCAATGCATATGACAGGAACATCATTTTTTACTAAGCCTTTAATACTCTTAGATGCACTTCTAATTACATGAGATGGAACGGCTAATACAACATAATCACAGTCTGTAATAGCCTCCTCTAAGCTATTATAAGCCGTAACATTTTTAGGCACATCTAATCCTTTAATAAACTTATCATTTCTTCTGTTTATATTAATATCATCTACAACGGTATTATCTCTATCATATATCGATACTATATTTCCTTTGTGTGCTAATAAAATAGCTAAGGAAATTCCAAAACTTCCTCCGCCTAAAAAAGTTACCTTACTCATAATTAACTATCCTTTCTCTCCCTATATTCTATTTGTATTCCAGTTCCACTGAAATCAAAATTATCTCTTAATTGATTTTCTAAATATCTTTCATATGAGAAATGTCTTGCATTCATATCATTAACGAAGAACACAAACTTTGGTGGTTTAGTAGCCACTTGAGTAGCATAGTATATCTTTAATCTCTTTAATGCAACTACTGGTGGTTCTTTCATTAATATTGCCTTACTAATAACATCATTTAATACACCAGTACCAACTCTCTTATCATAGTTATCATAACACTCTTTAGCAACTTCTAATACTCTATGCGCTCTTTGACCAGTTAATGCTGATATAAATAAGAACTTAGCATATTTGATAAACTTAAGCTTGCTTTGTAAATCTTTTTTGTAGTTATCCATTGTCTTATCATCTTTTTCAATAAGATCCCACTTGTTTACAATAACCATTATAGCCTTATTTAATTCATGTGCAAAGCCAATTATTTTTTCATCTTGCTCTGTTACACCTTCAGTTGCATCTATCATTAATATACAAACATCAGCTCTTTCAACTGCTGCAAGAGTTCTTATAACTGAGTATCTTTCAATTTCTTCTTTAACTTTGCTCTTTCTTCTAAGACCTGCAGTATCAATTAAAGTAAACTTTCCAAGTTCATTTTCAATTCTACTATCTATTGCATCTCTTGTTGTTCCTGCAATATCTGATACTATTAATCTATCTTCACCTAGTAATCTATTAATTAATGAAGATTTACCTACATTAGGTTTACCTATCATAGCAATTTTTATGTCTTCTTCCTCTTCATCTTTTCCAGAAATAGAATCGAAATGAGAAACTACCATATCAAGCATATCTCCAAGTCCTTTACCTTGCCCTGCTGATACAGCAACTGGATCACCTATACCTAAATTATAGAATTCCCAAGCATTTTCCTCATCCTTTAAGTTATCAATTTTATTAACAACAAGAACTACTGGCTTTTTAGATTTTCTAAGCATTGTAGCAACTTCATTATCAGCTGCTGTCATTCCTTCTTTTCCATCAACTACAAACATAATAACATCAGCAGTTTCTATTGCTATATTTGCTTGTCTTCTCATTTGTTTAACTATTATGTCTTGGTTTTCTGGTTCTATACCCCCAGTATCAATCATTGTGAAAGTATGATTAAGCCATTCAGCTTCAGCATATACTCTATCTCTTGTTACACCTGGTGTATCTTGAACTATTGAAATTCTTTTTCCTGCTAATTTATTGAATAATGTAGATTTACCTACATTTGGTCTTCCAACTATAGCTACTATTGGTTTTGCCATTATTTTTCTTCCTCCTGACACACATCATTTATGATGCTTACTATATCTTCTCCTGTATGGTCACATACAAGAACTTTAACACCTAATTCTCTTTCTATATCATCTATCTTTGTATCATCTAACATAATATATTCTGCCGGACCTAACTCGTATCCTTTTCTAAACATATTATTAGGCATAATTAAGTACTCGCTATTAATCTTTCCTTTCAATTGTCCTATAATATCTCTTCCAGTAAGAAGACCTGCAACAGTTATTGTCTCACCAAAGAAATGATTTATAATTTTATATGTATCTATTTTAATATTAGGGTTAACTTCCATTAACTTTTTCATTCCATTGCTTACTTCTTCAAAAGCTAGCTTCCCTGTTGGAACAGAAAAAGTTCCTTTTATGTGTTTGTCTAAATCTTGAGCAGTATAATTTATAGATTCTCTAAAGCATCTAATCATTCCAATTCCATCTTCTATCTGCTCATATCCGTTATAAAAGCTCTCTTCAGGCACATCTATACCTGATACTAAATAAAACTCATCAGAAAATCTTACAAATGGATCATTTATTTCTTCCATAAATCTCTTTTGGAATTCCATAACCATTTCTAACTCTTTTCTTGCAGTTTCGTTAGTAAATGTATTTACTTGAACTAATCCTTCTCTATACTTAGTAACTCCTATAGGAACTACTGCAATATTAGCTACTGATGGATATAGTTCATATAAATCAGTTATAGTTCTTTTCAATTCTTCTCCATTATTAACTTCTGGTATAAGAACTATTTGACAGTGCATTTCTATTCCTGCATCTGCAAGTCTCTTCATTCTTTCATATACTGATCCTGCAAATCTATTACCAAGCATTTTTACTCTTAAATCTGGATTTGTTGTATGTACTGAAATATTTATAGGACTTATTCTATATCTTATAATTCTTTCTATATCCTCATCCTTCATATTTGTTAAAGTAACAAAATTACCTTGAAGGAAAGAAAGACGTGAATCATCATCCTTAAAATAAAGGGTTTCTCTCATTCCCTTTGGATTTTGATCTATAAAGCAAAACATACATTTATTGCTGCATCTTTTTGCCTTATCCATAATACCGCCACCAAATTCAAGTCCTAGTTCCTCTCCATAGTCTTTCTCTATTTCATAGTCCCAAACCTCTCCATTTGGTTTTTGTATTTCTAATACTATTTCTTCATCATTTGTTAAAAACCTGTAGTCTATAATATCAACTATCTTTTCTCCATTTACTGATAATAAAATATCATTTACTTCAATGCCGACTTCTGCAGCAATACTATCAGGCATTACACTTGTTATTACATTCTTCATAATGTCCACTCCTATAATTACCTATCATCTCTATGATATATTAACCTAATAATTTTATTCAGTCAACTAACAGTTAAGGTAATTTCTTAAATTAAATTACTAAAAACTTATTTAATATTTCAAAAAAATATTAAAATAAAAAAAGAATATAGGTTACCCCATATTCTTTATTATTACTCATTTAAGTCTACATAATCACCTTTTGCAGAAAAAATTATCCACTCACAAATATTTGTTACGTGATCCCCAACTCTTTCAAGATATTTAGATGCAAATAATATTTGTGCTCCTTTATTTATGATAGTTTCATCTTTTACCATCTTCTTTAACATATCACTAAATAATCCACGATATAATATATCAACTTCATCATCCATCTTACATATTTCATATGCTGCATCAACATCTCCAGCAACAAATGCTTCAATAGATTTTTTAATCATTTTTCTTAAAATATCTACCATTTGCCAAATTGGTTGACACTCTTCACCTAAAATATCACCTTCAACTCTTTTTGCTATTTTACAAATATCAACTGCATAATCAGCCATTCTTTCTAAATCTGTAACTATCTTAGATGTTGTAAATATTTTTCTTAAATCTGTTGCAACTGGAGATTCCATAGCCATTAACTTTAAACATTGTTCTTCAATTTTTCTATTTAACTCATCAACTTTATCGTCATTGTTCATAACTTGAGTTGCAAGTTCCATATCTTTATTTCTAAAAGCCTCTATACTATTATATATTTGCTTTTCAACTAAACTTCCCATTTCAGCAAGCTCTGATATTAATAACTTCATTCTCTTATCTAAAAGATTTCTTGTCATACTCTCACTCCTATTACAAATTAAATTTTATCCAAATCTTCCTGTTATATAGTCCTCTGTTCTCTTATCCTTTGGTCTATAGAATATATCCTCAGTCTTACCGTATTCAATTACTTCTCCTGATAAGAAGAATGCAGTTTTATCAGCAATTCTTCCTGCTTGTTGCATATTATGAGTAACAATTACAACTGTATATTGTTTCTTTAATTGATCCATAAGTTCTTCCATTTTATTAGTTGAAATTGGATCAAGGGCTGATGTAGGTTCATCCATTAATATTATTTCTGGAGAAACAGCTATTGTTCTAGCTATACACAACCTTTGTTGTTGTCCTCCTGAAAGACCTAATGCAGATTTTTTTAACCTATCCTTAACTTCATCAAAAAGTGCTGCCCCTCTTAAGCTCTTTTCAACAATTTCATCTAAAGTCTTTTTATCTCTTACTCCATGTATTCTTGGTCCATAAGCTATATTATCATAAATTGACATAGGAAATGGATTAGGCTTTTGGAATACCATCCCAACCTTTTTTCTTAAATCTATTTCATCATATTCCTTATATATATCTTTACCATCTATTAAAATTTCACCATTTATTTTAACGCCTTCAATTAAATCGTTCATTCTATTTAAGGTTCTTAAAAATGTAGACTTACCACATCCTGAAGGTCCTATTAACGCTGTAACCTTTTTCGATTCTATATCTAAATTAATATTTTTTAACGCTTTATTATCGCCATAAAACAATTCTAAGTTTCTAACTTGAATTTCTGGCTTTACTATATTTGACATATCTACACCTCAAAATCTTATGATTTTCTTTAATAACTATATGTGCTTTTTTAATTAAAATACACATTTAATATTTCATAGTACTTATTTTTAATAATTAGCCTTATTAAATCTCTTACTGATAAACTTTGCTAATAAGTTTAAAAGTAGAATCATTATAATTAAAACTATTCCAGCAGCTGCTGCAGATGCAATATCACCTTTTTCTTTAGTCTCAAGGAATGCATGAACAGTTAAAGTTCTACCACTTGACATTATGCTTGCAGGAATTTTATATACTGTACCTGCTGTTAAGAATAATGCTGCTGACTCTCCAATTACACGCCCCATAGAAAGTATTACACCTGAAAGTATACCTGGTATAGCACTTGGAAGTATTACTTTATATAAAGTCTGGAATCTTGTTGCACCAAGTCCAAGTGATGCTTCTCTATATGATGGCGGAACTACTTTTAAAGACTCTTCTGTTGTTCTAATAATTACTGGTAAAATAATTATTGAAAGAGTTAATGATCCTGCTAAAAGTGAATAACCAAACTTTAAAGCACTTACAAAAAATGCAGCTCCAAATAATCCATAAACTATTGATGGTATTCCTGCTAGCGCTTCTGTTGAATATCTAATTATTCTAACAAGCCTTCCCTGCTTTGCATATTCTTGTAAATAAACAGCTGAAAGTACTCCTATTGGTGTTGCTATAAGCAATGATAATCCAACTGTATATAATGTAGAAATAATAAATGGTTTTATTCCTCCACCACCTGATGGTTTATATTCTCCAAATAAATAATTTAAATTTATTAATTTATACCCTTTTATAAATATAAATCCAATTATAAACACTAAAATTCCAACAGTTACTAATGCTGATAAATATAATAATATCTTTAAGATATTTTCTTTAAATTTTCTCATTTTTATTTACCTTCCTTATTAGAAAGTTTTGAAATAACTAAGTTTAATATTAAGATGAATGTAAATAATACAACACCAGTTGCAAATAGCAATTCTTGATGTGATTGGGTTGCATATCCCATTTCTAAAGCAATATTACTTGTAAGAGGTCTTACCTTATCAAAAATAGATGTAGGTATTTGAACTGAATTACCTCCAACTAGGATTATAGCCATTGTTTCACCAATTGCTCTACCGCATCCTAATACTACTGCTGCAAGTATACCTGACTTTGCTGCAGGTACTACAACCTTAAATGTTGTTTCTATATGTGAAGCTCCAAGGGCAAGTGATCCTTCTTTATAACTTTTTGGAACAGCCTTTATTGCAGTAGTAGAAACTGAAATAATTGTTGGAAGCATCATAACTGCCAATACAATAATTACTGCTAATAAACTTTGTCCTTGTGGCAAATTGAAGGTATTTTGTATCCATGGAACAATTACTGCCAAACCAAATAATCCGTATAATACAGATGGTATTCCAGCTAAAAGCTCAACTGCTGGAATTATAATTTTAGATAATCCTTTTGGTGCTACTTCTGCAATAAATATTGCTGTAAGTAATCCTATTGGCACTCCTATTATTAAAGCTCCTATCGTACCATAAATAGATGCTATTATCATTGGTAATATTCCATACTTCTGATTTTCTGATGTTGGATACCACTCGGTTCCAAAAATAAATTCTGTAAATGATTTTCCTTCTGCAAAGAACGGTCTTAAACCTTTATAAAATACAAATCCTATTATTAACACTAAACTTATTACTGCAATAAGTGCGCATATTAAAAATATACTTCTTGTAACCTTGTCTATAATATATTTATTTTTATTCTTCTTATTTTCCGCTACCATTTTAGTCCTCCTAATGGTAATAAAAACTTTGATTTATTCATAATTAGAAACGCCTCAATACAAGAGGCATTTCTAAAATTAATTTGAATTTACTCTAAAGTTATTAATTTGTTTTCTTCTACTATTTTTTGTCCTTCATCACTTAGAACGAACTCTATTAACTTTTGACCATTTTCTGTTAAAGAATCTTCTTTAGTTACTAATAAGAATGGTCTTGAAATTTTGTATTCACCAGCTTTAACATTGTCAGCTGTTGGTTCTACATCATTAACGCTTAAAGCTACTACAGTACTATCTATATATTCAAAAGAAGCAAATCCAATTGCATTTTTATTTCCTGCAACTGTAGTTTTAACAGCTCCACTACCATCTGAAATTGTAGCATCTTTTGCTAATTCTTCTGATTCATAACCAACGATTTCTTGGAATGCATCTCTTGTACCTGAACCTTCTTCTCTTGAAATTACTACTATTGGTGAATCATCTCCACCTAACTCCTTCCAGTTTGTAATTTCTCCAGTATATACTTTCTTAACATCTTCTAAAGATATGTTCTTAACTTTGTTTTCAGGATTTACTAATAAAGCAATTCCATCATATGCTATAGTTGTTCCTTCAACTTGAGATTTTTCTTCATCTTTTAATTCTCTTGAAGACATTCCAATTTCTGAAATTCCAGAAATAACATCTTTTATTCCTGCTCCTGAACCATTTTGTTGTATTTCTAAAGTTACATTACTATTTTCTTCTTCATATTTTTCTTGAATTTTTTCCATTAATGGACCAACTGAAGTTGAACCTGATATTGAGATTGTTACTGAATCTTTGTTAGAAGCTGTATTGTTATCTTCTCCTTCTGAACCATTTGATCCACAACCTACAAATGTTGCACCTACCATAGTTACTAATAATGCTCCTACCATTAACTTCAATTTTTTACTTCTCATTTTTATTCCTCCACTTTCATAAATGAATTTTTATTCATATACCTTACACCAATAATATTATTCCTCTAAAGTTAAAGTAATATTACTTAACTGTTAAATAAAGTTAGATAAATGTTAAGAGAAAGTTAAATAGTAATATTTTTTGTCATATTGGAAATAATATTGTAAAAATAAATAAGGTAAGAATAGTTAATATTCTTACCTTATTTATTTACAACTTTCTCATATTTTATTATTAAACTTTTTATTTATCTTTTAATCTTTACAGTAAATGTACTTCCAACACCTACTTTAGAGTCAACTATTATATCTCCATTGAACAATTTAACAATATGCTTTACAATAGCAAGGCCTAGACCCGTACCCCTTGTAGATCTTGACTTATCAACTCTATAAAATCTTTCAAATATTCTTGGTATATCATTTTTAGGAATCCCTATACCATCATCAATTACTTTTAAAATAAAATATCCCTCATTAGTAGTTATAATAATTTTAACATTACCATTTTCATTGGAATATTTAATAGCATTTTCTATTAAATTTAATGCTAGCTGATGGAATTTATCTTTACTTCCAATAATTTCACCATTAAAATCATTTATAAAATCAATTTTAATCAAACTTTTCTCTGCTTGTTTTCTAACTATATCAATAATATTTTCTATAACTTCTTTAGGGCTAAAATTACTATTCTCCATCTTATGAAGGTTTTCAATATTTGAAAGTATTAAAATATCATTTATTAAATTAGTTAGTCTCTCTGCCTCTTTATCAATAATATTTAAGAACTTATTTTTTGTTTCTGAATCATCAACGTATCTTAAAGTTTCTGAAAATCCTTTAATAGATGTTAAAGGTGTTTTTAGTTCATGAGAAACATTTGCAACAAATTCACTTCTCATATTTTCAAGTCTTTTAATATCTGTAATATCTTGAACTGTTATTACTATTCCCATTTGATTTTTAGTTCCACTTATAATAGGAGCTTTTTTTACTCGTATTTCTCTTTCTATAGGATGGAATAATTTTATTTCTCTTGAATCTATATCTGGTAATTCTCTTATAAAATTAATAAGATCATAATCAATAATACAAGAGGACATCTTCTTTCCTATAACCTCTCCCTGTAAATCAAATAATTTATTAGCATATGGATTACTTAATATAATCTTTTCATTATTATCTAATGCAATTACACCACTATCCATACTTTCAAGTATGGCTTCAAGCTTGTTTTGTTTATCTAATGAATCTTTAATTTTAGTTTCAAGCTGATCTGCCATATTATTAAATGTTTGAGCTAATAATCCTATTTCATCATAATTACAAATAATAGCTCTTTTATTTAAATCACCATTTGCAATCTTAGCTGTTACTTTCTCTAACTCTTTAATAGGGTATACAATTATCTTTACTAGCTTTATTGCTAATGCCAAGGATAATAAAAATACTACTATAACAATAGCAACGTAATATTTTAAAGTTCCTGAAGTAAATACTTTTATATTGCTAACAGGCACAGAACTTCTAACAACAATATTATCATTTATCTTAGTTGAATAATAAACCATATTCATTGATAAAGTTTTACTAAATCTAACACTAGTTCCTGTCCCATTTTTAAATGCATCTATAATTTCTTGTCTATCCTTGTGATTCTCTAAATTATTTGTTTCATTATCAAATAGTACATCTCCATCCTTATTTACCACAGTAAATCTAACTGAATTTCCTTTAAACTTATAAATAGATAAATCTTCTTTACTATAATTTCCTTTTGAAAAACATACATTGTATATTGATAGAGTTTCTTTAGCATCATCTATAGTATTTATATTTACTAATGCAATAAATGAACTCGTCACAATAATTAATGCAAAAATTACTGTAATTACTACTGACGTTATAATTCTTTTTTTCATAAAATATTAATTAGGGTTAAATCTATACCCAACTCCTCTTATAGTTTCAATAAGTTTAGGATTTTTATCATCTGCTTCTATTTTCTTTCTTAAATATCTTATATGAACATCTACGGTTCTCGTTTCTCCAATATATTCATATCCCCATATTTTATCTAATAAAGTATCTCTTGTTAAAATCTTTCCCTTATTTCTAATTAAAATTTCAAGGAGCTCAAACTCCTTAAGTGTTAATTCTAATTTTTTATCCTTAACTAGGATTTCTCTTTTATCAAAATCAGCAGTTAAGTCTCCAAAAACTAAAACATTACTTTCAGGCTCTACAATAGAAAATCTTCTTAATACAGCCTTTACTCTTGCAAGTAATTCTCTTACTGAAAAAGGCTTTGTTATATAATCATCTGCGCCTAATTCTAATCCTAGTATTTTATCTAGTTCTTCACTCTTTGCTGTAAGCATTATTATTGGAGTATTTCTAATTTCATTATTACTCCTAACTTCCTTACAAACATCATATCCATCTTTTCCAGGTATCATTAAATCCAATAAAATTAAGCTTGGCTTTTCTTCAATTGCAACTTTAACAGCATCAATTCCATTATTTGCTGTAATTACTTTATACCCATTACTACTTAAATTATAACTTATAAGTTCTGCTATATGTTCTTCATCATCTACTACTAATATTTTTTCATTTGCCATTCCTATCACCCCAATAATTTATTTAATATATGAAAATGAAAATAACCTTCCATATGTCCCATTACTTGCTCTATAAGAAAATAATTTATTTTCTTTTTCACAATGAGTGCATAAATTGAAAGAATAAATATTATCATCATCTATACCAATAGACTTCAGATCCTCTTCAATACATAGCTCCATACTTAAATTTCTGCCATTAAAAAGTTTTTCACTTGGCACATTAAACTTCCCAATGAATTTCTCTTTTAATTCCTCTGAAACTTCATAGCAGCATTGTCTAATGTGAGGCCCTATATATGCTTTAATATTATTTATATCACAATTAAACTCCTTAATCATTTTCTCTACTGCATTTTTACTTATATCATTAAAAGTTCCCTTCCATCCGCTATGTATAGCAGCTATAGTAGAAGTGCTTTCATCAACAAGTATTACAGGAACACAATCAGCAGTAAATGCTCCAATAATTACTGATTTTTCATTAGTAACTATTGCATCCCCCTCATTTTCTATAAAGTCTTTTTCTCCCTTCTTGTAAACAAAAACCTTATCACTATGTATTTGTCTTATATACTGAACCTCCTCCACTTGAAAATCACTCTTAAGTGATAATAAGTTATTAACCCCATCATCTGTATGTCTGTTAAAGCTCCTGTCCATTTTTGCATTGGAAAATACAATATTAATCTTTTCGCCTTCTAAGATCCAAAAATCCTTAAACACCTTAAAATCATTAACATTTAATTTTTTCATAATTCACCTCTAAAATTTCCTAAATGTATTTTACCATTTAATATATACTTTTACCATTTACTATGTATGTTTTTTAACATGATTTTAACTTTAACTCTATTTTAAATATAAAATAATTATAACATAAAAAAAAGACTACCATTTTGGGTAGCCTAATTATTTTTATTGGTCATTAATCCTTTAATTTCATCTAAAAAAGTATTAATATCTTTAAACTCTCTATATACAGATGCAAATCTTACATATGAAACCTCATCTATAGCCTTTAATCTCTCCATAACCATTTCGCCAATTACACTAGATTCAATTTCAGTAAGCATATTATTAGATATACTCTTTTCAATATCCTCTGCTAATTCTTCAACCTGTTTTCTAGAAATAGGTCTCTTCTGACAAGCTATAATAAGACCATTTACAATTTTTTCTCTGTTAAAATTTTCTCTTGTTAAATCTCTTTTTACTACTAAAATCGGAATATCCTCAATCTTTTCATATGTAGTATACCTTCTTCCGCAGCTAGTACACTCTCTTCTTCTTCTAATTGTTGTATTATCATCTGTAGATCTTGAATCTACAACTTTACTTTCATCAAAAAAACAAAAAGGACACTTCAAACAAACCACGCCTTTCTCCTATAGTTATATTTGTATTATACAATCTTTTTTAAGTTTATTCTATATTTTATTTTCATCTGTGTTTAATTGTATTCCAGATGCATCTACAATCAATACATCTACTCCAATTTTAACAACCTTTTCCCATGGTATTTCTATATCATCTTCTTTAGAAAACCATCCTTTAGAAGCAGCTGGTAAAAATATTGAAACTACTTTATTTCTTGATAAATCAACCTTATAATCCCTAACATATCCCAATTTACTTCCTGTTGATACATCAATAACTTCCATACTTCTTATAGCATTTACTGAATATAAAATTAAATCATCTTCCATAAATATCCCCACCCCTTAAATATATTTAAATCTTAACTTTTGCTTATTTACCATAATTATATATATGATGCTATACCTTATTTTATTAAAATAAATTTAATCTGAAAATCTTATTGGTTTTTGGCAAAAAAAAAGGACCCATCGGGTCCTATACATACTTTCTCATATGCTTTAATGCTGTTTTTTCTAATCTAGAAACCTGTGCTTGAGATATGCCAATTTCATCTGCTACTTCCATTTGTGTTCTGCCATTAAAAAATCTTAATGTTAAAATTAATTTTTCTCTATCATTTAATTTTTTCATAGCTTCTTTTATGGATATATTTTCTAACCAACTATCATCACTATTTTTAGAATCACTAATTTGATCCATTACATAAATAGCATCACCACCATCATGATATATTGGTTCAAATAATGAAACCGGATCTTGAATTGCATCTAAAGCAAAAACAACTTCTTCTCTTGGTATATTTAATTCTTTAGCAATTTGAGAAACTGTAGGCTCTTTATTATTGTCTTTAATAAGTTTATCACGAACGAGTAATGCCTTATATGCAACATCTCTTAATGATCTACTTACTCTAATAGAGTTGTTATCTCTTAAATACCTTCTTATCTCTCCTATTATCATAGGTACAGCATATGTAGAAAACTTAACATTTTGACCTAAATCAAAATTATCTATGGATTTCATTAATCCAATACAACCTACTTGAAATAAGTCATCTACATTTTCACCTCTATTATTAAATCTTTGAATAACACTTAAAACTAACCTTAAATTTCCTTTAATAAAGGTTTCCCTCGCTTGTGTATCTCCACTTCTCATCTTTAATAAAAGTTCTCTTTTTTCTTTTTCCTTTAGTACTGGTAATTTTGAAGTATTTACTCCACAAATCTCAACTTTGTTAATGATCAAAGTTAATCACTCCTTCAGAAGTAATAACATACTGCATTTAAAATTATTTCCGTTAGAGTATTCTTTTATACTAAAGACAACCTAAATCATTTTATTTATTTCTTTTTTTAATCTACTTATTATTTTCTTTTCTAATCTAGAAATATAAGATTGAGAGATGCCAAGGATGTCAGCCACTTCCTTCTGAGTCTTTTCACTATGCCCTGAAAGCCCAAATCTTAACCTAACTATTTCCTTCTCTCTTTCATTTAAATTTCTTAAAGCTAAAAATAATAATTGCTTGTCAACCTCATCTTCAATTAAATTATATACAGTATCGTTTTCTGTACCCAGAATATCTGATAATAGCAACTCATTTCCATCCCAATCTATATTTAATGGTTCATAAAAAGATACTTCTGCTTTTACCTTGCTATTTCTTCTTAAATACATAAGTATTTCGTTTTCAATACACCTTGATGCATAAGTAGCTAATTTAATTTTCTTTTCAGGATTAAATGTGTTTACAGCTTTAATTAATCCTATAGTTCCAACAGAAATTAAATCCTCAAATCCAACACCTGTATTTTCAAATTTTCTAGCTATATATACAACAAGTCTTAAATTTCTTTCTATAAGTGTATTTCTAACTTCTTCTCCACCAGCTCTTAATTTATCAACTAATTTTTCTTCTTCATCCTTTTTCAATGGTGGAGGTAATGCATCATTTCCCCCAATATAATCTACTCTTTTTCTAAAAATATTAAACCTTGATAAAAATTTATTAATAAATAAAATTAACTTCTCCATTTCTCATTAACCTCCTAAACTATACCTCTTGATAATAAGGCTTGAAATTCATCTTCCTTACTTAATTTTCTTTCACATCCACATATTACAGCTTCTACCTTTGTCCAAGTATTTTCTTCTTCATTTCTAATTATTACATTCTGACCTTTAAATCCTTTTATCTCACCTATTTCGTTTATAGTGTCATATTTTATAATAAACTTTTTATCATCAGCTATTTTAAATTGATTAAAGTAAGTATTCTCAACTATTATACAAGGTAAATTAGTTACAGGCTCCCTCAATTCATTTCCTGTGTCTAAAAAACCTTTTACTAGTACTGTTCTTGCTCCTTCTGTAATATATATATCATATAAAAAGTTTTTTACCAGAGCTCTATCTTTAAGTAAATCTGCAACTCGAGTTACAACTATAAAAATAACTGCTACAGATAAAACTATAAATTTAGCTGAATTATTTTTAATAATAAACTCTTGTCCAATTAAATATGTATTTTGCATTTGTACTGTTCCAAAACATATTCCACTTAGCATAAAAGCTAACATAAAAAATACTACAATTGATTTCAAAATAACTTTGAAACTTCTCTTTTCCATAGAAATATATATCATAATTGCTGGAACTAATATTTTTACTCCTACAGAACTAAAAATCTTTACATTACAAAAAATAACTAACCCATATATAGCTCCTAGTAAAGCTGCTAAATATACATTTCTTTTCTTATAATCAAATCTTAATAATCTAAAAGTAAGCAGTAATAAAAATAAATTAATTATTATATTCTCCAATAAATATATATCAATATAAATTTCCATGTACTCACCCCCTCAATATATAAATTATACCGTTATATTAATTTTTTTTTTGTCACATTGAAGGAGTTTAAACTAATTTTTAAACCAAGTTTTTTTACATTTTACCCCTGTTTTTCCCTTATAAATTTTAATAAACTTTTTATTTCTTTCTTTATGTCTTTTTATGCACATAACATCTATTTTTTCACAAAAAAATAGATAGAAAATGACTTGCATTTTCTATCTATTTTAACAATTAAATATTAACTATTTTCTTGATCTTAAGAAACTTGGAATATTTACACTTTCTCTATCTAAATCTAATAATGGATCAGTATGAGGTGTTACATGCTCTTCTTCCTTTTTAACTGTTTCTATTGGTTTTGGCTCAACTCTAGGTTCACTAGTACTTGATACAATTGTACCATTATCTTCTTCAAATCCTGTTGCAATTACAGTTAATCTAATCTCATCATTTAGACTTTCATCAATAACTGCTCCAAATATAATGTTAGCATCTACGTCAGCTGCTTCTCTAACAATTTCAGCAGCTTCATAAACTTCAATAGCTCCTAAGTCTACACCACCAGTAAAGTTAATTATAACTCCTGTTGCACCATCTATAGAAGTTTCTAATAATGGAGATGATATTGCTTGTCTAACTGCATCTTGTGCTTTATTATCTCCCTTTCCGTAACCTACTCCCATGTGAGCTAGTCCTTTATCTTTCATTACTGTTTCAATATCCGCAAAGTCAGCATTAACTACTCCAGGAATTGTGATAAGGTCTGATATCGCTTGTACACCTTGTCTTAAAACTCCATCAGCTAATTTGAAAGAATCTAATAATGTAGTTTTCTTATCTGCCATAGCTAAAAGTTTTTCATTTGGAATTATAACTAATGTATCAACATGTTGCTTTAAGTTTTCTAATCCCATTTCAGCATGTCTCATTCTTCTCTTTCCTTCAAATGGGAAAGGTTTAGTAACTACACCTACTGTTAGGATATTCATAGATTTAGCAATTTCAGCAACTACTGGAGCAGCACCTGTACCTGTTCCACCACCCATACCAGCAGTAATAAATACCATATTAGCACCTTTTATTGCTTCTGCTATTTCTTCTCTACTTTCTTCTGCAGCTTTTTTCCCAATCTCAGGGTTAGCTCCAGCACCAAGACCTTTAGTAAGCTTTTCACCTATTTGAATCTTAGTGTTTGCTTGTGAAAGTAATAATGCTTGTTTATCTGTATTTACAACTATAAACTCAACATTCTTTAATCCTTCAATTATCATTCTATTAACGGCATTACCACCGCCGCCACCACAGCCTATTACTTTTATATTAGTTAATTCTTGCATATCTAATTCAAAATCTAACAAAATAACTCCTCCTTAAAACTCTCTCTATTAGTAATTTAAATACTTTCATAAAATTAACTTCACTAATTCAACTTATAACTCTACTATAAAATTAAAAATTATTTCGTAATTTAATTTTACATCATTAAATATATGTTAACAATAGTAAATTGCTAATTGTTGAAGAATTTTGTAATGTTTCCTTTACTTTTGTAAAAAATAAGTATCTAAATTTTCCAATTTGTCCTAGTTAGTTCAAATTTAATCTTACTTTAATAAAATATAATAATTTTATCAAGACAATATTATATTTTAATCCTATCATAAATATAATTCAACGTATTTTTAAAAATCCCTCTATTTTTTAACATATTTTTAAAATTTTATAATATAAAAGAGCGTAAAAAAGTTTACGCTCATTTTTTTCTTATAAAATCATCATTCTTTTTAAAGTTTCTCTATCTACTGCATATGTCATTGCTGTTTCCATTGAAATGACACCTTTTTTATACAACTCAGAAATTGCCATATCCATAGTTTTCATTCCATATCTATTACCTGTCTGAACTGCAGATTCAATTTGATGTGTTTTTCCTTCTCTTATAAGATTTTGAATTCCAGGAGTTGTAACCATAACTTCAAGAGCTGCTACTCTTCCATCTCCACTTATATTAGGTAATAGTTGTTGAGATACCACAGCTTGTAATACTGATGCTAATTGAATCTTAATTTGTTGTTGCTGATGTGGTGGAAATACATCTATTATTCTATCAATAGTCTTTGCTGCACCAATAGTGTGTAATGTTGAAAAAACTAAATGTCCAGTTTCTGCAGCTGTAAGTGCTATAGAAATAGTTTCTAAATCTCTCATTTCCCCAACTAAAATAACATCTGGATCTTCTCTTAAAATCGCTTTTAACGCACTCTGATAGCTTCTACTATCTTTTCCAATTTCTCTTTGATTTATTATACACATATTATGCCTGTGTAAATATTCAATAGGATCTTCTAATGTTATTATATGAGCTTGTCTAGTATTGTTAATTTCATTTATCATTGCAGCTAAAGTGGTACTTTTCCCACTTCCTGTTGGTCCAGTTACTAATACAAGTCCTCTCTTTTTTTCAACTATATCTTTAAGTACTGATGGATGTTTTAACTCATCTAAAGTAGGTATTTTAAGTGCAATAACTCTTATTGCAATAGCATCACTGTTTCTTTGCTTAAAAATATTAACTCTAAATCTTCCTATTCCTTGAACAGAGTAAGATGTATCAAACTCGCCAATAGCTAAATATTCATCATATTTTGCTCCTAATATTTCCTTAGAAAATTCCTCCATATCTTGTGGTAATAACTTATCAACTCCTAGCTGAATAAGTTTTCCATTACTTCTTATAGTTGGTGGTAATCCCACTGTTAAATGCAAATCCGAGGCGTTCATTTCTATGGTTTTACTTAATAGTTCTTTTAATAAATACATTTTTACTCTCCCTTTTATAACTCATCTCTAAGTATATATATAATATTATTTTAGTAAAATCGATAAATTTTTTCAACTTTTTTTAAAATTTTTATTAATTATTGGTTATTTAAATGTTAATTCTTTCTTAAGTTTTTTTAGTGCTTTTTTTTCTATTCGAGAAACATAGGATCTTGATATTCCAAGTAAACTTGCAATTTCTCTTTGAGTCTTACACTTTCCATCTATTAGCCCATATCTCATTTTAATAATTTCTCCTTCTCTCTCATTTAAAGAAGTATTTATTTTAGAGTATAAAGCTTTAATTTGTATGTTTGTTTCAACCTTATCAATAACAGAGTCTTTATCGCTACTTAATACATCGATTAAACTTATTTCATTGCCTTCTTTATCGACTCCAATTGGATCATGAAGAAAAGTTTCTCCCTTTTGCTTTTTACTACTTCTAAATAACATTAAAATTTCATTTTCAATGCATCTAGATGCATATGTAGCTAATCTTGTACCTTTTGATGCATCAAACGAATCAATAGCCTTAATTAATCCCACCGTACCAATTGATATAAGCTCATCTATATCCTTGTTAGGTATTTGATATTTTTTCACAATATGTGCAACCAATCTAAGGTTTCTTTCTATTAAAACACCTTTAGCATTTTTGTCACCAGCTTTTAACAGTTCTAAATACTTCTGCTCTTCTTTTTCATCTAAAGGCTGTGGAAATGTATTACTACCTGAAATATATCCAGCTAGAAATACATTAGTACACAATAATTCTAAAATATTACCAATAACTATCACTAAGCTTCCTCCTAGTAGTGCTTATTATATAATATGATGGTTTTTAAAAATATTGCGTAAAGAATTTAAATTAATTTTCTTGACAAGCATTTTATATAAATTGCGAACTAACTTAATGGATAATTGGCAATGGATAATGGACAATTAAGGTTGAAACTTCTATGGCAGTTTCTTTAAAATACATATTTTTAGAAACTCCCTAGGGAATTTCATCATTAATTACCCATTTCCATTATACATTAATAAATTGTTTAAATACTCTTTATTGCATTAATGATTTAATAATTTCTCTATAAATAGGGGCAGCTGTATTTCCTCCACCTAATTCGTTACCATTTTGGTCTACGCCCTTTATATTAGGCACTGAAATAACTAGTGTATATATTTTACCATTTAATTCGAAATAGCCTGCAAACCAGCCGTGAGTTGTAGCTCCACCCTCACCTGTTGCTGTACCTGTCTTTCCTCCTTGAGTTATTCCTTCTATTTTAGCTGCTGATCCTGTTCCTTGCCATATAACATCGTACATATTATTTTTCACTAATTTTGATGTAGTTGAACTAAATATTCTATTTTCTTCATTTTGAGCACTTTCTATAACATTATTATCTTCATCCACAATTGCTTCTATAAGTGATGGCTTAATATATACTCCATCATTTACTACTGCGTTTATAGCTCCTGCAATTTGAAGTGGGGTTACTGTAATACATTGTCCTATTGCAAAATTACTAATTCCATCGCTTTGTTTAGCCATTACCCCTATAGCTTCTTCTCTATTTTCTCCTGCTAACCCTAAGACTTTATTATACAAACCTAAGTTAGTAGTATATTTTAACATATTTTTATATCCTATTAACTGCCCTACTTTAGCAAATATATCATTACAAGACACCTCTAAAGCATCACCTAAAGTTAAAGTTCCATGACTATAAGATTTTCCACTATTACTACAAATATTACCGTTACAACTAAAAGAATCGCTAACATTAACTAAACCTTCATTTAATGCTATTGCTTCTGTTATAACTTTAAATATAGAACCTGGCTCAAGCCCTAATTGTCCTATACCTAAATTAATATTTGCTTCTGATTCATCCTTTTGTACCATAGACTTTATCTTTCCTGTGTTTGCTTCTAAAAGAACCACACCTACATTATCTAAATTACTATAATCATCACTATTTAGAACATTTCTTATTTTATCTGACCAATCTTCATCAATAGTTAATCTTATGTTTTTATTATTTTCCCCATAATTAGTTTCATTACTTCTATATATAGATTTTTCATCTAAATGGAATCCTATTGTAGGTCTTTTATTTTCTGAAATTATATCTAAAATACTACTTTCAAATGAGCCTTCTTCTACATTATTCTTATCTATAGATGCAATCATATTCTCTACATTCCATCGTTCTTTTAAATCTAACTCATCATATACATAAGTGTAAATTCCCTTTATATCATTTAACTTATTTAACTTTTCATAGGTTTCTTCTGTAATGGTATAATATAGCTTTCCACTTTGATTCATAATATCAGTAAAATTAAAATCTTCATCTTCTGATTTCATTATAAAGTTTAAAGCTAATAAGTCTTCTAATGTTTCTTCGTAATTATTTAATTTAAAGGGCTTAGTGTCTAATACCATAACATACTTACTTTTATAATTTATAAGGCTCTTTCCGTTTGCATCAAACAACTTATAATTACTATCGCTAGTATATTCAACTTGATGATTTTCAAGTTCCCCTTGAACAGAAGTTGTTGGATACATCATTAATATATATAATCTTATAGTTAAAGCAATAAAAATGCTAAAAAATCCAATACATACAATTAGTGATTTTTTATTATCAATCTTATATCTATACAAAAAAACACCTCCTTTAGCTAAATTCTAGACTAAAATGAGGTGTTTTATTCAAACTACTTAAGTATATCTCTAATTTTTGCCATTAATAAATCTATAGCAACATAATTATGTCCACCTTCAGGTATAATTATATCTGCATATTTTTTTGATGGCTCTGTAAATTGAAGATGCATTGGTCTAACGATATTTAAATATTGGTCTACAACTGATTCAACAGTTCTTCCTCTTTCATTTATATCTCTAACTAATCTTCTTAAAATTCTTATATCAGCATCAGTATCAACATAAACTTTTATATCTAAAAGCTCTCTTATTCTTTCATCTTCAAGTATTAAAATACCTTCTACTAAAACAATATCCCTTGACTCTACAAGTGTAGTTTCTTTAGATCTATTGTGTACAGTAAAGTCATAACTAGGTTTTTCTATAGACTCTCCATTTATTAATTTCTTTAAATGTTCTACTAATAAATCATTATCAAATGCCATTGGATGATCATAGTTAGTTTTAACTCTTTCTTCCATTGATAAATGACTTTGATCTTTGTAATACATATCTTGTTGTATCATTGCAATACAATCTTTTGAAAAATTAGAATATAAGGCATCTGCTATTGTACTTTTACCAGAGCCTGTTCCCCCAGTAATTCCTATTAAAATTGGTTTTGACATTACCGTTCCTCCTTAGTAGTATTAGTTATTATTTATATTAATGACATTATTAGCTTTTACAAGCATATCATTCACCTTTAATGGTGTGTTAACTTTAACAGTAAACATCATGTGTGCTCTATTTGCAACCTCTGTCTTTTTGTCTTTATCTAAATCATACATTTCTTCAAGTTTAACCTTAAAGTATGGTACGTCAGCTCTTAAAACTTCAACCTCTTCGCCTTCAAATACTCTGTTCTTTTGAAGTACTGTTGCAGTTTTAGTTTCTGGATCATAAGATTTTACCATACCAACAATTTCGTAATCTCTAACATATCCTGCATCATCATAGTTTTGTTCTCCATTTATACCTAAATAGAAACCTGTATGATATGGTCTATGACTTACCTTTCTAAGCATATCCATCCATTCATTCTTAAACTTATAGTTACTTGGGTTTTCCCAGTAGCTATCTAATGCTTCTCTATATGCTTTAACAACTGAAGCTACATAGAATTCACTTTTCATTCTTCCTTCAATCTTGAAAGAGTAAATACCACTCTTAACAAGCTCTGGTATATAATGAATCATACATAAATCTTTTGAATTCATTATATATGTTCCATCATCATCCTCTATAACAGGATAATATTCACCTGGTCTAGTTTCTTCAACTAAATGATATTTATATCTGCATACATTTCCACAAATACCTTTGTTAGCATCTCTTTTAATCATATAGTTTGATATTAAACATCTTCCTGAATATGCAACACACATTGAACCATGAATAAACGCTTCAATATCGCATCCCTTTGGAATATTTTCAGTTACTTCGTTTATTTCTTTAAAAGTTAATTCTCTAGCTAAAACTATTCTCTTAACTCCTAAATCGTACCAGAACTTAGTTGCCATCCAGTTAACAGTATTTGCTTGTGTACTTAAATGTATTTCTAATTCTGGTGCAACTTCTTTACATATAGCAATTAATGATGGGTCTGCTACTATAACTGCATCTACACCTATATCATAAAGTCCTTTAATATATTCACCTGCTGAAGGTAAGTCATGATTTCTTGCAAAAACATTTAATGTAACATAAATTTTCTTACCTCTATCATGGCAATACTTAATTCCTTCAATCATTTCTTCATTTGAAAAATTATTTGAAAAGGCTCTAAGATTTAATTTACCTCCACCTATATATACGGCATCTGCTCCAAAATCTATAGCTATTTTTAGCTTTTCTAAATTACCAGCTGGCGCTAATATTTCAGGCTTTCTCATTTGACTACCTCCTTTTTGTAATAGCAATTCCATCTCCCATAGGAATTACTGATGTTATTAAACTCTTATCTTCTGATACTAGCTCTAGATAAGTTCTCATTCTCTTAACTATTGTTATCTTTCTTCTTTTAACTAATTCATCACTTGCAACCATGCCTCTAAATAAAACATTATCAGCAATTATTATACCATCATCTTTTAAAAGTCTTAAGCAATGTGGTAAAAAGTGATTATAATGTCCCTTACCTGCATCCATAAAAATTAAATCATATGGTTCTTGCAATTTTTCTAACACTTCAAGGCAGTCGCCTTCTTCAATAACTATTTTATCTTCAAGTCCAAAAGATTTTATATTTTCTTTTGCATATTTTATCATTTCTTCACTTCGTTCTATGGTAGTTATATGAGGATTTGTTCCTGCTGCATCATGCATAATAATTGCAGAATAACCTATTGCAGTACCAAGTTCTAATATTCTTAATGGCTTTTTCATACTTACCATAAATTCTAGGAACTTAATTGTTTCTTTTTGAGCTATAGGCACACCATTTTCTTTAGCAAACACTTCTAACTCATTTAAACGTCCTTCGCTTTCTGGTATTAATCCTCTTATATATTCTTCCATATAATCGTAGGTAATTCCACTCATACTAAACCTCCGTATATGTTAATATCCTAACTCTTCTTTTTTCTTTAAAAAATCATCATAATTGTCAGTAAAATAATGCTCATCATCTGATGCTAACAGATAAAATAAATAATTTGTATCTGCTGGATGTAACGCAGCCTTTATAGATGGTTCTCCTGGGTTACATATTGGTCCTACTGGTAATCCCTTATGCAAATAAGTATTATACTTTGATTCAATTGCTAAATGTCTGTTTCTTACATTCTCTATATAATATCCATGTGCATAAATAACCGTTGCATCAATTTGCAATGGCATTCCCTGCTTTAATCTATTATAAATTACAGAAGCTATTAAAGGTCTATCTTCATCTACTCTTGCTTCTTTTTCAATAATAGATGCCACGTTAATAACCTTTTCAATTTCTTCCTGCTTAATATCCATACCTTTTGTTACTTCAGCCCATACTTCTTCAAATCTCTTTATCATTGTTTCTATTATGTATTCTGGTTTAACTCCAATTTCGAAATTATATGTATCTGGAAATAAAAAACCTTCTAAATTATATCTTTTATCAGCATTATCACTTACATAAGCTGGTAATGGATAACTTTTTACTGCACTTAAGAATTCATCCTTTGTGCAAATACCATTTTCCTCTACTCTAGCCGCTATATCTTCCACATTGAATCCCTCTGGAATAGTTACAGTTATTGTATTAGCATTATTGGTATCCTTTAAAATCTTAGCTACGTCATTTAATGACATAGTTTCATCTAATGTATGACTTCCTGGAACAACTTCTAAATCTAGTCCTGTTAATTTGGCATATATTTTTATTATAAATGGACTTTTAATCTTTTTTTCATTAGAAAGTCTATTTATAATACTATAAAAACTATCGCCTTCTTCAACATTGACGACTTCTGATTGTGAAATTTTAAGTGGCTTTCTAATTGTTGATATAAATATAGAAACTATGCCTATTACAACAATTAATAACAAAATAATTAAAGCTCTGCCGGTATTTTTAGCTCTTTTTTTCATAAATACCCCCTGTATTTAAAAGTGAATAGCTAAATTTTTAGCTATTCACTATTATAATACTTTTATATGCAATTATAAACAATTTACATAATTATTTTTTACTTCTGCTTATCATTCTCTTTCTTTCAGAAGCATCTAAGTATCTCTTTCTGATTCTTATGCTTTCTGGAGTAACTTCAACTAATTCATCATTTCCAATGAATTCAATTGATTGTTCTAATGTTAAAGTAGTAACTGGTACTAACTTAACAGCATCATCTGAACCAGATGCTCTTGTATTAGTTAACTTTTTACCCTTACAAACATTAATATCTAAATCTTCAGCTCTAGCACATTCTCCAACAACCATACCTTGGTATACTGGTGTTCCTGGTACTACGAATAATCTACCTCTTTCTTGAGCATTGAATAATCCGTAAGCAATTGCTTCACCTTGTTCAAATGATACTATTGAACCTCTGCTTCTTGATTCGATTTCTCCCTTATATGGAGCATAACCTTCAAATACGTGGTTCATTATACCATTACCCTTTGTATCAGTCATGAATTCATTTCTAAATCCTATAAGACCTCTTGCAGGGATTACGAACTCTAATCTAGTATATCCATTAACAGCTGATGTCATATTAACCATTTCAGCTTTTCTTGGTCCCATCTTTTCCATAACTGCACCCATGAATTCTTCAGGTACATCTATAGTTAAATGTTCCATTGGCTCTAATTTCTTTCCGTTTTCTTCTTTGAAGATAACATTTGGCTTAGATACTTGTAATTCAAATCCTTCTCTTCTCATTGTTTCTATAAGAACTGACAAGTGAAGTTCTCCTCTACCTGATACTTCGAAGCAATCTGGAGTTATTTCTTTAACTCTTAAACTTACGTTAGTTTCTAATTCCTTCATTAATCTATCTCTCAAATGTCTTGAAGTAACGAATTCACCTTCTTTACCTGCAAATGGTGAGTCATTAACCATGAAGTTCATGTTAAGTGTTGGCTCATCAATTTCAACGAATGGTAAAGCTTCTGGATTAGATGCATCAGCTATAGTTTCTCCAATATTAGCATCAAGAATACCACTTACTGCAATAATATCTCCAAGACCTGCTTCTTCTACTTCTTCTCTCTTTAATCCGTTATATCCAAATACAGCTGTTATCTTATAGTTTGACTTACTTCCATCTTGTCTTACTAAAGCTACGCTTTGATTCTTCTTAACTTTTCCTCTATGTACCTTACCGATAGCAATTTTACCAACGAAAGCATTACTATCTAAAGTTGTAACTAACATTTGGAAAGGTCCATCTATGTAACCCTTAGGTGGTTCAACATGTTCAATTATTGTTTTGAATAATGGTTCCATTCCTGTATTTGTATCTTCAACATTGTATCTTGCAAAACCTTCTCTAGCAGAAGCGTATATTATTGGGAAATCTAATTGTTCATCATCAGCACCTAATTCTAAGAATAGATCAAATACTTCATCAATAACTTCTTCAGGTCTAGCATTTGGTTTGTCTATCTTATTTATAACAACGATTGGTTTTAATTTTAACTCTAAAGCCTTCTTTAAAACGAATTTTGTTTGTGGCATTGGTCCTTCATAAGAATCAACAACAAGTAAAACTGAATCAACCATTTTAAGTACACGTTCAACTTCTCCACCGAAATCAGCATGTCCTGGTGTATCAACGATGTTTATTTTTATTCCATCGTACATAACTGCAGTGTTCTTTGAAAGAATTGTAATTCCTCTCTCTTTTTCTAAGTCATTAGAGTCCATTACTCTTTCATCCATTTTTTCATTTGATCTAAATACGTGACTTTCTTTAAACATAGCATCAACTAATGTAGTTTTACCATGGTCAACGTGAGCTATAATTGCTATATTTCTAATATCATCTCTAGTTATTAATTCCATTTAATTTCCTCCATCAATTTTATTTATGAATTTAAATTTTAAATTCATAATTTTTATTATAAAGGCTTATCTCTTTTTTCAAACCAAGTACACAATACTTCATTTTTTTGCTACGTTTAATTTTATTGCAACAATTTCCTTGATAAATTGCATACTTGTAAGTTGAAATAACTAAATCATAGATTTAGCTTTTCACTTATGTAAACCTATTAATATTTTGCCCAAAAAGAAAATTGGATACACTCGTATCCAATTCCCAAATCTATCAATTATTCTACTATTATCTTTGTTACTTGTCAACTAATACTTATATTTCCATAATAATTGGTAAAATCATTGGCTTTCTTTTAGTCTTTTCATAAAGGTAAGTTCTTAGCTCATCTCTTACATTTGACTTTAATGTAGCCCAATCAGTAATTTTCTTTTCTTCACAATCTAGTAAAGTATTTCTAACAATATCTCTTGCTTCATCCATTAATCCTTCTGATTCTCTTACATAAACAAATCCTCTTGAAATAATGTCTGGACCTGCAACAATGCTCTTATTTTCTTTAGACAGTGTTACAACTACTGTTAATATACCATCTTGAGATAAATGCTTTCTATCTCTTAATACTATATTTCCAACATCACCAACTCCAAGTCCATCAACAAATATTTGTCCTGAAGCAACTGTTCCATTCTTTTTAATACTATTTCTAGTAACTTCGATTATATCTCCAACGTCAGGTATAACTACACTTTTTTCATCTAAACCTAATTTTGTAGCTAATTCACCGTGTTGTTTTAAATGTCTATATTCACCATGTACTGGAATAAAATGCTTTGGTTTAACTAATGTTTGCATAAGCTTTAACTCTTCTTGACAGGCATGACCTGAAACGTGAATATTTTCTTGAGAGCCGTATATAACTTCTGCACCTTTTTTAAATAATTGATTAATAACCTTTGATACAAGCTTTTCATTTCCTGGAATAGGTGTTGCAGAGATAATTATTGTATCACCTTCAACAATATTTACTTTTCTATGCTCTGATGCAGCCATTCTTGATAAAGCTGACATTGGCTCTCCCTGACTTCCAGTAGTAATAATAACAATTTGATCATTATTATACTTATTAATTTGATCAATGGATACTAATGAATCCTTATCAACCTCAATATAACCTAATTCTATAGCTACATTCATTATATTTTCCATACTTCTTCCTGAAACAGCAACTTTTCTACCATATACAGAAGCAGCATCTATTATTTGTTGAATTCTATGAATATTTGATGCAAATGTTGCAATAATTATTCTTCCCTTAGTTTTTCCAAAAATTCTTGTTAAACTTTCTCCAACAATTCTTTCAGAGTTTGTATATCCAGCCTTTTCTACATTTGTAGAATCAGCCATCATTGCAAGAACTCCTTTTTTACCTAATTCTGCAAATCTTGCAAAATCCATAGCTTCGCCATCAATTGGTGTGTAATCCACCTTAAAATCTCCTGTATGAAGTACAACTCCTAACGGTGTGTGTACTGCAATAGCAACTGAATCAGCAATTGAATGATTAGTTTTTATAAACTCTACAGATACAGAATTTAATCTAATTACATCCCTTGGTTTTACTCTTATAAGTTCTGTTGAACTTAATAATCCATGTTCTTTTAATTTTGTTTCTACTATTCCTAGTGTTAGTTTTGTTCCATATACAGGAACATTTAATTGTTTTAAAACATATGGTAATGCTCCAATATGATCCTCATGTCCATGAGTTAAGAATATCCCTGATACCTTTTCTTTATTTTTCATAAGGTACGTTATATCAGGTATAACTAAATCTATTCCAAACATATCTTCATCTGGAAATTTAAGCCCGCAATCTATTACAACTATATCATTTTTATATTCTATTGCTGTTAAATTTTTACCGATTTCATTTACCCCACCTAGAGGAATAATCTTAACCTTAGCCTTCTCATTCTTCATATGTCCCCTCCTTCTCTTTTCCTTTATGTATTTCAACGTATATCTCTACTATTAAAATATCTTTTTACTCACTTTTATGTTTTTTGCAACATTCAGAACAAATACCAAAGAACTTTACACTGTGATCTAAAATTTTAAATCCATATTTATTTTCAATACTTTCTTCTAGTTCATCTAAAAGATCATCTTGAACTTCGAATACAGCTTTACACTCATTACATACTAAATGATGATGTCTATGTTCTTCTTCACTATGAACAAGTTCATATCTACTACATCCATCATTTAAATCAAGTTTGAAAATAACACCTATTTCTTCTAGTAATAATACAGTTCTATATACTGTTGCTAAACCTATATCAGGACATATTTTCTTAACTTCATCATAAATCTCTTCTGCGGTTAAGTGTTCTCCCTCTTTTTCAATGATTACATCTACAATAGCTCTTCTTTGAGGCGTTAACTTATAGCCTTTTTGCTTTAGGTTTTCTTTTAATAATTCAATGTCTATATTAACTGTGCTCATATACTTAACACCTCATTTCTTCTTTATTCTTCTTCTGAGAAAATAGTATTGTAAGCTTCTTCTATAGCAGCTAACTCTACTTCATCTTCAATTAATTCAAACATATCATTATCTTCTTCATCTTTTATTACTTTTAAAGCGAATGGATTTTCATCTTCGTATCCTTGTTCTTGAACTATAACATATTCACTTTTTTCATCATTTTCAGGATTTACCATATCAAAGAATGCTATTACATTTAAATTTATCTCATTTCCATCTTCATCAAACAATTGTATAGTTTTTAAATCTTTTTCCATTTTATAAACTCCTTTTTTTTCATCTAAATTGTTTATTCTATTATTACACAAAATATCAAAACTGAAAACAGTTTTATTTTAGTTAGTAGTTTTGAGACTACTAACTATTAGAAAGTCTTAACTTGCACTAAAGTACTGTTTCCACTAAGAAACTAACCTCTATATAGTCGGCTACTTACTAAGTCTTAGCTTATCTAAGTACCCTTGTAATATGTAAGTTGCAGCTATTTTATCAACTATTTTCTTTCTTTTGCTTCTTGAAAGATCTGCTTCTAACATTGCTCTATGAGCCGCTACTGTTGTTAATCTTTCATCCCACATTTCTATTGGTAATCCTGTTTTTTCTTTTAAAAGTTCTGAAAACTCTAAAGCTTTTTCACCTGATTCACCAATAGTTCCATTCATATTTTTAGGTAATCCAACAACTATAGTTTCAACACCATACTCATTGCATATTTTATGTATTTCTTCTAAATCTTGTTCCTTTTTAGTACGTCTTATTGTTGTAATTCCTTGTGCTGTCCAACCTAAAGGATCGCTTAAAGCAACTCCTATAGTTTTAGAGCCCATATCAAGTCCTAATATTCTCATAGAAACTCCTTTTTATTTTTGAATAGTTAAGTATTACCTTTACAAGTTAAAAAGTTAAGTGCATATCCCTTTACCTTTTTACCTAATTGCTAAGCAATTTTACCTCTTTAACTAACAAAAGTCTCTTAACTATAATTTCTTAATATAATTTTAAAAATAAAGGTGCCCGCTTAACGGGCACCTTTTATTTTATTTCTAGATAAGATTTTATTACCTCTTCAAGTATTTCATCTCTTTCAAGTTTTCTTAGTAAAGCTCTTGCTCCGTTATAACTAGTAATGTAAGAAGGATCGCCTGAAATTAGATAACCTACCAATTGATTTATTGGGTTATATCCCTTTTCCTTCAATGCTGTATACACATCATTTAAAATTGATTTAGTTAAATCTTCTTTGTTAATGTTTAAGTCAAATTGCATTGTTCTGTCAAGATTATTATCCATACGTTCGCTGCTTCCTTAGCAGCTTCACCCCCTTACGAAAGTTTTTTTATTTATTTTTAATCATTAGAAATTTTATATAATATTTATTATTTATATTATACCCTAAATTAGTATAATTGTATACCATAACACGCAACTATTTTACTAAATTTTCTATTGTTTGGAAAGCAGTTTCTATAGCTTGTGGTATATTTTCAGGTTTCTTACCACCAGCTTGAGCCATATCTGGTCTTCCACCACCGCCACCGCCAACAACAGTAGCTACTTCCTTAATTATCTTACCACAGTGAACTCCATTAGCTAATACGTCCTTAGTTGCCATAGTAACTAAATTAACCTTATCTTCTGATTTACTTACTAGTACTACAACTCCTGAACCCATCTTATTTCTTATCTTATCAGCTAAATCTCTTAAAGCATTTCCATCTACACCTTCTAGTGCATAAGCAATAGCTTTAACTCCATTTATTTCTTTAGCAGAATTTAAGATATCATCTAAAGCTCCACTTGTAAGCTTAGATTTAAGTTCAGCTATTTCCTTGTCTTTTTCTTTTAACTCTGTACCTTGAGAAGATATTTTCTTTAAAACATCTTTTTCTGTACACTTAAGAGCTGAACAAGCTTCTTTTAATAATCTTTGTTTTTCTTCCATATATTTTATAGCAGCTCTTCCTGTTAAAGCTTCTATTCTTCTAATACCAGCAGCAACACCAGTTTCAGAAACTATTTTAAATAATCCAATTTCTCCAACGTTAGATACGTGAGTACCACCACAAAGTTCTTTAGAGAATTCTCCTGCAGCTACTACTCTAACCTTATCACCATATTTTTCATCAAATAATGCAGTTGCTCCTGATTCCTTAGCTTCTTCAATTGTCATAAGCTTAGTTTCTACTGAATCAACCTCCATTATTTTATCATTAACTAAATCTTCAACCTTTTGAATTTCTTCAGCAGTCATAGCTTGGAAGTGAGTAAAGTCAAATCTTAATCTTTCATTATCAACAAAAGAACCTGCTTGGTGAACGTGAGAACCAACAACTTCTTTTAATGCAGCTTGTAACATATGAGTTGCTGTATGGTTTTTACAAACACTAGATCTTCTTACCTTATCTACAGTTAACGTAACTTCTTCACCATTCTTTATGCTTCCATTCTTAACCTCAACATAATGAACTGTCTTTCCACCAACATTTTTCTTAGTGTTATAAACATAAGCTGAACCATTAGCACCAGTTATCATACCAGTATCCCCAATTTGACCACCCATTTCAGCATAGAAAGGAGTCTTATCAGTTAAAATATAACCTTTGCTTCCTTCAGTTAATTCATCTACAAAAGCTTCATCAGTTGCAAGAACTACAACCTTAGCAGTATCTTCTGTAGCTGTATATCCAACGAATTCTGTTTCAATATCAGCACTTACTTTATTTATTGGGTTTTCATCAGCTCCCATGTAAGAAGTTTCTCCTCTTGCACTTCTAGCTCTTTCTCTTTGAGCTTCCATTTCCTTCTTGAACTCTTCATGGTCAACAGTCATTCCCTTTTCTTCAAGAATTTCTTCTGTTAACTCTAGCGGGAATCCATAAGTATCATATAATTTAAATGCCTTTTCTCCTGAAAGAACAGTAGCTTTAGTATCTTCTAATTCCTTAACATATCCATTTAATATGTTCATTCCACTATCAATAGTTTCATTAAATCTTTCTTCTTCTAAAGTTATTATCTTTGTTATATAATCCTTGTTTTCAACTAATACAGGATAATTTCCACCATAGTTTTCTACAACAGCCTCTACAACATCCTTTAAGAATAATCCCTTAATTCCAAGTAATCTTCCATGTCTTGCAGCTCTTCTTAAAAGTCTTCTTAAAACATATCCTCTTCCTTCATTACTTGGTTGAACTCCATCTGATATAAGCATAGTTACAGCTTTAACGTGGTCTGTTACTATTCTTAATGAAGTATCATTGTTAGCATCTTTTCCATATTCTACTCCTGATAAAGCACATACCTTATTTAAGATATTTTTTACTGTATCAATTTCAAATATGTTATCAACACCTTGCATTATAGTTGCAATTCTTTCAAGTCCCATACCAGTATCTATGTTTTTATTCTTTAATGGAGCATAGCTTCCATCTTCTTGCTTATCAAATTGAATAAATACTAGGTTCCAGAATTCAACTATTCTATCAGCATCTGAAGCTTCAACAAAATCATCTACATTTGTAACTGGAGCTACATCTACCCCTCTATCATAATGGATTTCTGTACAAGGACCACATGGACCTACTGTTCCAACTTCCCAGAAGTTATCATCTTTTCCTAGTCTAAAGATTCTATTTGGATCTATATCTGTTTTAGAAGTCCATATTTCATATGCTTCATCATCTTCTAAATATATTGTTACATATAATTTATCTTTTGGAAGTTTTAATACTTCTGTTACATACTCCCAAGACCATGGAATAATTTCTCCCTTAAAGTAATCTCCAAATGAGAAGTTACCTAACATTTCAAAGAAAGTACCATGTCTTGAAGTCTTTCCTACGTTTTCTATATCACCAGTTCTTATACACTTTTGACAAGTTGTAACTCTAGTCTTTGGTGGTTTTTGTATTCCTGTGAAATATGGCTTAAGTGGTGCCATACCTGCATTTATTAATAATAAACTATTATCATTTTTAGGTACTAATGGAAAACTCTCCATTCTTAAATGTTCTTTAGATTCAAAAAAGCTTATAAAGCTTTCTCTTAATTCATTTGCTCCCATGAATTTCATGATTAATTACTACCTCCGTTTTTTAAATATAAATAAAAAAGTCTCCATCCCTCAAAAAAAGAAAAGGGACGAAAACTTATAATTTCCGCGGTACCACCCTAATTATGTATATAAATATACATCACTTAAAGTAAAATAAGCTCCAAGATAGCTTCAATATGCAAAATAAGAAGTTTTCACCAAACACTTCCTCTCTAAATATTTACATCATATTTACTCATTCTTTTCATCGCTTTATATTAAATTTATTTCCTAGCAAGATTATATTTCATTTATACTCTTATGTCAATAAATGAAATTTATTTTCATTCCACAAAAGGCTTACTTAGAATAAATAATAATCTATATCATCATATACAACTTTTATTATAACGGCAATTGGGACCGATAATACCATACCTATTACTCCACCCATCTTCTCGCCTAATATTAATAATATAATAATTATTATGGGATGCATATTAGTACTATCCCCTGTTATTTTAGGCGCTAAAAAGTTACCTTCTACTTGTTGTATTAAAAATACACCTACTGCTGCCAATAAACCCTTTGTAACTGAACCTGTAAAAGCCATAAAAATTATAGGAACCCCTCCTATAATAGGACCAAAATAAGGTATTATATTAGCTATTGCATTTATTATAGATAATACTAATGGGAATTTCACTCTAAGTATTAATAATAAAACAAAGGATAATGCACCAATTATTAATGATAATAAAAGCTGACTTAATATGTACCTACTTAATATCTTATCAATATTATTATTTATATTTTTAATTAAAACTCTTTTATCTGTTGGAAATACTAATAATAATTTATTGTAAATTAAATGTCCATCTGCTAATAAGTAATAAGTTGTTATTGGAACAACTGCAAGACCCACAATATTTTCTCCAAGTAAAATCATATTATCTACTAAATTAGTTGATGCATTACTTAAAATCATATTTATTTTTTCTCCCACTTGTAGATATACAGTTTCAAAAACAGGCAATCTATCTAATTTAAATCTAGTTGCAAGAGCTAAAACATATTCCTCTATACTATCTAGCATAACTCCAAAATTTCCACTTTCTTTTAATATAGATGGTACTATACAATATAAAAGTCCTATAAATGCTAATAAAACTAATAATATAATTAATAGAGAACTCTTTTTAGCTGATATATTAAACCTTTGACTTAAGAAATTTCTTAAAGGCTTTAAAGTATAAGCAATTATAAATGAAATTAATAATAAATTAATAACATCTCTTATAGGAGTGAAATATATGTATATAGCAATACTAAGCAATACAAGAACAACTGCTATTATAGTTTTATAAATTAAACTTTTATACTTTCCTAACATCCTTTACTCCTCCTAAATCATGAGGTAAAGTTTTAAGCTTAATACGCTCACTTCCCTTATATAAAATATAATCATCACATAAAACACAATGTTTTAATGTTATAATTTCCTTTCCTTTAAACATCTTATCAAATATTCCTGAGCTAATAATCAAACCTTTTATACTAAAATTTTCTTTATCTATAATTAAGTCTTCAAGCACTCCAATTAACACTTTTTTTTCATTAAGAATATCTACAAATTTAATTTCCTTAAATTTTAATCCCTTAAATTTTGATGTTTCCGTAATTTTCATTACCTTATCTATAGAAGTTATTGCATCACTTGAAACAAAAGTATGTTTTTTAATTATAGATGCTGGTGAAATTGTAAATCCATCTATAATTCCTTTATTAAAATCTATGGATATATCTTCTATAACTCCAATATATTTATTTTTAGAATCATAGACCTTCATTAAATAAAAATCTCTCCACTTAAACATTTTCTCACCTCTAAAAAAACATATAACCATAGTATTGACAAATACTATGGTTATTATTAGTAAAATATTTAGAATTTTTTATAGAAATAGCTTAATTAATGTATAATAAGTTTTTATAATTATCTCTAATTACTCTTTATCCTTCTATCTTTTATTATTAATATTACATTGATAAGTTTCAAAAAACATTTTACTGCCTAGCTTCATTTATTACACCTAACTTATAGTCTTGAGGAGATATTCCTACATGTTTTTTAAATATGTTACTAAAATAATGTTGAGTACTATATCCAATAAGCTCTGCAATTTCATATAATTTTAATGATGGATCTCTCATTAAAATTATTGCATTTTTTATTCTTACATTAGTTAAATAATCAACAAAATTCATGCCAAGCTCTCTTTTAAATAATCTAGCAAGATATGTTTGACTAACACCTAAATTATTTGCTATTTCTGATATAGATAAATCTTCATTATGATAATTTCTATTTATATATTTTTGAACCTCAATAACAACTGGTGTTTTTTTACTCTTATCAATTAGTCTATTACACAAGGATTTATAAACAATATTTACCTGAACTGGATCATCGCGCAAAAATGATGCACATATAACTACATTAATTTTAAGGTATTTATTTATTGTATTTTCTAATTCAGTAACAGCTCCATGCCAATATTTTATTGGATTTATATCACATAAAATAACAACCTGCTTTTTAGAATCAATAAAAACATTCAAATATTTAAATTTACTCATTAACTCATTAGCTATATTTAATATAGCATAACTTAATAAATCTGATGACCACTCATTTTCATTTAACCCTCTATTTTTTATTAAAGGCTTAACCATTATAAGTCCCATTGAATTAGTATAATTAATATTAAAATGCTTCATATCCTTTTGAAGTTCTGAACTTCTAATCTTCCCTCTTATCCAATCCTTTAGAAAATTTTCCTTTAAATATTTACTATTTTTTTCAAGCTTACTAACTGTAAATTCACTTATTCCCTTTTTCCTTCTTATATTTATAATTTCATCTTTTGCATTACTAATAGTCTTCTTAAGACTTTCTCTATCTATAGGATTTAAAATATAATCAAATACATTTAATCTTAATATAGTTTTATCATAATTAAACTCATCATTATCTGAAATAATTATTATAATAGGGTCATTTAAAACCTTTTTAAATTCTTCTATCAAATCTAATCTACTTAGAAATTGCATACTTATATCTAGAAAAATTATATCCGGTTTTCTTTCTTTTGCAATTTCTAATGCAACCTTTTCGCTTTCAGTTTCTCCCACAAGCTCAAAGTTCCACTCTTCACAGTTAATAACACTTTTTATATTCCTTCTAACTCTTGGTTCATCATCCGCTATTAAAACTTTTATCAAAACAATTCCCCCCTAAATTTTTACTTTATTATTGGAATCCTTATTTCTACAGTACTTCCACTACCAAATTCACTGAAATCTTTTAAATTTACTATCATAAATCCCTTCCCTCTTTTTTCATTACTCTATGATATATGGTATTTTAAACTATTAATTAAGTTACTATATTATTCAATAAACAAACTTACAAAAATAATAGGTAAAAGCCATCTAAAATAATTACTACGACCATTGTAAACCTTTGCATTTAATTTTACCTGTCATTAAATATCATTATGGATTTCCATCTATTTGTTTACTAAGTATTATATCTAATATTAAAAGACTCATTATTTATAATCTTTATGATGATGTTTGAACATTAATTAAAATAATCAGTCTTCATTCTATATAATAGGATTTAGTAGCTAATATACTATTTCATTATTTTTTATTATATATCTATATGAATATACACCCTACTTATTTTCCCATTTATTTATATTTTAATACATTTTACAAATTATGTAAATATTGGCAAGTATTGTTTTTTTATTTTATTTTTTCGTTAATTACTGTTGTTAGAGTTTATAAAAAGATATAAAATAATTCCTAAAAAGTAGATGTATATAACTCAAGATATTTTTGAAAAAAATTAAAAATTATACAAATATCTTAAAAATAATTTTTTTACTAAATGGAGGTAAAATGAACAACTCAATATTAGAAATAAAAAATCTAAGTAAAAGCTTCAAAAAATTCACTGCTGTTGATGATATTAGCTTCAATCTATACAGTGGTGAAATTTTAGGTTTTCTTGGTCCTAATGGGGCTGGTAAGACAACTACTATAAAAATGATAACTGATCTAATAAAACCAACATCAGGTTCAATAAAGATTTGCAATTATGATATTAATAAAAATTTTGAAGAGGCTATGAAAAATATTGGTGCTATAGTAGAAACTCCTCATCTTTATGAACATATGACTGGTAATGAAAACATAAATTATTTTTCTAAACTTTGTCCAAATACCACAGAGGATCATATCAATGAATGTATAAAGTTATCGGGGTTAAAAAATAGACTTAACGACAAAGTTAAAAATTACTCACTTGGTATGAAACAAAGATTAGGTCTTACAGTAGCACTTTTAAATAATCCTAAAATATTGATTTTAGATGAACCTACTAATGGATTAGATCCTATAGGGATAAAGGCATTAAGAGAATTTTTAAAAGATCTTGCTCATAATAAAGGTCTTGCTGTTTTAGTATCTAGTCATATACTTACTGAAATGGAGCTTTTATGTGATAAAGTTTTAATAATTACTGATGGTAAAATGCGTTGCTTGAAATCTATGGAGGAAATAAATAAAACCTCATCACTTGAAGAAGTTTTTATTAAATCAGCAGGAGAGGTGAATATACTAACAAAACTATAAATCCACTTCTTTTATTACCTTATAAAAGATATAAAATATTAATATCAAAATATTTAGCAACATTAATTTACGGATTAATTTCATTTGCCCTTGTAATAGTTCTAGGAATACTTTCTGGTCTAATAGTTTATGGATTTGGTGCAACGGGTGGAGTTATTGTTCTTTATGGCTTTAATAAACCTTATACATTATCTATGTTTAGCTATTCAATGATAGTTGTTATTCTTCAATTAATTAATATTATATTCTATACTATACTTTCATTTTTAATAGGAGTGGTATTAAAATCAGTTTCTGTTGCAACTATAGTTACTGTTCTTACTTTAACAATTATTTATCCTTTAAACGCTTTTGCTGCTAGCTATTATGATTTTCTTAAATATTTCCCATTTGTAAATTTAGATTTTAGGAAGTTCTTAGAGTTTGGAAGTACTATGCCATCTATAGAATTTAATTTTCAAAGTGCAGTTTATAGTGGAGTAACTCCTTTAATTTCCGTAATATTAATACTTACATATATGACTATATTTATTCTAATAACATTTTACTATTTCTGCAAAAAAGATATTAACTACTATAATAGTGCAGTTTTCCTTGAATAATTTTACAGTTAAATAAAAAATGAACTTTAACAAGCTATTTTTAATGACT